>DGEF01000045.1:27328-38357 GCA_002385805.1 Peptococcaceae bacterium UBA3933
GTTTCTTTTGTTTCCCAGCACCCTTATCTTTTTTACGGCACCGTCCTGGATAACATTTTGCTGGGAAAGCCAAAAGCAACAAGAGAAGAAGTAATTAAAGCGGCTAAAATGGCTCAGGCCCATGAATTTATTTCCCGTTTACCTCAAGGGTATGCCACACCTGTCGGTGAGGGAGGTATACGTTTAAGTGGCGGTCAGGCTCAGAGGATTGCTCTGGCCAGAGCATTTTTAAAAAATGCCCCTCTCCTTATCTTGGACGAAGCTACCGCCGGTCTCGATCAAGAAACAGAAAAAGAAATTGAAAGGGCCCTAGATATTCTTAAGGAAAACAGTACCATCCTGATTATTGCCCACCGACTCTCCACAGTCTTTAAAGCCGACAGGATTCTGGTTTTAGAAAAAGGCCGAATAGTGGAAGCGGGAACACATAGGGAATTAATGACCAAAAAAGGGGCTTACTACAGGCTGGTTACGGCTTACGGAGGTGCTTTAGATGCCGGTATTATTTAAACTGTTGAAATTGGTTGCACCTAACTGGAAGGCCATGGCTTTAGCCACTTTTTTCTCATTTTTGACCATCGCTAGTAATATAGGATTACTGGCCGTATCAGCTCTATTAATCGCCAGGGCTGCCCTCCACCCCCCTATTCTTTATTTAATGCCTCTGATTGTGGGAGTACGTTTTTTCGGCATCTCCCGGGCTGTCTTTCGCTACTTGGAACGCTATATCTCCCATAAGACAACCTTTGGCATATTAAAGGAAATACGAGTCTGGTTTTATTCCTGCCTGGAACCTTTAGCCCCGGCTGCCTTATCCGGTTATCGAAGGGGAGAGCTACTAAGCAATTTAGTCAATAATGTAGAGACACTAAAACATTTTTACCTACGGGTATTAGCCCCACCGGCTACAGCTTTAGTAATTCTCATGGTTACTTCTGCTTTTTTAGCCCGGTTTGAGATTAAACTGGCTTTAACATTTTTCTTCTTTTATGTGCTGGCGGGTATTGGGACTCCAATTCTCATAAAAATACTAATTAGCGGAGTGGGACAACAGTTGGTAAAGGTAACAACAGCCCTTAATGCTCATTTAGTAGATTGTATTCAGGGAATGACTGAGCTTACTGTTTTCGGCCACAAGGAAAGATATGAACAGGAAACCAGAAAATTGGGGAAAAAATTAGTAGGCTTGCAAGGACATGAAGCGGGGCTCACCGGCTTGGCTAACACTTTAACAGGACTTCTAGCCAATCTGACTTTATGGACCTTCCTTGTTTTAGCTATCCCATTAGTGGAAAAAGGTGAACTTGAGGGTATATATCTGGCTATGCTGGTCTTAGCAGCCTATTCCGGTTTTGAGGCCATTTATCCCCTACCCCTTATTACTAAAAATTTGGAAGAAAGTTTAGCTGCCGGGAAAAACCTTATCCAAATAACTGCTATCCAGCCTCAAGTTCAAGAAAACCTTGCTTATCCAACCTGCCAACTGCAAGAAGCAAGTTTAAGGATAGAAGGCTTGAGTTTTCGTTATGATGAAAATGAGCCTTGGGTACTCCAAAATATTAATCTGGAATTACTTCCGGGGGAACGACTGGCAATTATTGGTCCCAGCGGTGCCGGAAAAAGCACATTAATAAATTTGTTACTACGTTTTTGGGAATATGAAAAAGGGAAAATATATTTGGGCGGCTATGATTTAAAATCTCTTCCTCCCGAATTAGTACGTAGTTATTTCAGTGTAGTCAGCCAGCAGACACATCTTTTTAATGCTACGGTTAAAGAAAATCTCCTCTTAGCCAAACCTACAGCTACTCCGGAAGAAATAATTGCAGCTTGTCAGAAAGCTCACCTCCATGATTTTATCGAAACTTTACCCCGCGGATACGAAACTTATATAGGAGAAAAGGGCTTGAAACTATCCGGCGGTCAACGACAACGTCTAGCCATTGCCCGGGCGCTCCTGAAAGACGCCCCTTTCCTTATTTTGGATGAAGCCACTAACGGATTAGATGCGGTGACAGAACGTGAGCTTTGGCAGGAGCTGGCCAAAATAACAGGGGGAAAAACCACCCTAATCATCACCCATCGCTTAACAGGTCTGGAAAAGGTAGATAAGATACTAAGATTAAACGAAAAAGGCCAGATAAAAGAAAATGGCCCCCTTAGTTATTAAGGGAGCCCTTTTGATTTTACTTAAACATCCCCTTCCGGAGGAACGATACAAATAAAAGAAAACTTCTCCGAACCTGTGTTAATTAATTGATGTAATTTACCCCCGGGAATGAAGGCAAAAGAACCGGTTTCGACTTCATGGTCAGTGCCCTCTAAATGAATTACGCCTGTTCCTGAAACTATATAGATTATATGGGGCCAATCATGAGTATGTCTTGGAGTGCAGGAATCTCCACCGGGGCTTAACTCAAATAAGCGCATCACATAATCCTGCCAGCCGCCTTTTTCCGGTGAAATTAACACTTTTTTGAGGATATTCTCTTTTCCCCCTACATGTATTCCTTCCACATCTTTAGCCCTGCCGACAATCATCTAAACTCCTCCTTCCTCTTTTAAAATAATATATTTAACGTTTTTATAATAAATCCTGCCTTACTACAACCTGACTTCCACAAAATCCCCGGCTGTTATTGAATCTTCCTGTACTTCACAATCAAAGGCAATAACCTTTATGCCTTGTTCTGCCCCTTTTACCAGTGCCTCACCGAAAGCCTGATGGGTTTTATAATTTGGTGCAAAATACCGGACATCTTTCATTTGAATAATAAAAAATATATAAGCCTCATAACCGTCTTCAATACATTCACCCAGTTCGGTTATATGCTTTATTCCCCGTTCCGTAGGTGCATCAGGAAATAAAGCTACTCCATCCTCCTCTAAGGTAACACCTTTTACCTCTACCAGTATTTTTGAATTTTTTGTTTCCAGATAAAAATCAAAACGAGAGTTCTTATATTTATATTCCGGTTTTATTAATTCAACTTCTCCAAAATAGCCACTATCCAGGACCCATTCGTGAAAAATTTTATTAGGTACCTGACTGTCAATATTCACAAGTCGTTCACCTTTATAAACAGCAATTAAATCGTATTTTGTTTTTCTCTCTGCTTTATCTGTTTCCTGCACAAATATGGTCGCATTGGGAACTAATAATTCCTTGCACCTACCTGTATTCTTCACATGACAAATCTCTGTTTTACCCTCAATCTCTATGTTAGCTATAAACCTGTTGGGCCGGGAAAGAAATTTAGCCCGGCGAATGTTTTCATATTTCATATAAACTACACCATTTCCTCTGTAAGATTATTAATCCATTTACCTGATTTTAACCTTCTTAAACTTAAGAAACATTTAACCACTTCTTCCATAAGGGCCAGGGCATAAACAACATGGACCGGAAAATGGAAAACAAAAGCACCCACAAGAGTTAAAGGTACACCTATAAACCACATGGTAAACCCTTCTATCAAAAATGCTTGCCGTGCATCACCACCGCCCCGTAATATACCTACAATAAGCATAATGGCCAAGACCCTGATAAAAAAGATTAAAGAAATCATATACAGGATAATCTGAGAACTGCTCCGGACAGTAGAAGAAACATTAAACATTTGCAGGATAAAAGGAGAAGCTACGGCCAGCATCATCCCTAACCCTATTCCGACTACCACACCTATTAAAGAAAACCTTTGGGCATAGACCTTACTAAGCCCTTCTTCCCCTGAACCAATGGAATTACCAATCATAACTGCAGCCGCATTAGAAAGTCCGAAAGTAACAACCATAAAAAGATTGCTAACAGTGTTACAGATTTGGATAACCGCCAGAGCCTGGGTCCCCATTCTACCATAAACAGCCACATAAACAAGACTGGCCAGCCCCCAGCATAAATCATTAAAGATAACCGGAGCTATTGTTCGATAAGCATTTTTTACATAAGGGTAGGTAATATCCAACATTTCTTTTAAAGATGCTGCCAGGATTCCTTTTTCCCCATAAATACAGGCCAGTAGAACAGCTGTTTCCAGTACTCGGGAAATCAAGGTTGCTAAAGCAGCCCCTTCTACACCTAAAGCTGGGGCACCGAAATTTCCAAAGATAAATACATAGTTAAAAAAGACATTAAAAACAAGTGCTACTCCACTGATAAACATAGGCAAAGTAGCGTTTCCTATAGACCTTAAGGAAAAACTGTAGACAAAGGTAATGCCTGTGAATACATAACTAAACAGGACTATTTTTAAATAACCTGCCCCTAGCTCTATGACCGCTTTTTCATTGGTGAAAAGAGCTATTACCAGTTCGGGGTTAATAAAACCGATAAACATAAATAATAAGGAAATTGTAATTGCCGAAATTAACCCTATGCCCAATATTCGTTTAATATTCTTGAGATCACCTTTTCCCCAGTATTGGGCAATAAAAACACTACAGCCGGCACTTAAACCGATTAAAAACATATGGAAAAAAAAGAAATACTGATTGGCGGTACCTACCGCTGCAATCTCAGTTTCTCCTAAATTTCCTACCATTATTGTATCTACCATATTTAACAGAGAAACAATCAAGTTTTGGGCCATAACCGGCAGAGATAATTTGAGCATTTTAGAATAAAAATCTTTATCACAAAAAGCCCCTGTAAATACCTGAAGAATTTTTTCCATTTAGCTCACTCCAAAAAATAATAACCACCCTGAAAATTTTCAAAGTGGTTAAATTAATTAAGTTTTAATCAATGTTGAAGAAATAAGCTTCCCATCGAGATTTAATAGACCTTTAATCATTTTAGTATAAACACTTTGCTTTGTAAACACATTTTCCTCTTGACACAATTGTTTAATGATGCTAGAATTTTAGAAAAATAATATAAACTTATTGCAATGCTATGAAAGAGAAGAGTAATTGGAGCTCTGCTAGTTCCAGAGAGTCGGTAGATGGTGGGAAACCCGACACAGCAGTCCAATGAAGCCCCTCTTGAGCGCTCTGCCGAAATTTTAGTAAGCAAGCCGGATTCCTCCGTTACAGGAAAACGAGTGGGTCAAAATGTTGGCCAACTAGGGTGGTACCGCGAGTAACTCTCGTCCCTACATAGGGAACGAGAGTTTTTTTTATTATATTCACCCTGACCCCATTTCCCTTTAAGTTAACAGCAATAAAGAAAATATAAAGGTCGGTGAATCTTGATGAGTGTTAATCCTGCTTCTTTTATTAATGAAAAGGTTAAAAGTATTCCCCCCTCCGGAATCAGAAAGTTCTTTGATCTTATTAGTCAAACTGAAGGAGTTATTTCTCTGGGAGTAGGTGAACCGGACTTTGTTACACCTGCCCATATTAGAAAAGCCTGTTATGAATCTTTAGAAAAAGGCCATACCATGTATACTTCAAATTATGGCCTCTTTGAATTACGGCAAGCAGTCAGTAAATACTTAACTAAATTCGACTTGGAATATAACCCGGAAAATGAGATATTAATTACCGTGGGAGTTAGCGAGGCCATAGACCTGGCTTTAAGAGCCGTGGTTTCAGCAGGTGATGAAGTCTTGATTCCTGATCCCTCCTATGTTTCTTATGTACCCAGTGTAATTTTGGCTGGCGGCAACCCTATCCCTTTACGTACTTATGCCAAGGACAATTTTAAATTAACTGCCGCTGAATTAAAAAATAAAATTACTCCTAAATCTAAAGTATTGATTTTAACTTTTCCCAATAACCCTACAGGAGCAATAATGACTAAAGAAGATTTAGAGCCTATTGCACAAATCGTGGAAGAACATAATTTAATCGTTATTTCCGATGAAGTTTATGGTGAGTTAACCTATACAGGACAGCATTTTTCCTTTGCCGCTCTCCCGGGAATGTGGGAAAGAACCATCACTTTAAACGGTTTTTCCAAAGCCTTTGCCATGACCGGCTGGCGCATAGGTTATGCTGCCGCTCCTAAGGAAATACTAAGTGCTTTAGTAAAAATCCATCAATATACCATGCTCTGTGCACCTATCATGGGCCAAAAAGCTGCTTTAGAAGCATTGACTAACGGGGAAGAGGAAATGAAAAAAATGGTTGCTTCCTATAATAAACGCCGTCAGCTCATTGTAAATGGCTTAAGGGAGATAGGCCTGGAATGTTTTGAACCCCAAGGTTCTTTCTACGTTTTCCCTTCCGTTAAAAATACAGGTTTAACCTCAGAAGAATTCTCGGAGAAACTGTTAATAGAGGAAAAAGTAGCTGTAGTACCGGGTAACGCCTTTGGAGAAAGCGGTGAAGGTTTCATCCGCTGCTGTTATGCAGCCTCTGTTGATAATATCAAGGAAGCTTTAGTGCGAATGAATAGATTTTTAAAGAACCTATAAAATTTCATGTTTAAAGGGACCTCTTTCCCTAAAGAGGTCCCTCGTTTAATTTTTCTACCCCAGTTTAAATCTATCCCAAGGATCGTATTTTTTCGGAAAGCTTTTAAAAGATACTTTCTTATTGAGAGTTGGATGGTCAAAACTAATTTCATGGGACCAAAGAGCAATTTGTTGTCCCACTTTATTTACTTTTGTCCCATATTTCTGGTCACCGTATAAAGGATGACCAATTGTCGAAAATTGTACCCGGATCTGATGTGATCTTCCTGTGTGTAAATGAATTTTAACCAGAGAAAATCCATTTTGGGTATCTATTACTTCATAATCAATCCTTGCTTCTTTAGCCCCGGGAATACCTTTTTCCACTGCATAAACCATATTTTTCTTATGGTCCTTTAATAGATAATGTACTAAAGTATCCCTCTCTTTTTCTGGTTTTCCATGAATAACAGCTAAATATTTTTTGGAAAATTGTCCCTTTTGTATTTGGCTGGAAAGCCGTGACGCCGCCTTGGAGGTTTTGGCAAAAACCATGACTCCACCAACCGGTCTATCTAATCTATGAACTAAACCTAAATAAACATTTCCCGGTTTATTATATCGTCGTTTCAGATCAGCCTTCAAAAGAGTCAACATATCCAAATCCCCGGTGTGGTCTCCTTGGGACAAAATATTTGGTGGTTTGATAACCACCAGCAAATGATTATCTTCGTAAATAATGGGTATTTCCATGATTTTTCCCCCAATATCTAAGCGCCTTTTAGCCATGTTTTTTATCATTTTTACCTTTAGAAGTTGTTCTTAGATACACTGTACTTTGCGGTAGATTGATACCAGAGACCCACTCCTGATAATAAAATACCCGACACTAAAAGAATCGTTCGAATTGAAATTATATCCGCAAGAGGCCCAAAAAACAGTATAGCAACAGGCATTGCAATACCTGTGACTATTTGCACCAGAGAAAATACCCGTCCCATCATGGACGCCTCCACATTCTCCTGAATTAAAACAGTTTGAGCGGTAGCGATAATCGGCATAAAGAACCCGGCAGCACCCATAATAATTAGGTAAATAATAAAATTGTGGGCAACTCCCAAAAGAGCGAAAGCAATGCCGAAGCTCACCAAACAAATGGCTACAGTACGGATTTTATCTTTGAATTCACCGCGCAGGGAGACAAAAACCCCTCCTAACAAAGTCCCGACAGTCCAAACCATTTCGTTAGCTGTTAACCGCCAAACATCACTGCCAAAAGTCCGTTCCACAAATAAAGGAGTTAATACTGCAGCCGGTGTAATTAAGATAAAAGATAAACCAAAGCAGATTAAAATCCCTTTTAAAAACTTATTGTTAAGCGCATAGTCAATTCCTTCTCGCAAATCAGCAAAAACAGATGCTGACTCGGTTGACCGGGCAACTTTTTCAATAGGAATTAAACTAAGGATTAAAATGGCCAAGGAAGCAGTTACTACATCCAGCATAAAGGCCCAGGTAATACCAAAAGAACCCAGTACTACACCGCCCACTGCCGGTGAAAGCAGCATTAACACAGAGCCTAGGGTCTGATTTATACCTTGGACTTTTGTTAACTTATCTTGAGGAACAATTTGGGGAAATATTGCTCCCACTGCAGGTATTTGAATTCCCGCCCCTAAAGAACGAATAAGAGAAATCCCTAAAAGCAAATCCATTCTTTCTTTTCCCAGGAAAAAGGCAATGGCCAGTATTAACGTGAAAAAGGCAATAAAACCATCTGAGAGCATAATCAGATATTTACGGTTATAACGATCTGCCCAAACCCCCGCCCATAAGGAAATCACAACCTGAGGCAGCAAAGAACAAATTGTAAAAGCCATAACCCATTTGCCTGAGGAAGTTTGTAAAGTTATATACCAGATAATAGAAAAACTAACAACAGATGAACCGAAAAGGGATATATTTTGGCTGATTAAAAATAAAATTATACTCCTTCGGTAAGAATTATTTTCCCGTAAAAAATTAGTATTTATAATATATCATCCTTTCCTTTTAACCGGAAAAACACAAAAAAAGACGACGGAGAATACCATCGTCCTAATAAATACTAATCTATGCAAACTAATAAAGTTAGTATTAAAGATGTGTCTTCTCCGGATTATCAAATGTTAATTTGTAAAAATGGGCACACTTATCCCTGTAAGTATAGTCAAAAACAGGAATCATGCGTACAATTGCCACCTTCATTCCGGAAAAGATAAACATCTTTTTCACCCCAAGATAATAAATCTTTAAATATGATATTATAATTTAGTTTAAAAATCAATAAAACTCCATACCTTCTTTAACCAGTTTTTCTTCCCAAATCATCTTTAGCAAATCCAAGTCTTCTGTATAATCGGTTTTAGTTTCATCTTTATCATAATCCAGATTCTCAAGTATTTGAAATGCAAAGTTATCTTTACCATACTTCTGCCAATCTTTTTGCAGTTTTTTATTAGGGTGATTACCCAATTCCAGCTTAAATTTTATACTATTTATAGCACTTTTTAAATCCTGAGTTCCTTGGAGAAAACACTTATTGTCAAACTTGGAACGGATAATAAATACTCCCATCTCAGGCTTCATCTGCTTATACCATTCTTTTAATTCTTTCTTTCTATCCAAATTAATACCCCATTTCTCTGAGAATCCTGGCCAAAGTACGTAACCTTTCACCAATTAATTCATCATCTTCACTTAGAACCTGGTTAAATAATTTAATATCCTCATTAATTTTTTCATTTTCCGTACAAATTGCTACCGTCATAGCATCACCCTGCAATCCAACTCTGTCTATAACAGGATTATCGGGATTATATAAATTTTCATAGCGGTACGCATCCATAAAGTATAAGCGGGTTCTGCAGATAAGAATTGCTAAATCCAGCACACGGTGAAGAGGCAGCTCTTCAGACTGTCTGGACCATTTCTCTCCCGTATGTCTCCATACTTTAGCCGATATTTCTACCTTCCCCCGATCATTCCACTGCGCCAGTCCCAAGGAAAGCCCCTTCGCTTCGGAATTATAAGCATATCTGCCGTCAACGTTTTCATAGTTTTCGGATACAATAACCGGTTTATGTTTTAACGTAGTAGGTATTTTCATAACCCTTTACCTCCAGCTTTTTTTAAATCATATTTAGTAATATACTAATTTAGTAATTTACTAAATATTTGACTTAACTATAATATAACTTGACCACCTTGTCAAGAAAACTTAAAAATTTAAATAAAAATAGCACATTACCACAAACAAGAATTCCAACTTTGACTCAAAACTCCTGTAATTATGATAATTTATTTTCCATTTAAAATTTTTAAAACTTTTTCACTTTTGGGCAGGATTTAATATGTTTTGCATAAAATATATTAATTATAAATGTTTTTTACTTAATCCATAAATAGTAATAGAAAGGAGAGCAGAGGCATGAGAAAAAGAAAAATATTGGTAACATCAATATTTGTACTATTTTTAATAACAGCCTGCTCTGCTAATGATGAACTTCCCGAAAACATTAGTAAAGTAGCAATAGATAAATCTATTGAAATAATAGAGGAAAATGAATTGGTTAAAGATGCCGCTTTAATTTACAGAAGTAATTTAAATATGTTGATATTTGCTATTCAAACTTATGAAAAAATTAATTCTGAAACCGCGAAAGAATTAGGAGAGACTTTTATTCGCAGTTTTGGTGAACAAATAGCCTTGGAAAAAAACTTTTCTTTTCCCACTGAACAAAGCTTTGGCGGCATATACAATATCTATGATTTATTAATTGTTGTGGGTACAGGATCAGATGACTTTTTACTCAAAGGGAGGAAATATACAGAAGACCTTAAGATTTCCTGGGAAACTTAACAGATTTTTGACAGTTTTTTAATCTAAACTTTTTTCTTGTGCTATAATTTACTCAGGTGATTTAGATGCAAATATTTAAAAACGGATGGAACCAGTTTCTCGCAGAAGAACTTAAAAAAGATTATTATTTAAAACTTAGGGCATTTCTAATTACAGAATACCGAACCAGAATTATTTATCCGGACATGTATGATATCTATAATGCTTTACACTATACGGATTATAAAAATGTTAAAGTTGTTATTTTGGGTCAAGACCCATACCATGGACCGGGACAAGCCCATGGACTGAGTTTTTCCGTTAAACCCGGCGTCCAGGCTCCTCCGTCCTTAATGAACATTTTTAAAGAACTCCATGATGACCTAGGTTGTTACATTCCCAATAACGGCTATTTAAAAAAATGGGCTGACCAGGGAGTCCTGCTTTTGAATACGGTCCTGACAGTGAGAGCCGGCCAGCCTAATTCCCACCGAAATATTGGTTGGGAACATTTTACCGATAGAGTAATCACTTTATTAAATAACCGTGAAGACCCAGTTGTTTTTATTTTATGGGGCAAAAACGCTCAATCTAAATTAAACATAATTAACAATCCCCGACATTTCATCATTAAATCACCTCATCCCAGCCCTTATTCGGCTCATCGAGGTTTTTTCGGCAGCAAACCTTTTTCGAAAGCAAATAACTTCCTAATCTCTATCGGCAAAGAACCTATAGATTGGCAAATTGAAAATATATAAAAAAGGTGATTTAATCATTTTCGCTGATTAAATCACCTTTTCGTTTTTTT
>DGEF01000045.1:38604-39807 GCA_002385805.1 Peptococcaceae bacterium UBA3933
CATTTCCCTTAAAACAATACCTTCAGGGGTTACTTCCATAAACCCTAGTTCTGTAACAATAATATCTACTTCCTCACAAGCAGTTAAAGGCAGAGTACATTTTTTCAAGATTTTGGGTTCACCCTTCTTAGTAGTGTGCTCCATGGCCACAATTACTTTCCGGGCACCAACCACTAAATCCATGGCCCCACCCATTCCGGGTACCATTTTTCCCGGTATGACCCAGTTGGCCAGGTTTCCTTTTTCATCTACTTCTAAAGCACCCAGTACCGTTGCCGCTACATGTTTTCCTCTAATAATAGCGAAAGACATGGCACTGTCAAAAAAACATCCACCTGGCAAAACGGTAACAGGTTGTCCACCGGCGTTGATCACATCCTTATTTTCTTGCCCTGCCAAAGGAGTAGGCCCTAAACCTAACAGCCCGTTCTCCGATTGAAAAATAACATTTATATCCTTAGGCACGAAATCAGCTACCAAAGTGGGCAGTCCTATGCCCAAATTAACCACATCTCCGTCTTTAAAAAGCCGCGCAACCCTTCTGGCAATAATTTCACGGGAATTTGTCATTTACTTACCCTCCTTAGCCCTGGATAATCTTGTCCACAAAAATACCCGGTGTTACAATTTCTTCCGGATTTAGGGCACCCACTTCTACGATTTCTTCCGCTTCCACAATAACCAAATCCGCAGCCATAGCCATTAGGGGGTTAAAATTACGTGCGGTACCCCGATAAACTAAATTTCCAAAAGTATCAGCTTTATAAGCTTTTATCAAAGCTATATCCGCTTTCAAAGGTAACTCCAACAGGTATTTCTTTCCGTTAACTTCAAGTATCTCTTTTCCTTCTTCCACTATGGTACCCACTCCTGTGGGAGTTAGAAAACCACCCAAACCGGCACCTCCGCAGCGGATTCGCTCGGCAAAAGTACCCTGAGGAACCAACTCTACTTCCAACCGACCGTCATTCATTCTTTTTCCCGTTTCCGGATTAGAACCTATGTAAGAACCAATTACCTTTTTTATTTGATTATTGGCAAGAAGTTTCCCCACCCCTTTATCTACAAAAGAAGTATCATTGGAGATAACAGTAAGATCTTTTGTTCCTTTCTCATAGATTGCCTCTAACAATTTTAAGGGTGCACCCACATTTAAAAAACCTCCCACCATAATCCTTTGACCATCTTGGATAAAGGACAGGG
>DGEF01000052.1:0-1128 GCA_002385805.1 Peptococcaceae bacterium UBA3933
GTCAATACCCAATTTCTGCTTTTTACTAGTGAAACATTTGATGAAAATTGTCGCTGACATCTCAGCGACATCATTTATTCTAGCACGACATTTTACTTCTGTCAATATATTTTATGCTATTTTAAATTAGGTATTCGCATAAACCGGCAAAATTCACTTTTCCAAGTCACTGTACAGTTAACAATTATATATGAATAAGGTTGGTTCTTCAATAACTAATGATATAATAAACATAGGTGAACTAAACGATTATAGTGGAGCTCACTATTTTAAGAAAAGTATGGAGGGTGGCTATATGACAGAAAAAACCGTTCTACTAAAAAAAGAAGGGAATGTAGGGACTATCATCTTAAACAGACCTAAAGCCCTAAATTCCTTTAATCAGGAGTTAATTGAAGATTTTCATCAAGTCCTGGACGAAGTTAAGAAAGATGAAGAAATCCGTGTAGTGATTTTAACCGGCAACGGCAAAGCTTTCTCTGCAGGAGGCGATTTGTTTCATCTAGAGCAGCTCAACACTCCTAAAGCAGGTAGAAATTTTATTGTCCAAGCAGGGGAACTAATCTCAACAATTATGAAAACTGAAAAACCTTTTATCGCCATGGTCAATGGCGTAGCTGCCGGTGCGGGCTTTAACTTAGCCTTAGCCTGTGACATAATCTTTAGTGCCAAATCAGCCAGATTTGGGCAAAGTTTTGTTAATGTTGGCCTTGTTCCCGATTGCGGTGGTCTCTATCTCTTGCCGCGAATTGTCGGATTACATAAAGCAAAGGAACTTATGTTTACAGCTCAATTAATTAATGCCGAAACCGCTTATAGCTTGGGCATAGTTAACCAGATATTTGAAGATGACAAGCTGACAGAAGCAACTTATAATTTCGCCACAGAATTAGCCCAGGGTCCACCTATAGCTTTAGGGTTGATCAAAAAAGCCTTAAACCGTTCTCTGGAGCTAACCCTGGAAGATGTCCTGGAGCTAGAAGCAGATTTGCAAACTATTTGCATGCAAACAGAGGACCATCGTGAAGGTGTCACCGCTTTTAAAGAAAAAAGAAAGCCTGTTTTTAAGGGAGAATAAATTTGCTTTGAAATTTTAAAAAGGGTTGTCCACCGGGAAAAAACTCCCGG
>DGEF01000052.1:1316-6051 GCA_002385805.1 Peptococcaceae bacterium UBA3933
GCTATAACGTAGAATCGGCTAAATAATCTTATCGAAGCCGAAGTAATAAAAGCTGACTAGCTGATAGGACGTCAGCTAGAGTGCGAATTGGGCCATGGACGGCCCATTGAGCACGGTCAGCTTTTATCTGAGGCAAGATTAGATTATTCCGATTCGGAGTTCTAGCTTAGCGAAAGTAAATATTTTCATTTAAGTAACATTAAACGTAGAGATTGGTTGGCACCTTAAAGCTAAACTTACTTCTCCCTGGGCCGCAAGGTGGGAAATAAGATCACATCACGAATAGAAGGAGAATCAGTTAAAAGCATCACTAAACGATCCACACCTATACCCAGCCCACCTGTAGGTGGCATTCCGTATTCCAAAGCCCGTACAAAATCTTCGTCCATCATATGGGCTTCATCATCACCTTTTTCCCTCTGCTCTACTTGCTTAAGGAAACGTTCTCTCTGGTCGATGGGGTCATTCAGCTCTGAAAAAGCATTGGCAAGTTCCCTGGCAACAACAAAGGCTTCAAATCGATATGTAAAATCAGGATTTCCTTCTATCCTTTTCGCCAAAGGCGAAACTTCAATGGGATAATCCATGACAAAGGTAGGTTGAATTAAGTTAGGTTCAACGATTTCCTCAAATATTTCATTTAAAACAGAGCCTTTGGTTGCATCATCAGTAACAGCAATGTTTAGCTTCCGAGCAATGTTTCTAGCTTCTTCATCAGTTTTAATCTCATTAAAATCTACACCCGCATACTTCTTCACGGCATCTACCATGGTTATTCTGGTCCAGGGCGGAGTCAAGTCTATTTCTGTACCTTCATACATAACTTTAGTAGTACCTAAACATTTTTCTGCAATATAAGCTACCATTTCTTCTGTTATTCGCATCATATCGTGATAATCAGCATAAGCCTGATAAAGTTCCATCATGGTAAATTCCGGATTATGCTTAGTTGATATCCCTTCATTACGAAATACACGGCCAATTTCATAGACCTTTTCTAAACCGCCAACAATTAATCTTTTTAAATGTAACTCCAAGGCAATCCGCATGTATAAATCAATATCCAGGGCATTATGATGAGTAATAAAAGGTCTTGCCGCCGCTCCTCCCGCAATAGCATGCAGGGTGGGAGTTTCTACTTCCAAAAAGCCCTGCTTGTCCAAAAATTCCCGCATAGCTTGGATAATCTTACTACGCAAGATAAAGGTTTTTTTGACTTCCGGATTCATTATTAAATCCACATACCGCTGGCGATAACGGAGTTCTACATCTTTTAAACCATGAAACTTTTCCGGCAAAGGACGCAGGGACTTGGTTAACAGGGTTAATTCTTTAACGGCAATGGTGATTTCACCTTTTTGGGTAATAAAAACAGTCCCTTTTACTCCTAAAATATCCCCAATATCTGCCTTTTTAAATAAGTCATGGGCTTCTTCACCTACATCATTTAAGCGAGAATATATTTGGATTTGTCCACTTAAATCCTGCAGGTTGGCAAAACCTGCTTTGCCATGACCCCTTTTGGCCATTAATCTGCCCGCAATGACAACTTCCTGGCCGGAATCTATAAATGCTTGGGCATTATCTAAAATTTCCTGGACATGATGAGTTCTGGCAAACTTTTGTCCAAAAGGATTAATGCCTTTTTCTTTCAACTCATTGAGTTTGTTAAAACGCGCCTTCATCAATTCATTTAACTCATCCAATTCATTTACATCTAACAATCGTTCATCTGACACAAAACCATCCCCAATCTTAAACTAAGGTACAAAATATACTAGTTAACTTCAAGAACCTCATACTTTAATTTGCCTGCCGGAACATCAACCTCAATAACACTGCCTACAGTTGCTCCTAAGAGAGCTTTGCCCACGGGAGATTCATTAGAAATCAGATTAGCCAGCGGGTCAGCTTCGGCCGAACCTACTATCTGATACTCTAAAATCTCATCAAACTCTATATCTCTTAATTTTACCTTAGAACCGAGAGAAACAACACCTTCTTCTCTTCCTTCATCATCGATAATTTTTGCATTTCTCAACATCTTTTCTAAGGTAATTATTCTTCCTTCAATAAAAGCCTGTTCATTTTTAGCATCCTCATATTCCGAGTTTTCACTGATGTCTCCGAATTCTATAGCCTGTTTAATCCTTTCCGCAACTTCTTTTCTCTTTACTGTTCGCAACATTTCCAGTTCATTTTCCAGCTTTTCCAGACCGGCTTTTGTTAAAATCACTTCTTTTTCAGCCATGACAAACGCTCCCTTATCAGCTTTTTATTTGCTTATGCAATATACCCCGACTTCATTATTTATATGTATTCACATATATTAAATTTTGCTACCGGCTAATACTAGAATAAGCACCAAAGCCCATATGGGCTTCGGTGCTCTTTGCTCTAACGCCAATTATAATAATGCTGTCTAACTTTGTCAAGGGTTTACAGTTTAGCCAAAAACTATGCGTAGTAGTGACTAGTAACTGGTGACTAGTGACTAGAATTATTTACCACGAATACACACGGATATACACTGATTAACACTAATAATTCGCCTGACGGCGAAGGTTTAGGTTAAGGTTAAGTCCAGGTTTATTGTTGGATCTTAAATCTGGATTATTTCATTTTCTTAATCTCAACTTAACCTTACGACCGAAGGGAGTTCAATAGATGCATCCCGAAAATTAACATTCATCGGATGCATCATGCAGCATATCCCAAAATCAGATGCTGACCCAAAATATTAACCCGGTAGCCATCATGCAGATTTGCCCGTGAGCCGTAATGCCGACATGCAGTATAACCCATTAGCCGTAATGCTGTCCCAAAACCTTCACCCAAAAGCAGTTTAAATCGCCTGTAGCCTCCGGAGAGCATTTAGCTTAATTTCTTTTATCTTCTCTTCCGTTATCTTCTTTTCAAAACTACGCATACCTGCTAAGCGGAAATTATGCTTTTGGGCCAGTTTTTCTATCTCTTTTACCTTTTCTATACTCAATTCTCGCCCCAGTGAATAGGACTCAAAACGACCCTCCAAAGCCAAAATCATTGTTTCGGCCATACAGGCATAGGCCAAGCCTGGCGGAAAACCGAAGTTGAAATTAAAGTTAACAGGACCGGGAACTTGGATAACCCCACCTTCAATAACCAAAACGTCTTTTCTTTTTTTCTCCACCATTAAAGAAACATCCCGCGGTCTGGCAACATCACAAACAACTGCCCCCGGTTTTAAATCTTCAGGATCAATCACCGTATCTACCGCAGAAGTCACAGCAAAAATTATATCCGCTTTCCTTAGAACATTTTTCGTATCACTGCTTATTTCAGTGGCTATTCCGTCTTCATACATAATAGTCCTGGCCAGTTTTGCTAATTTATAATCACTGCGGCCTAAGAGAATCAGGTTTTTACACTTAGAAGCCATTAATTTTGCAATCACACTACCAATAGAACCCGTTGCTCCCAAAACGGCAACACTGGCCGACTTTAAATCGATATCCATTAGATTGGCTGCCTTAATTGCTGCTTCCATAGCACTGGCTACTGTATAACTATTACCTGTAGTAACGGGAATATTGCTGTTTTTGGCAATTGTTATCCCTGCATCACCTACAACAGAGGTAGCAGCACCTAAACCCACCACCTGGGCTCCTAACTTCTCTGCTAACTTAACAGCCTCCTGTATTTTACTCAAAGCAACCTGCTCCGGTAATGTTAAAAGCTGACGAGTAGTTAAAGGGCAGGCTATAAAGTAGCCTTCCACCTCTGCCCAGGGTGACTTAACTCCTTCAATTTTCGACACCTTCATTGCCGGAAGATAGCGAAAAGTATTTTCGATTATCCTTGCCGGAAATCTTTTTAAAAAAGGAAATTTGCGAAAATAATCTTCTACCTGCAGAGGATGAATAATAAAAGCAAATCTATTCACACTCTCTTCCCCCTAAGCCAAATTAGCTTTTTGTAAATGTACTATCCGGGGAACAAATCCTACCTTATCTAACAAATACTGATACTCATTAGCCGTTAATTCTTTTTCTCCACTCACCAAAGCAACCAAGACCGCTTCCATAACATTTGTTCCAAAGGACCTGCCGTTTAACTCCGGAGTTGTAGTAATAAGGGTACTAACCCCTTTAGTTCGTAATAATTCTATATCCTCATTGGTTACAGTATTAGTGATAATAATCTTCTTTTCTAAAGATTGTGGTAAGTATCTCCGAATAAATAAAAAATCTCCCGCAATAATATCCGCTTCCTGGTAAAACCGGCTGAATTTATCCACAGTTACTTCCTGCTTTTTACCGGTAGGATAAATTAATTCAAAAGGCAGCCTGCTTACAATAGGCCCCATCACCTTAGCCGCTCTTTCCAGGGCTTGCAAAGACCTCAGAGGAAAGGGCAGACCCAGCCCAAAAATTAAATCGCCGTAAGTTACCCTTGCCCCTGCTTGTTCTAACGCTTCCGCCATCCCAAAACGATCCGCCCCTGAGACCAGCAACACTTTTTTTCCAGAAAAATCAATATGCCGGTTCTCGGCCAAATATTCTATAACCTTTCTCTCTAAAGTATTTTTAAGTCCGCTGCCATCAACCATGGGAGTAAGCCGGGCAGCCTCTCTGATGCGTTTAGCATCCTTCAGCATATAACGCCTATTTCCGACCACAATATATAGGTCAATTCCTCCCATACCAAAAGCATCTATTTTACCGTCTAACTCTTTGATATGCTCGATAGCCTT
>DGEF01000034.1 GCA_002385805.1 Peptococcaceae bacterium UBA3933
CGTCTTCTATACCTTGAATATCAGTAAGAATAGAAAAATGTTCCCCATGTTTCACTAAACCCATAGCAACACCTGCTACCGGTTTTTTTATGGGAACGCCCGCATCCATCAAAGCCAAGGTACTGCCACAAACACTTCCCATAGAAGTAGAACCATTGGATTCTAATACTTCGGAAACAACACGAATAGTATAGGGGAATTCATCTTCAGAAGGAATCATTGGCTCCAAAGCCCTTTCTGCCAACGCCCCATGACCAATTTCCCTTCTGCCTGGTCCCCGCATTGGTCTGGCCTCTCCTACACTATAAGGCGGGAAATTATACTGGTGAAGATACCTTTTAGATTCTTCCACACCTAAACCTTCAATAATCTGTTCTTCTCCGATAGCACCTAAAGTAACTACCGAAAGGACTTGGGTTTGGCCCCGGGTAAATAAACCACTGCCATGAGTTCTCGGTAAAACTCCTACTTCACAGGTTATTGGTCTAATCTCATCCAAGGCTCGTCCATCAGGACGGATTTTATCAACGGTAATCAGTTTCCTGACTATCTCTTTAAGCATTGTATCTAAAACGGTATTAATATCCTTGGTTTCTTCCGGATATTTCTCCGCAAAATGCAGTAAAGTTTCGTCTTTTACCCCTTGGATCTTTTCTTCCCGTTCGTGTTTTTCTTTAGTTTGAACGGCCGCCAGTAGTTTTTCTTGCGCAAAGGCTCGTACATCTTCTTCTAACTCTTGAGAAATCTCCTGTAAAATCGGCTCCTGTTTTTCCACGGCAAGGCCTTGGGCTAAAGCTTCCTGGCGAAACTCTTCAATAAATTCCACGATTTTAATGATTTCACTATGTCCATACATAATCGCTTCCAAAATGACCTCTTCGGGTACTTCTTTAGCACCTGCTTCCACCATCATTACTGCATCTTTAGTACCGGCAACGGTAAGATGAAGTAAACTCTTTTCTTCCTGTTCCACTGTTGGATTAATAACAAATTGATCATCAACAAGTCCTACAGTAACTGCACCAATTGGTCCTAAAAAGGGTATATGTGAAAGGTGTAAAGCAGCAGAAGCACCGTTCATGGCTAAGACATCAGGAGGGTTATCCTGGTCAACGGATAATACTGTTGCTACAATATGTACGTCATTACGATAACCTTTGGGAAATAATGGCCGGATCGGCCTATCAATTAATCTGCTAGAGAGAATTGCCTTTTCACTGGGCCTGCCTTCTCTTTTAATAAAACCACCCGGAATTTTTCCTACGGAATAAAGTCTTTCCTCATAATCCACCGTTAAAGGAAAAAAGTCAATTCCTTCCCTGGGTTCTGGTGAAGCAGTTGCTGTAGCCAAAACAGCAGTATCTCCGTAAGTAGCAAAAACCGCTCCACTTGCTTGTTTGGCCATTCTACCTGTTTCCAAGGTTAGAACACGGCCACCAACTTCTATGCTTTTTCTGAGAACGTTAGCATTGGCCATATTAAATTTTATACCTCCTAAACTATACAAGATTTACTAAGACAATTAAAACAAAAAAATCTCGATATTCTTAGTATATCCTTCTTTAAATATAACAAATACTCAAAAGAGCGGTATAAACCGCTCTTCTAATAATAAGCCTAACGACGAATACCTAAATCGGTAATTATCTTGCGATACCTTTCAATATCGGTTTTCATCAAATAATTCAAAAGACCTCTTCTTTGTCCAACCATTTTTAATAAACCACGGCGTGAATGATGATCTTTTTTGTGTTCTTTGAGGTGTTCAGTTAAGTAATTAATTCTGCTTGTCAAAATAGCAATTTGCACCTCAGGAGAACCGGTATCATTCTCATGGACCTGGTATTTTCTAATGATTTCTTGCTTTTTTTCAGGACTTAAAGCCATGATTTTTCACCTCCTTAATTATTATTAACCCCATAAGCCAAGAAAAACGTCGGAGGAACGTTCATCCTAGCCCAGGTTTAACCTTAATTATTATATATAAAAGAAACCAGACTTGCAAGTCATTTTCCGATAATAGTAATCACTAATCTACCATTTTCTATGTCTTTGGCCACCAAATCAAAAACTCTCCCTGATTTACTGATAAATCCCCGGAATCTTGTGGCCGTAGGAATATTCCCTGGAATTTGTTTCGCAGCCAGGACAATGTCGGAAATTGTTATTTGAGACTGGCGGCAATCTTTTAATCTCTTTTTCGCATGTTCTGTTATGATTACTCTCATTACTCTTCTTACCTTAACCCATAACTTGGTCTAAAACATTCCTCTTGGGCAAAAAAGGTATAGAGAGCATCCTTAAGGGCCTGTTGTTTCGGTTTATCAAAATCAAGTTTAATATAAAGTGCCTCTAATTCTGACCTGAGCTGCACAAATTCCGGGTTGCAAATTATATTTGAAACTTTTTCCGCTATATCTCTGTTTAAATAGTGAGTTTCATCAACATAATAAAACATTAAAAATCCCCCTTATCTTTTTTTACTAAATATATATCTGATAAGAGGGAGGTAAATGATAAAAAGCACACATTCTCCGGTTAAATTTTAATGTTGCTAAAATATTGAATTGTTCTTAAGGTATCCATTTCAATTTGTTTTTTTAAATCCAGGATATTATTAAATTTTTTTTCATCCCGCAATTTTTGATGAAAAATAACTTCCAGTTTTTCACCATAAATGTCCTGGTTAAAGTCCAAAATATTTACTTCCATGGTAACGTTTTTATTATTACTGACAGTAGGCCTTGTTCCGATATTCAATACCCCTGGTTTTATTTGGCCTAAAACTTCCACTTGAACGGCGTATACACCGGATTTAGGAATCAGCACATCAGCATCCCATTTTAAATTAGCAGTGGGAATTCCCATT
>DGEF01000076.1 GCA_002385805.1 Peptococcaceae bacterium UBA3933
GGAGAAATCGGTTCCCTTTTACATTTCGGGCAGCTTATTTATGAAGGATTTACCGGTATGCAGGAGATTTTCCTACTTTCTTTTTTAACCGGTGGTTTAGCGGAACTTAACCGCCACTACGGGGGTTTGGATTATTTATTAAATTTTGTTGGTTCCCGGATCAAAAGTAAAAAAGGAGCCGAATTCGGTCTGGCCGGTTTAATCAGTGTGGCTGACATTGCTACGGCAAATAACACGGTAGCTATTGTTTTAGCAGGTCCAATTGCTAAAGATTTAGCTGAAAAACATGGTGTCTCCCCTAAACGTGCTGCCAGTATTTTAGATATTTTCTCTTGTGTTTGGCAAGGGCTAATTCCTTACGGAGCTCAAATATTATTAGCCGGTTCTTTGGCCGGTCTGTCACCCTTTGCTATTATCCCTACTTTATGGTATCAATTTATCCTGGCTATTATTACTCTAGTTGCCATAGCTGTAAATTTCCCCAAGGAATAAACCTTTAGTTTAAAAGGCATACCCGGCTAATAAAAGCCGGGTATGCCTTTTGTAACCACAAATTACCTAAAGGATTTATTATTTTTATGTCGAATTTCTGCTAGAAGTTTATAAATATCTGAGAAAAGGAGCGGGGATAATTTGCTGATTAAGTTGATTTATGAAGATGAACAACTTCAATCTATTAAAGAGCAGATTAAAAACTTAGAGACAAATCAGTTATATTTTTTAGAAGAATTTATTCGCCGGGAAAAAAAAGAAAGAAAACAAAGAGTTTTTGCTGAGTGGAAAGAAACTTTGGAAACAGTTATGGAAGAAAAAAGAATAAATAGTGAACAAAAGTAAGAAAGTACATATCTGGAAACATTGACCAATTTAGCTCCTTATTTTATAATTTAAGAAAAAGTAAGGAGGTAGGGTAAAAATGAAAGTTATTTTTCATGGACACGCATGTTTTACCGTGGAAAGTGGTAATAAAAAGGTTATCATTGACCCCTTCTTGTCCGGTAATCCTCTGGCTAAGAAAAAGCCGGAAGAAGTGGAGGTAGATGCAATTCTTGTTACCCATGGTCACGGTGACCACTTAGGAGATACCTTGGCTATAGCTCAACGTACCGGTGCAGTAGTGATAGCACCTAATGAATTAGCCGTTTACTGTCAGAATAAAGGAGCTAAGGCTCATCCCATGCATATAGGTGGTGCCTATGAGTTTGATTTTGGAAAAGTGAAACTAACTCCGGCCTGGCATGGTTCCGCCGTTATAAACGGAGAAGAAATCATCTATACCGGTAATCCCTGTGGTTTTCTTTTAACCATGGATGGCAAGACCCTTTATCATGCAGGGGATACAGGGTTGTTTGGTGATATGGAGCTAATTGGCCGGTTACATAATATTGATATTGCTCTTCTCCCCATAGGTGATAATTTTGTTATGGGTATTGATGATGCTGTGGAAGCAGTAAAAATGTTAAAACCCAAAAGGGTTGTTCCCATGCATTATAATACATTTGATGTAATAAAGCAGGATCCTGATATTTTTGCTAAAAAAGTGGCCGATCTTGGTTTTACCTGCAATATTTTAAAAGTAGAAGAAGAACTAGTTTTTTAATAACACAAACATTTTTGTTTGTGTTATTTTTTTTCTTACCCTATAAAAGTCGTAATTAGTAAAAATTTCTTAGGGGTCTTAAATTTTTTCTATATTTTTGGAAAATGTAAGGTAAAATGGTTATGGTAAGACAGTTTAACAGTTAATCTCAGGAGTTTTTTGCCTTTGATAAAGGTTTTTGTGGTGTGTGTATGTTAAAATGCAGGAAAAAGTAGTGACTAAAAGGAAATAAAAATGTTATAATAGAGGTAATTTGTTAATTGAGGGGTAATTTATGCTGGATAATGTGTACTGGGCGATGTTGCATAAGCTATGGGGTACAAAGGGTAATAAAATCCTTATCCAGTTTTTACAAAATATCCAAAATATAAAAGGTATTGATTTTTGGCAATTAACAGAAAAAGAAATTTGTGAAAAGTTTCCCTTCATTTCCCAGGAAATGGCTAGGGAATTTGTGCTGGGTCGGGATAAAATAAACTTAGATGTTGAGGAGAACAAAATAAATAAATTAAATGTAAGGATTATCTCTATTAAAGATGAGTCCTACCCAAAATTATTGCGCCATATATTTAACCCGCCTCCTTTACTTTATGTACAGGGTAATTTGGAAGAAAAAAATTTGTCAATTGCTATTGTTGGTTCTAGACGTGCATCTCCCTATGGAAAAAAAGTCGCCTACAGTTTCGGACAGCAATTAAGTGAACAAGGTGTGCAGATAATCAGCGGCTTAGCCAGGGGTATCGATGCAGCCGGTCATGAAGGTGCCCTTGTTGGTGAGGGAGGGACAGTTGCAGTTTTAGGTAGCGGATTAGACATTATTTACCCCAGAGAAAACTATAATTTATATAAAAGAATTATTAATTCCGGTAAAGGGGCGGTTATTTCTGAATTTCCCTTAGGTACAGCTCCTTTAAAACTACATTTTCCTTTGCGCAATAGAATTATCAGTGGATTAGCTCAGGGAATTTTAGTTATTGAGGCGGGGGCAAAAAGCGGTTCTTTAATCACTGCAGAGTTAGGATTAGAACAAGGCAAAGATGTTTTCGCTATTCCCGGTCCAATAACCAGTCCTTTAAATCAGGGTAGTCATAAACTGATTAAAGAAGGAGCAAAATTAGTAGAAAATATAGATGATATCCTAGAAGAGTATGGGCAATTGTCTTTATTTAAGAACGAGAATAAGAAAAGAACCATTCAGCTCACTGAATTAGAAAAGAAAATTTTGGATAGTTTATGTATTGAACCTTTGACAATTGATGAGATTGCTTTTAAAACCGAATTATCTGTATCTTCGGTAATATCTACGCTAAGTCTTTTACAAATAAAGGGTTTGGTAAAAGAGACTGCAGGAAGGAAATTTATGACTTTGAATTGAGGTGATTGAATTTTGGCCAAAGCATTAGTTATTGTCGAATCACCTGCTAAAGCAAAAACTATCAGCAAATTTTTAGGGAAGAATTATATAGTAAAAGCATCGTTAGGACATGTGCGGGATTTACCGAAAAGCCAGTTTGGTGTAGATACAGAGAACGATTTTGAAGTGAAATATATAACTATTCGCGGTAAAGGCAAGATAATTCAAGAATTAAAAGGAGCCGCCGGCAAGGTTGAGAAAGTATACCTAGCTCCTGACCCGGACCGGGAAGGAGAGGCTATTGCCTGGCATTTAATGCATATTTTAAAACTAAATTCTCAAGAAAAATGTAGAATTGAGTTTAATGAAATTACTAAAAATGCTGTACAAGAAGCTGTTAAAAACCCCCGGGAAATAGATTTAAACCGGGTGAATTCTCAGCAAGCCAGAAGGGTATTGGACCGTCTAGTAGGTTATAAACTTAGTCCTTTACTCTGGCGCAAGGTAAAAAAAGGGTTAAGTGCAGGAAGAGTACAATCAGTGGCTTTGCGGCTTATTTGTGAACGGGAAGAAGAAATAAAGGATTTTGTACCCGTTGAGTACTGGTCTTTACTAGCCCTTTTAAAAAATAATACGAAAAAGGTTATTGAAGCCAAATTAATCAAAAAAGATGGACAAAAAATAGAAATAAACAATCAACAGGAAGTTGATGCTATTTTAGCCGACTTGCAAGGTACCACTTTTATAGTCAAAGAAATTAAAAAACAAAAAAAACAGCGTAATCCTGCGGCACCTTTTACAACCAGCAGTTTACAGCAGGAAGCTTATCGCAAATTAAATTTTACAGCCAAAAAAACAATGCGTATCGCTCAACAGTTATACGAAGGAATTGAGGTAGGTAAAGAAGGCAGTGTAGGTTTGATTACTTATATGCGTACCGATTCTACTAGAATTGCCCAAGCGGCTGAAAAAGAAGCTCGAGGGTATATACTGGATAAATTTGGAAAAGATTTTTTACCGGAAAAACCACGGGTGGCGAAAAGTAAAGGAAAAATTCAAGACGCCCATGAGGCCATTAGACCTACTAATATTTTTAGGGAACCTGAACAGATAAAGAGTTTTTTAAATAGAGACCAGTATAAATTATATAAGCTTATTTGGGATAGGTTTTTAGCCAGCCAAATGGCTCCCGCTGTTATTGAACAGACAACAGTATTAATTAGTGCGGGTGATTATGAATTTAGTGCCTCTGGTTCCGTTACAATTTTTAAAGGGTTTATGGAAGTTTATGTAGAGTCCAAGGATGAGGAAGAAACTAAAGAGGAACCTTTAGCTCAGGTTACGGAAGGTCAAGAGTTAAAACTCCATAAATTTGAACCGAAACAGCATTTTACTCAACCTCCTCCCAGATATACAGAAGCTACTCTAGTGAAAACTTTGGAAGAAAAAGGAATTGGAAGGCCCAGTACTTATGCACCTATTATTGATACTATTCTTTCCCGGGGATATGTGGTGCGGGAAGGAAAACAATTTTATCCAACAGAGTTAGGGACGGTTGTTATTGATTTACTAAAAGAATATTTTCCTGATATTGTCGATGTTAAATTTACCGCCGGTTTAGAAGATAAACTTGATCAGGTGGAAGAAGGCAATGTATACTGGAAAGACGTATTAAGAGACTTCTATGCCGGTTTTAGTAAAGAATTAAAAAACGCAGAAGAGGAAATCAGTAAAGTGGAAATTAACGAAGAAGTTTCCGATGAAGTTTGTGAGCAATGTGGGCGCAACCTGGTAGTTAAATTCGGACGCTACGGTAAATTTTTAGCCTGCCCTGGTTTTCCGGAATGCCGTAATACCAAACCTTTACTGGAAAGTATTGGCGTAAAGTGTCCCAAATGCTTAAAAGGAGAAGTGGTTATTCGCCGAAGTAAAAAAGGCAGAGTTTTTTACGGTTGTAGTAATTATCCGGAATGTGAATTTGTAAGCTGGGATAAACCCGTTGAAGAAAAATGTCCTCAGTGTCACAGTTTCCTAGTGGAGAAGAAAAGCCGCAAAGGATTAATAAGGGTTTGCAGTAATAATGAATGCAAATATGAACACTTAATTAAGAAGGAGGAGTAAATTGGTAGCTGTTACAGTCATCGGCGCAGGGTTAGCAGGCTCAGAGGCGGCCTGGCAAATAGCTCAACAAGGAATTAAAGTAAATTTATATGAAATGCGGCCAGTAAAAACTACTCCCGCTCATAAAACGGATTTATTTGGAGAATTAGTATGTAGTAATTCTTTTCGTGCTGCCGGCTTGGAAAATGCAGTAGGTCTTTTGAAAGAAGAAATGAGGTATTGTCATTCTATTTTTATGGAGTGTGCAGATCTGCATCAAATACCAGCAGGCTCTGCCTTGGCCGTTGATCGGGAAAAATTTGCCACCTGTCTTACTCAAAAAATTTCTGCACACCCTTTAATTACAGTAAAACGGCAGGAAGTTTCCGAAATTGACGGAAAGACGATCACGGTAATTGCTACCGGTCCTCTCACTGAGGGGAAAATGGCGGAAACAATCCGAAGGTTGACCGGTGAAGATTATCTCTATTTTTATGATGCAGCTGCTCCTATTGTAACAAAAGATTCAATTGATATGGAAAAGGTTTTTTGGGCTTCTCGCTACAATAAAGGTGAGGCGGATTATTTAAATTGTCCTCTGACTAAAGAGGAGTACGACAGGTTTTATCAGGAACTCATTAGTGCAGAAGTTCATCCCCTAAAGGAATTTGAACAAGAAATATATTTTGAAGGTTGTATGCCCATCGAGGTAATGGCTCGAAGAGGAAAACAAACTTTATTATTCGGTCCTCTAAAACCTGTAGGGTTAATTGATCCGCGAACTCAAAAGCAGCCATATGCGGTTGTGCAGCTTAGAAAAGATAATCAAGAAGGAACCTTATTTAATATGGTGGGCTTTCAAACACACCTGAAATGGGGCGAACAAAAAAGGGTTTTTAGTTTGATCCCCGGTTTAGAAGAAGCTGAATTTGTTCGGTACGGTGTGATGCATAGAAACACTTTTGTTAATTCACCTAAAGTTTTAAAGGAAACGGGTCAGTTAAAAAGACATCCTAATGTTTTTTTAGCCGGACAGATAACCGGTGTGGAGGGATATGTAGAATCTGCAGCAGCAGGCTTAATAGCCGGGCTCAATGCCGGTCGTTTAGCTAAAGGGAAGGAACTTTTGACTTTTCCGCCGGAAACTGCCTTGGCTAGTCTCTTTAGGTACATTACTCAAGCGGAAAGTAAAAGTTTTCAACCTATGAATATTAATTTTGGCTTATTACCACCTTTAAAAGAAAAGATTAAAGATAAACGGCTAAAAAATAAAATGATTTCCCAGCGCTCTCTCCAAATTTTACAAAAATATATTGAAGAGAGGGGTATCTTTGACCAATAAAAAACTGGTAGAAGAGGAATTTCTTTATTACTTAGTGGCGGAAAGGGGTTGTTCACCTAATACCCTGGAAGCTTATAGTCGCGATTTGCAAGATTTTTTATTATATTTGGAAGAACAAGCAGGAAATAATCTGGAAAATTTAGACTTTAAAGAAGTGGATAATATAACAATAAGAAAATATTTAGTTTTTTTGCAAGGGAAGGGACTGCAAAAATCTTCTATTGCCCGAAAACTAACCACTTTAAGAACTTTTTTTAAATTTCTGGTGAAAAACCATTATCTAACCACTAATCCTGTAAGTTTAATAAAGACTCCCAAAATTCCTAAAAAACTTCCTGTAGTCTTAACTCCAAAAGAAATAGATGCTTTTTTAGAAGAGGCTTTGGGGAAGGCTGATGTTTTAACAATTAGGGACAAAGCCATTTTTGAGGTTTTGTACGGTTGTGGATTAAGAGTTGGTGAATTGGTTCACTTAACTTTAAACAATATTAACTTAGAGTATCACTATATTAAGGTGTGGGGGAAAGGAAACAAAGAAAGAATCGTTCCTATTGGGAAAAAAGCTTTACAGGCTATTGAGGATTACTTAACAATTAGTCGCCCTGAATTAGCTCCCAAAAATTCTTCAAATATTTTATTTCTCAATTCTAGAGGAAACCCCTTGACAACCAGGGGGGTTCGTTATATTGTTGATAAATATGTGGAAAAGGGAGCACTGCACTATAAAATAAGTCCTCACGTTTTTCGACATTCCTTTGCCACCCATCTTTTGGACAATGGAGCAGATTTACGAATTGTTCAGGAGTTGTTGGGACATGCAAATTTGTCAACAACACAGATTTATACTCATGTTTCGCAAACAAGGATTAAAAAAGTTTACTATCAGGCTCACCCCCGAGCTTAAGGAGGTTTACCTGTAATGTTTCATGGGACGACGATTATTGCTGTCCGTAAAGATGGTAAGACTGCTATGGCCGGTGACGGTCAGGTTACCTTTGGTCAAAACACTATTATGAAGCATAAGGCCCAAAAGGTACGCCGGTTGTATAATAACCAAGTTTTAGCCGGTTTTGCCGGGTCGGTGGCCGATGCTTTTACATTATTAGAAAAATTTGAAAGGCGATTAGAAGAGAGTTATGGAAATCTAAAAAGGGCTGCCGTAGACTTGGCTAAAGAATGGCGTTCTGATAGAGTGTTGCAGAAATTAGAGGCTATGCTTATTGTAGCTGATAAAGATACAATCTTAGTTATTTCCGGCAACGGGGAAGTTATTGAGCCAGACGATGGGATTGTTGCCGTAGGTTCCGGAGGTTCTTATGCTTTGGCTGCAGCCAAAGCCCTAAAAGAATGTACTGATTTGTCTGCACGGGAAATTGTGGTTAAAGCCATGGAAATCGCTGCTTCTATTTGTGTGTATACTAATAGTCATTTTACGGTGGAAGAGCTATAGGATAGGGGGTAACATTATGGAAAATCTTACTCCGCGTGAAATAATCAGAGAATTAGATAAATACATTATTGGGCAAGATAAAGCCAAAAGAAGTGTAGCCGTTGCCTTACGCAACCGTTACCGACGCAGCAAACTTCCTGAAGAATTACAGGAGGAGATAACCCCTAAGAATATTATTATGATTGGGCCTACCGGTGTAGGTAAGACGGAAATTGCCAGAAGACTGGCTAAAATAGTCAAAGCACCTTTTGTTAAAGTAGAGGCCACTAAATATACGGAAGTAGGTTATGTAGGCCGGGATGTAGAGTCTATGGTAAGAGATTTAGTGGAAGTCAGTGTCCGCATGGTGAAAGAAGAAAAAATGGCTGAGGTAGAAGAAAAAGCCAAAGAACTTGCTGAAGAAAGACTTTTGGATATTTTAGTTCCTTTGCCTCAGCGGAAAAAGAAAATGTACAATCCTTTAGAGGCTTTTTTTCCTCATAGTCAAATAACTCAGGAAAAAAAGGAAGAGGAAGCAAATGAGGAAAAACTAATTCGGGAAAAACGGGAAATTATTAGACAAAAATTACGTCGTTTTGAACTGGAAGAAGAGTATGTAGAAATAGAAGTAGAAGAAACAGATCAGACTATGGCGGACATGTTCAGCAACTTAGGACTAGAAGAAATGGGTATAAACTTTTATGATATGTTTAATAATGTTTTACCTAAAAAAACTAAAAAAAGAAGAGTAAAAATAAGTCAAGCACGCAAACTATTAACACAAGAAGAAGCACAGAAACTGGTAGATTTTGAGGAGGTAAAACAGGAAGCCATAAAAAGAGCCGAGAACTCAGGAATCATCTTTATAGATGAAATCGATAAAATTATAGCTAAAAATGGGGGGTATGGACCAGATGTTTCACGGGAAGGTGTGCAACGTGATATTTTACCGATAGTGGAAGGAAGTACTATAACCACCAAATATGGCAATGTAAAAACAGACCATATTTTATTTATTGCTGCCGGAGCATTTCATTTATCGAAACCTTCGGATCTAATTCCCGAGCTCCAAGGCAGATTTCCCATTAGGGTTGAACTAGAAAGTTTAACCAAAGAAGATTTGCGTAAAATATTATTGGAACCAGATAATTCTCTACTAAAACAATATGTTAATTTATTAAAAACTGAAGGTGTTTTGCTTGAATTTACTGATAACGCTATTGATGAAATAGCGGAAATTGCGTATACTGTAAACGACCAAACTGAAAACATCGGGGCCAGAAGGTTGCATACTATTTTGGAAAAACTATTAGAAGAAATTTCTTTTTCTGCTTCTGAAATGGCTGGTAATAAAGTCATTATTGACAAAAAATATGTTCAGGAAAAACTACAGGATATCGTAACCAGTAAAGATTTAAGCAGATATATTCTTTAGTTGAATTAATTAGGAGGTAATAAACATGAAGAAACTTTTAGAAAAAACCAGGACTTTAAATAAGTTGTTACAAAAATCTGCAGGAAACCCAGTAGATTTTAAAGAAATTGCCGATGTATTATCAGAGATGATTGAATGTAATGTTTACATTGTGGGCAGGAAAGGAAAAATACTTGGCTACTCTTTTTTAGATGGCTTTAATTGCGAAACTATTGAAGAAATAATTAACGAATTTGAAAGGTTCCCGGAAGAATACAATGAAAAGCTTCTCACAGTAACACAGTCTCAAGCTAATATTAAAGCGGAAAAAAGCAAGTGTGTTTTTCAGGGCCCCTTAGGGTGTGAATTTGGAGGTAAAATTTCCACTATTGTCCCCATTTTAGGTGGAGGAGAACGACAAGGAACTTTGCTGTTGGCTAAATTTGAAAATCAATTTACAGAAGCGGATCTAATTCTAGCGGAGTATGGTGCAACTGTAGTAGGTATGGAAATTTTAAGGTCCAAAACAGACAAAATCGAAGAAGAGGCAAGAAGAAAAGCTGCCGTCCAGATTGCCATCGGTACATTATCTTACTCTGAACTGGAGGCTATTGAGCATATTTTTAAAGAATTAGACGGACCGGAAGGCCTTTTGGTTGCCAGCAAAGTTGCCGATCGGGTAGGTATAACTCGTTCAGTAATCGTTAATGCTTTAAGAAAGTTTGAAAGTGCCGGGGTCATTGAATCTAAATCTTTAGGGATGAAAGGAACCTATATTCGTGTTTTAAATGAAAATCTTTTAGAGGAGTTAGAAAAAATAAGATCATAAAAACCAGCGAAGGCTGGTTTTTTTTTGTTAGCTGTATTTTAATTAAATTTTATAATGTCGAAAAAGGGTTTTTTATCCAATATATCGAATATAATACGAGAATCATGGTAAACATTGTCTTTTGAGGTGAGATTATGATGAAAATTTTTCAGGAAGATCCTACTTTCCGTTTATTAAATAGTTCTTTGAAAGCTGCAAGTTTACGCCATAATACTATTTCCAATAATATTGCCAACGTTAATACACCTAATTACAAAAGGCAGCTAGTTAGCTTTGAAGATCAATTGAAAAGTAATTTAAAAAACGAAAAATCACCTGTTAAATTAAGACGAACCCATCCCCGCCATATTGGCCTGGAAAAGGAGATAAGTCAACCTCAAGTTATTCAAGACAACTCCACTTCTTTAAGGACTGACGGTAACAATGTAGATATCGATATGGAAGTAGCCTTACTCAATGAAAACACCATGCGTTATAATACTTTGGCTCAGATTATAAGTAAGAAAATGTCTATGCTTAGTTCTGTGATTAAAGGAGGACGTTGAACATGTCTTTATTTAATACTTTTAAGATTAGTGCTTCCGGTTTAGCGGCTGAAAGATTGCGGATGGATTTAATTGCCGACAACATTGCTAATGCTGAAACTACACGGACAGCTGAAGGAGGGCCTTATAGACGTAAGCTTGCTGTTTTTACACCTTATCGGAGTTTTGAAAATGTTTTACGGGGAGAACTTTCTTTACAAGGAGTTAAGGTGGAAAAAATTATCGAAGACCGTTCACCCTTTAAATTAGTTTATGATCCTGATCACCCTGATGCAATCCCGGCAGGTCCTCAACAAGGGTATGTGCAAATGCCTAACGTGAATATAGTTGAAGAAATGGTTGATATGATCAGTGCTACTAGGGCTTATGAAGCCAATGTAACTGCATTAAATGCTGCCAAATCAATGGCTCTAAAAGCTTTGGAAATTGGTAGAGGTTAAGGAGGTTAAAGCCTATGAAAATATCGTCGGTTGATGTAAATTACAGTAATAAGCTATTGGTAAACAATGAAAGTAGTAAGAATAATGTTAGCTTTGGCGACTTATTAAGTAATGCCTTAAGGAAAACAAATGAATTACAGCTCGTGGCCGATGAAAAAGCC
>DGEF01000015.1 GCA_002385805.1 Peptococcaceae bacterium UBA3933
GAACGCTTTGTTATCACGGTTTGCTTCTATGATTTTGCTCCACCATTCATCTTTTATTTTTTCGTTAACATCACCCCGCCACCATTTATACGAACACGCTTCATCCATTATTGTACAAAATAGCCTGTCTGGAATGCCATCCGGTTTATTTACCCAAGAATACTGTTTAGTTTTTCTTCGAGGCGTTTTTCATGACGGTCTTCCCTCGCCATTACTCTATCCCATTCTTCGTTGAATTCTTCTGTAGTAAAATAATCATCATCCCATTCTTCATCTAAAGTGCATCCAAAAACATCTTTTTCCCAGGATTGTGGGGAATTAAACAACGATTTATCCAAATTTATTGTATTATTTTTAATTGGTGTAGCACATGTTATGAAATCAGGTTTTTCACCATGTTCAAACCTTGCCGACTTCGCTGCTTTTAAAGCGATGTTCACCTGGTTGTTTTGTTGACCTTCGAAAGCATCGATCCACATACCATCTGGCAAATAAAGCGAAATAAATCGTTTCAATTCGGTTCCGGCAGATTCCGCGCCCCACCCCGCGTCTACCAAATTCATATTATAACTATGTGTAAACTTTAATCCAGAATCAAAAAACGCAACGCGTGATATATGCACTCCTTTATAATGTTGGATACATGGGAACTCTATAATCATATCCTTATCACTTGGAATCCAAATATTAGATAAAATTAAAATTCCTCTTTCAGTTTGCCAACTATTCGCAACATCAGGCAATTGCCCTCCATAATCTACGGCATTTGCCAACATTGCCCAATAATCCACCGTTACATTTTCTAAATCACCCTTTACTTCTACCCATGTTTTTGTTTCTGGAAGGTAAAAATCTGGAAGGTAATACCACGTTTTACAGCTACAACGGTCTTTGATTTCATACCCTTCTTTTTCATACTCATACTCAATCCCTAGAGTATCAAAGAATACAGCCCATCTAGCTTCTAATCGGCTTCTAAACCTATACCCGTTATATACCGTTTCAATTGGCTTGATTTCCATAAGTAAACCCCTCAGTTAGTAAAAAACGTAAATTAGAAATTAAATAACTATTCTCTACTCACGCTTGTACGCTTCTCATTCAGAGTTATCCCTTTTTTACTTTCCAAAATTTCTTTCTAAACACTCTTCATTCCAAACTAATTTATTTATCAGTTCCTTCTTTAAAACCTGAATCCAATCAGGATGATCCATTCCTTCATATTCAAAACCTAGAAATCTATCTGGACCGAAATCAATTTTGCCTGCTTTATAGTCCTCAAAGCTAACATTGTCTTCTGGAAGAAGACCATACACAGCAAATGTCATTTTTGTTGCAGGTACTATACCAAGAAGCTCTTCACCACCATATAAAAAAGTGCAGACCTCTAATTCATCACTGTCATCATCACTATAATCACTGCTCTGACATACTGGTCTAGAAATCATACGTCCATCATCAGTTTTTATAATGAGATAACCAGTAACCAATCTTTTTAACACATTAGGAGAAGCACCATACAGTGGATCTTCAAAACCTTCAGTTAAAGTTAACTTCATTACATAATCTCGAATTTCTTTAAATCGTTCTTCGCAAACCATTTTCACACACCAACCTTTTTACTCTTCTTTTTTCTGTACTTTTCTAAACGCTCTAACTTCAACACCTGCAAATTCCCGTCCAATGTAAATAGTACCATTAGGGGAAACTACAGGATTCTTGCCTTTATTAGTTCCGCGCTCTTGCAACACTGGCAACCAAATACTTGTATCCAGGGTTACAAATTCGCCTGTGTAATCCTCATTTTCCAAGAATACCACTTCCAATTTATTGGAGTTTTCACCCCCATATATTATATATGCTTTATAAATATTTAAACTTATCGGTCTTAGGTTAAATATTTAATGATCTAAGATAAAAACAACACTAAAAAACAAGTAACTTTAAAGCAGGATTAAAAAATGCAATACGTTGACACTCCACACCTATTCACAAAGAAAGAGAAAATAAAGGAAGGACATTTAAAACCCTTCCCCCTTAAGAACACTTGCAGCCTCTTCTTCAGATCCCTTGCTTGCTCCCAACTTCTTCGTTTTGTCAACTGTCCTTTTATGTGGGGTGGTTGACCATTTGAGCTTTGCTTTTTTATCAACATAGTAGTATGGAGACGGTGAATCCAAACACCTCATGTCAGGCTTGCAGACACCCAGCCGTTTTATTGACACGCCTTTCGGAAATCCTCGGTTATCGTCGGATATTAAACGTCGACATGTAGGCACCTTCATTTTCCTAAAGTAATTATCGAAAATATTTTCTTTCCTCGCTCCCCATCTATCCGCAAGTTCATCAAACATCGCACGTGCTTGATTCTCTTCAATCCCTATTTGTCCTAAAAAGGAAGCAAATGCTGATAATGCCCTGGTTGCTCCTTCTCCACAAGCAGGTAAATTGTACAAGTTTCTCATACATGGAGGCCACTTTTCAATATCATCTATTGGAATTGAAGAGGCTTTAAAGTCACTTTTATACTTGTAAGACGCCTCCTTTTTATTATATGCCTTTTCTAAAAATGGTTTAAGCATTTTATTTAAAAAATCACCGCCGTCATCATATTTGGTATACCACTTTTTCCCAGCTTCGATTACTTCAGGTTTAAGTGGAACGGTTGCTTTTTCGAAGTCGATATGAATATTCTCCGGATCGAGTGGGATAACAGCATAATCCAAGCTTTTATGTATGCTAAAAATCGTTTTGAATACTCTTTGGGAGTTGTTTAATTGGTCGGGTTTTACTTTCCCTATGTGCTCTGGATGTAGTTTGAAAAACTCATCTCTCATATCTTCGATGAGGTAATCGAAAGCATCTACTAGAACACACAACATTTTTTCCCATGATAAATCTGGGTCCGGGTTTGACAGAAACCTTTTATAGTATGGTGAAAACACTTTATGATGGACCATGATGTATATGCCACCCCCTGAGTACAGACAGTAAACAGAATTGGGGAGATACTCCCTCAATCTATCAGAAAAATATTGAGCAATATCTTCAACTGCTTTCTTTACGTCCGGGTCGTGTATATCCTTTCCATGTTCTCGATCGATATCTATGCCAAATGTATATCCAACTGTATGGAGCCTACTGATTGTAGGACTTTCATCGCTTCGAATGTTTGTATAATCCAATTTAAATATTTCAGGATCGAAGTAATTTAATGTCCAATATAATGTCCTACATTTCATTATCATGTTAGTGTAATCCACTCGATTGGCGAGGCATAATTTAAGTTTCTTACCGTTTGGATATTTATACCAGTTCGCAAAATCCCAGTTACCGGCTCGGTAACTCCCGCCGTCAGTGGATACCCTCATAATAGTATCTCTAATCCCGGGGGTCCGGTAATGTGCTTTGATTTGCTGTCTTGTTAGCATGATGGCACCCCCGGGAGGGTATAGTTTTTCCCCGCGTCAGTCACAAGGTAGAGAACTTTTTTGGGTCTTGTAACACCTACATACCACACCCGCGCCTCTGCTTGTGATTCCTTCCCCGGTGACAATAAAGCTTTTTGTATTCGCGGAGTTATAGCAGTGTGTAAAAAAACAGCATCTGCTTCAAGTCCTTTTGCTCCGTGAATTGTCAAGACTGCCCGATTTTTCACTTCCTTTAAAGTGATTAACTCTTTTCTGTTTTTAACTCCGTTTATCTTAGCTTTGAACAATGCGCCGTCTCTAACCATGCCCTTTGTGGGATCCGCAGAATTGAGAATGTCAAGTATTCGTGTGGTTAGTATTCCAGACCCAGTCTGTAACTCTGGACGATATTCCCTTTCCAATTTGCTTATGAAATCGGCTTTACTTCCTTTAATCTTCAACATCTTCAAAGGAAACAGATTGATAATTGCTTTCATCTGATCAAAAGAAATCGCTTTACCTTGTCTTATTAAGATAATTGCATTAGCCGCATCTATTTCCTCGGAACTCCAGCCACATAGCCCGCTAAATACCTTACCATCTTTAGCCAGACTCAAAGCAATTGCATGAGCCTGATAATTACATCTGACTAAATGAAATTCTTCTTCATACACAGGAAGCTTGCTATCATAACGTACCCTGAATATACTGTTAGAATACTCTTTTCTTGCCTTTGTTTCCGGTGCGGACATACCTACACGCTTTAAGATTTTATGAGAGAAGTTTTTCATCTGTTCGTTAAGCCTGAAAGTCTCAGGTCTTATTATTTCAACAGCGTCGAAATCGTAATAATAATCAGGACGCCCACCCCAAAATTCATAGATTGATTGGTTTGGGTCAGCAGCGACTAAAACCGAATCACAATGAGGCACCCACATTTCAAATATCTTATACATTTGAGCGGTAAAGTCCTGGAATTCGTCAACCATAAGGATAGGAGTATCAAGCGTAATCTGTTCATCTATTACAGTCTGAAGCATATCTGAAAAATCAATTTTACCCGTCTGCTTCTTATATTCCTCGTATTTCTCGAAGAATTCGGACACCTTACTCGCAGGCAGTTTTATGTTTTTTACACCAGGGTATTTTTTCCACTTCTCGAGTGGAGTACATGTATTGCGAAGCCATGTGTAAAGGTCAAACAAATCCCCTGAGTAAGCAGATTCTTCTGCATCATTTTTACCTTTGCCAGTTGTTTTAAGGTATTTTCCATAATTATTGAGGTCTATAAAGGCTCTGTAATCTTCACTATCCATCGTTTCAGGGTACCCTATCAATCTGTAACAAATTGAATGGATAGTACCTACATGCTTTCTTAATTCCTTTTCTTCCACTTTCGCATAAGAAATTGTGGCATCTACCAAGTCCTTAGCTGCTGTTTTCCTAAAGCTTAATACGGTTATATCTTCCGGTTTATATCCCTCTAAGAGATATTTTTGATAGAATTCTTTAATAATTGTGGTCTTGCCGCACCCTGGTCCACCAAAAACTTTGATTTTTTCGGTCATAAACCGGACACCTCCGGACAGCAAAATTGAAGAAAATCAGTAAATTTCAGTTTTAGTGGTGTCCGGTTTTTTATCGACTGATAACGTTTTTGTTTTTCTGGTGTCCGGTGGTGTCCGGTTAAAAACGGTATCGGGATATATATACCGGACACCGGACACCAAAAAACGACTTTTTTCAAAAAAATTCTGTATATAGGTGTCCTGTCAATACCCAACATTTCATTCCCCCTTCTCCTTCATTACAACTTCAGGAATGAAACACCAAGATCTTTTTTGATACCCGTTATACCAAACCCTATGTGTACCTTCTTTTTTGAATCCCAATTCCGTCATTGCCTGTGACAAATCTTTTGGAGTTATTTTATAACCGGTTCCTCCAAGTATCTCTCCAATTAAAACCCTAGAAGGTAAACAAAAGTATAATTTCTTGTCATTGCCTTCTTTAAGTTCATATTCATATAGTGACAATCCCGATAATGCTTCTTCCGCGTCGTCTGATATTTCCCTTTCACACACTATTTCAAAAATCTGTCTGGCAATAAATTCATTATTGGATTCTTCTAGTGCTTCCTGGTACTCTACTTTGTTATTTTCTTCATCTGCGAGATTATCTAAAAGGTTGATCCAGGCATTTGTTTTTATTAGTGGCGCCGGTCTATCGAAAATACTTAAATATTGACTTCTAAAGGCTTTAGGGTTTTCAAGAACACTTGCTTCAATTTTTATAACTTTCCCCATAATATGAAACTCCCAAATAGTGGGATCGGTTGATAAGCGACCTTTCACGATTACAACTTTATCAATCATGTCGAAGAGTTTTTCAGCGGGGCTCAGTTCTTCTTTGAAGGCCATTTTATCTCCTCCTGCTGCGTCTTTTACTCGTTTTGTGTGGACATGTCGGAATTGTCGGACATGTTTTGCACTCAGAATCCCCCCCTGAATATCCGCTAAATACGTCTGCTAGGTAGCGGACCGTACTAGCCTGGTATTTTTCAAAAAATGAATCAAGAGATTCAAAAGAGGGAGACATTAAAACCCACCTCCGAGCCTGTAAGAAAATGCTATATCCTTTCTGGAATAATCCGTCGGCTCTGTCTGCCTGCGCCATTCGTTGTGTG
>DGEF01000042.1:0-255 GCA_002385805.1 Peptococcaceae bacterium UBA3933
GATTGGGCCGGTTATGGAGAAGCACTAAAAGAATTAGAAAACTTAATTTTACAGTTAGAAGAAAAAAGTAATCTAAATACTCAAGAACAAACTACAGCGGAAGAAACTACGCTGCCTTTGGAAAATAATGAAACATAATAAAAAATTAATTAAAGAGGTGGGACTAAAACCCACCTCTTTTAACATCCTAACCCTTAAAATTAACCTAATCTTAACCTCAACCTTAACCTCAATTTAACCCATCATCTTCCTTTT
>DGEF01000042.1:496-5331 GCA_002385805.1 Peptococcaceae bacterium UBA3933
AAATATGTTGATTTTAGATTTTGAGAATTTTCAATAGTTTCCCTTTCCGGTTCCCCTGTAGGGATTAAAATATCCTCATTACTTATAAACAAAGTTTCCTGCTCCGTTTCTGTAAAAAATAAGAAATACATAAAAATTACCAGACCAATTAATAATAACAGCGTTAAAAAACTTAATAATCTGGACATAACCCTACTCCTAAACTTTTTATTAAAAATTTATTCTTTAAAGTCAATGTTAGAACAAGATATATTTAACTGGTATTTATTTACACTAATAATTTAAATTGTTTAGGAAACTAATAAATCTAGCAAGATTTTCTTAAAACTTCTTACCCAAATATTACAATTAATATAAAAAGGAGGTACAAATTCATGCATCAACAGTATCAACCTTTAGGTAATTATTTACAAAACAACATGGGACAAAGAAACTCAGCTCCTAATGCTTCTATAGCCACTATGGGCCCAGATACCTTTCAAAACAGTCCCTTTACCCAAGGTGGTTATAATCTAGGAAACCAGAACTTCCAAAACCAACAGCAAAATCAACAACTTCAAGAACAAAATTACTTACAACAGGTAAGACAGACTCTGGGAACCCAAGGCAATTATCAACAATTAGCTCAGCAAAGCCAAAACTATCAGCAACCAAGCCAAAGTTTCTCAAATTTTAACCAAAATGTTACTGCCCCCAATGCTTCTGTAGCTACTATGGGCCCTGATACTTTCCAAAACAGTCCCTTTACTCAAGGAGGCTATAATTTAGGAAACCAATACTTCCAGAATCAACAGCAAAATCAGCAACTACAAGAACAAAATTACCTCCAACAGGTAAGACAGACTCTGGGAACCCAAAACCAATATTAATTAATTTATCTAAATAGTATTCTTGCAAAAAAAGCAACTTTTCGGTTGCTTTTTTTGTTTTTTATCACTTTACTATTTATTTTGTAAAATCCACATATAGTAAGAAGGAAAAATTACTAAGATGTCGAAAAAATTTATAGAGAGATAAGGGGAGTTGTTGCTATGTTTGGAAGAGTTAAATCATTTACAACAATACTGCTTATTCTTGTATTCGTATTTAGTATTAACCTGATGTCCCTCGAAGCCTCGGAATTAGAGGAAATATATAAAGAACAACAAAAAATTGACAAAAAGATTAATGAAACCGAAACAATAATCAACCAAAAAGAACGTGAGAGGAAAAACACTTTAGCTGAAATCGCTTCCCTAAATCAAAGCATGGAAAAAACTAATGAAGAAATAGAAAGATTAGAGAAGCAGCTTGCTGCTACCCAAGAACATATTACTGAAACAGAAAAGGACATTGAAGTAAAAGAAAAAGAAGTAGCCGAAAGAACCCAAGTACTGGAAGAAAGATTATGTCAAATTTATAAACAAGGTGATGTCAGCTTTTTAGAAGTATTTTTTCAATCAACCAGCATTTCCGACTTTTTAACTCGTTTTGAATTTTTAAAAATGATTACGGAAAATGACACTGCCTTACTGGCAGAATTAGAGGCGGAAAGGGAACAATTAGAAGAGATAAAAGCAGGTTTAGAAAAGAAAAAGTTAGAACTGGCCTCTTTGAAAGAAAAAAACGATCAAAAGAAACAACAACTGCAAATCGCCAGTGCTCACCGCCAAAACTTAGTAAAACAAATTGAGCAGGAAAAAGAAGCTTATGAACAAATGCTCAAAGATTTAGAAGAGCAATCGAAAAAAATAACTGCTCAGCTTTTAGCCATGCAATCCTCCAGCGGTGAAGGCCCAGGCTGGTTCCAATGGCCAACTCCAGGTTATTATCGCATTACCTCACCCTATGGAATGAGAGTTCATCCCATAACTAAAGTTAAAAGTTTTCACCAGGGTGTAGATATTGCTGCCCCCTATGGACATGATGTAGTAGCCGGTGCCGACGGTAAGGTATTGTCAACCAGTTACCAAGGGGCTTATGGTAATACAATAATTGTGGATCACGGTGGCGGGGTAGCGGTACTTTATCCTCACCTTTCCAAATACCTGGTTAAACCCGGTGATATTGTTCGCCGCAATCAGGTAATTGGTAAAGTAGGTACTTCCGGTTGGAGTACAGGCCCCCATATTCACTTTGAAGTAAGAATTAACGGGGAGCATGTTAACCCCATGCCCTACTTGCGAAAATAAAAGCTAAGATTAGTGAAGTTAAGAAGAGCGAAAAAATAAATCCCGTAACGTCCTTACGTTGCGGGATTATTTATATCTGTTTAATTTTCGATGCCCACTCTGGCTTGTACACCTTGAGTATAATAATGCTTAATTTCGCGCATCTCTGTTACTAGATCTGCCCTATCTATTATTTCCTGGGGACAATTACGTCCGGTAAGTACCAGCTCAACTTCCGGGCTCTTTTCTTCTATTAGTTCTAAAACTTTTTTCACTGGTGCCAGTTCAAAATACATGCTTACATTTATTTCGTCTAATATAACCAAATCATACTCTTGATTCTGTAAAGCCTTTTTGGCCTCTTCTATTCCTTGACTAATCAAATCTACATATTCCTGAGGAGGATTGCCCGGCTCAAAAATAACACATTTATTTTCCCACTGGGCACGAATTTCGGGATCTAAATCTTCTTTACGAGCAACAAAAAATGGCTTACCAATGGTCTTTATGGTTAAATTAGGGGAAATGTTAGGCAGGATTTTATGCTCACTATATGTATTAGTTTTCATAAACTGTAAAAATAAAACTTTTTTGCCCGCTCCCAAAGCTCTGATAGCCAAACCTATAGCAGCAGTGGTTTTTCCTTTCCCATTACCAGTATAAACCTGAACATAACCTTTCTTAAACGACATTTTACATCCCTCCATTTAAAATATTCATAAATACTAATTTTCTATATAATCTAAGTATACCCGAAATAACAACCGGTGGCTAGTGATCGGTGTTGTTTATTATTGAGCGGAAACCGATGAACCGTAAATCCTAATTGTCAGATAATTTCCTTTTATTTCATAATCCAGTAATAAAATTCCGGGAGTGTTATTTTTAAACTTGAAATCCTTAAGACCATAACTAACAGCAGCATCTTTTCCCGGGGGGACATAATCAATTTGCAAACTATGAGGATGCCTTTCTATTACTTCTAGGTCTGCCAGTAAAACCGCTTTATAAAGAGTACTGGAGACTTGACATACACCTCCGCCTAATCCGGGAACAAACTTTCCTCCTGAAATAATCATTGCATTTAAATAGCCTTTTTCCGCATCACGGGGTCCTACAGTATCATTAAAAGAAAATATCTCTCCTGAAAGGATTAAAGTATTTTTTAAGGCCTGACAGGCTAATTTAATATTCTCCGTCCTATTATAAATTTCAACAAACTTTGTAGTATACTCCCCTAATAATGTGTCCGGTTTTAATTTTTCTAGTTCCTTACTCTTTAATTTTGGTTCCTCTTTTTCTATGGGAATAGAATAGCACTTTTTAAGTACTTGAGCAGTAAGCATTTCTTTTAATAAACCGGTGTTCACCTTTTTACCTGCTTTTTCCGGTATAATTACAAATTCCCCATTTATGAATTCCCCGGTAGCGTCTTGAGAAGGAACATTTATTTCTTCACTTAAAATATGTAAAAACTGGTCCATTTTTGCCATATCAAAACTTTTTTGTAAATAAAGTTCTGTCTTTTCAAAATTCAGAGCAATTAACTCACGGAGGTTTCTGTTTTGAAAAACTTTAAAACTTTCCTCATAATTTATCTTTATCCCTATTTCCTCAGGAGTAAAAGAACAATGATAGTTTTCAGAGGTAAAATATATCTCAACAAATTCTTCTTTAACCTTTTTCTCCGCTTCCTCAAAAGTTAAATTACTTATATCAACTCCTTCCATAAACACATTAGCCGGAATAAGCCGTGGACTGATAAAACCTGCCAATACCAAGGAAGAAGTTAATAAGACAACTACCATTAGATAAAAAGAAATTTTTTTCCACATAAAATATCCTCCTTTGCCTGTAAAATCTTATGCAAAGGAGGATTATTATTAGAACTTTACCTAAGCATTTTTACTTACTTTTCACTAAAATCCAACAAGGATAATATATCCGCTGGACGCTTTACTGATGACGAATTTAAGATATGATTAATTGCCTCAGTCAAATATTTTTTTACTTCCACATCCTTTATTTCACCGATTTCCCTGGCTAATTGAGGATGCCTACCTAACTTTCCGCCTATTAAAAGTCGCCAGTTTTCTTCTCCTGGTTTAAGAGCACCTTTTAAACATACTGACCAGCAATCCCCACAACCTAAACAAAGACTTTTTTGAAAAAACAGCTTGTCCTTAACTATTGTTAAACCCTTTTCCCGACAAGCCTTCACACAAGCACCACATAAATTACATAACTCTTTATTGTAAACAGGCATTCTTTTGGCTACTACTGCAAAATCTTTAATTTGTGGTTGGGAACAACAATTGGCACAACCGGATACACCCACTTTAAAAAGATGATGCTGTTTAAATTTTTCACCTATCACTCTTTTCCTTTTGTCATTAAAATCAGTTTCTTGAAATGCTTCTTCAATAATTTTGATTATATTTTTTACCTCACTGACAGCACGCCTACAACCGGTCATAGACCGACAAACATCAATCCGGTATAAGTCCATTTTCCTCTCCTCCTATCTTCATTCTATTGTAAGCCACCCTAAAACACAACAAAAATGAAATAACTTATAAGGTTAATAATTAATCAACAAATCTTTTTTTGTCTACACAAAAAATTATCATTTATTTTACTTTGGTTTAGACAAGCCGAAAATTTTATCACCTGTAATAAAATTCA
>DGEF01000042.1:5591-11922 GCA_002385805.1 Peptococcaceae bacterium UBA3933
CAAAAGTAGGTGTATGTGGTAAAAATGAAGATTTGGCCAGCTTACAAGATACTATTATTTTTGGTTTAAAAGGTATAGCAGCTTACGCTACTCATGCCAGAGAATTAGGCTATACGGATCCGGAAATTGATAAAATAACTCACGAAGCTTTGTATTTTACTTTAACAAATGTGAATTTTAATTTAGAAGAACATATTAAAATGGCTCTCAAAGTTGGAGAAGCAACCATCCGAGTTATGGAACTACTGGATAAAGCTCATACGGAAAAACTGGGTATACCTCAACCAGTAAAAGTAACTAACGATAAAATTGAAGGTAAATGCATCTTAGTTTCCGGACATAACCTTTTTGCTTTAGAAAATCTACTTAAACAAACTGAAGGAAAAGGTATTAATATCTATACCCATTCAGAAATGTTACCGGCTCATGGTTATCCGGAATTAAAAAAATACCCTCATCTAAAAGGTAATGTAGGTAAGTCCTGGTTCGACCAAAGAAAAGTCTTTGAAGAGTTTCCCGGTGCCATTCTGGTTACTACTAACTGTGTAATGCCTATTAAAGGAACTTATAGTGACCGCATTTTCTCCTATGATGTAACAGGTTTAGAAGGTGTGCAAAAGATAGAAAACAATGATTTTACTCCTATAATCAATAAAGCTCTAGAATTGCCTGCTGCCAACGTAGACTCTGATAAAGTATTAACTACCGGTTTTCACCACCAGACAGTGTTAGGTTTGGCCCCGGAAATTATTGCTGCAGTAAAAGAAGGTAAAATTAAAAGATTCTTTGTCATCGCCGGCTGTGATGCCCCTGGTAAAGGGAATGAATACTACAGGGAATTAGCTACCTCCCTACCGGAAAATTGCGTTATTTTAACAACCTCCTGTGGAAAATTTAGATTTAATGATGTAGAATATGGTACAGTTCCAGGTACGGATATCCCCCGCTTTATTGACTTAGGACAATGTAATAATTCTATTTCCGCTGTTAAAATCGCTTTAGCCTTGGCCGATGCTTTTGAATGTGAAGTAAATGATTTGCCTGTAAGTATTGTTTTATCCTGGTTTGAGCAAAAAGCAGTAGCTATTCTTTTAGGTTTATTCAGTCTAGGTGTAAAAGATATTCGTATTGGAGCCAGAGCACCTGAATTTATTACCCCTGGTGTATTAAAAGTCTTAGTCGATAACTTTGGCTTAAAATTAATAGGAGATCCTCAAGAGGATCTGCAAGAAATGTTAAAGTAATTAATTGAGGAGTGAAATATGTGGTAATTCGTAAAATTGTGGAAATTGACGAAGAAAAATGTAACGGCTGTGGTCTATGTATACCGGCCTGTCATGAAGGTGCCATTAAAATTATCAATGGCAAAGCAAAATTAATTGCCGACCATCTTTGTGATGGATTAGGTGACTGTTTAGGTGAATGTCCCCAGGGCGCTATCCGGATAATAGAACGGGAAGCGGAAGAATATGATGAAGAAGCAGTAAAAGCTCATTTAGCCGGAAACAGTGGTTGCCCCGGTACTAGAATGCAGTCTTTTACAAACAATGAAACTTCAGAGAAAGTGAATATTCAATCAGAATTAAGACAATGGCCTGTACAACTGCATTTGGTGCCACCTAATGCACCCTTTTTCCAAGAAGCCGACCTTTTACTGACCGCTTCCTGTGTACCTATTGCCTATGCAAATTATCATCAAGATCTACTTAAAGGTAAAGCAGTGGTAATTGCCTGTCCCAAACTTGATCATACAGGACCATATGTAGAAAAATTAGCTTCTATTATCAAAAACAACAATCTAAAAAGCATAACCATTGCCCGGATGGAAGTGCCTTGTTGTGGCGGATTAAATGTTCTTGTTAACAAAGCCCAAGAACTTGCCGGTACTAATATTCCGGTAACCGAAAAAATTATCGGAATCAGAGGCAATATTATTAAATAATGAAAAATCCTTGCCTTTAAACGGCAAGGATTTTTTATATTTATGATTTCTTTTCATTCTTATCCTCATCATCTATTTTTATAGCTTCACTAACAGCATCAGTAACATCACTGGTTGCTTTTTTAAACTCTTTTATGCTTTTACCAACTGCACGGCCAACTTCAGGCAATTTACCTGGTCCAAAGATGATTAAAGCTAAGGCCAAGATTAATAATAATTCTGGTACACCGAGATTAGGCAGGAAACCTAGCATTGATTTTACCCTCCTCATCAAATTGGTAGTTACATATAAATTCTATACCAAAGTCTATATTCCTTTATCTATTCGTACTAATTTTTTTCCAGCAGGTGTGCGCATTCTCCACCTTTTCCCTTTAATATTTCTAAACCGTGTTCCAAAGCGGGTAAAATTACATCCAAACACTCGTGACAGGCTTTAGGGCTACCCGGTAAATTGATAATTAAAGTTTGCTTTCTAATACCGGCTACTGCCCTAGAAAGCATAGCTTGCGGAGTAATCTCCAAGGTTTTCATCCTCATGGCTTCACTAATTCCAGGAACCAGTTTTTCCACTACATCCAATGTGGCTTCCGGGGTAATATCCCGCGGAGCAAAACCGGTTCCGCCAGTTGTTAAAATTAAGTCCACCTTTTTTGTTTCAACTAAATCCACCAGTGCCGTTTTCAACTGTTCCTTATCATCCGGTAACACCTGATAATCAACAACATCAGCTAAAAATCTAAGTCTATCCTTAATAACATCCCCGCTTTTATCCTCCCTTAAACCCCGCGAGCCTTTATCACTAACGGTAACTACTGCTAATTTATAATTAGGAAGTAATTCTATAAGATCATCAACCTTTACATTTCCTTGTTTTAAAACTTCGGTAAAAATACCTTCTTTAGGCATTACACAATCTCCGGCCTGATAATAAATGGCGCAACGATGATGACACTCTTTACCAATTTGCGTTACTCGTAGTACTGCTTCCTTACCTATTTTGAGCCTGGTTCCTATGGGCAGTTTAGTCAAATCTATCCCTTGGGTGGTTAAGTTTTCTGCAAAATCTCCGGGACCTACATTTAAACCCATTTGTCGCATTTTTTCAATGCTCTCCCAAGCCAATAAACTTACCTGGCGGTGAGCAAAACCGGCATGAGCATCTCCTTCCACTCCTTTATCAATAAGCAATTTACCTTTTCCAATATTTTTTTTGCGCATTCCACGCTTGGGACTGATACAAACCGCTACGACTTTTCCCATTTATCTCTCCCCTTTTCTGATAAATGTACCGCTTTTCCCACCTGTTTTTTTTACTAACCTGATATTTTCAATAACCATCTCTTTGTCTACTGCCTTACACATGTCATATATAGTCAGAGCCGCAATACTTACCCCTGTTAGCGCTTCCATTTCCACCCCGGTTTGGCCGCTAACCTTGACCTGACACTCAATAAGAACTTTATTATTTTCGTAATCAAGAGTAAAATCAATATTTATCGAACCAATACTTAAAGGATGACACATAGGAATTAAACGACTGGTTTCTTTAACCCCTACGATTCCTGCTACCTGGGCTACCGCTAAAACATCCCCTTTCTTCATCTTCCCCTGGGCTATTAGTTGGAGAGTTTCTTGAGCCATTCTTACTTCGCCCCGGGCAACAGCTTCCCGTTCTGTTATTCCTTTCCCGGTCACATCCACCATTCGCGCCCGGCCTTGTTCATTAAAATGGGTTAAGTGAGGTTTGTCCATTTCAGTATCAATTTCTTTTTTTAAAAAATGCTTTTCTAATAACTCAGCCACTTCTTTAAAATCATCCGGCCCAAATTGAGGCACCTCAACAGAAAGGTTTTCTACATCAGTAACCACAGCGATTAAATTCTTACCAGATGAAAAAACGTCTGTCCCTTTAGCCTTCCTGACAATTTCAATTTTAGGTTTATCCTCATCTTTGAATCCTTCAGCTAAAATTAAATCCACATCCTTAAAAACCCCGACTACTTCATCTAATTTTACTTTTTCAGGAGTTTTCTGAATGTAAGCATACCGCTCATGGCCAAGGATACAAATAATTTCAGCTCCCGCTTGAGCATACCGCCGGCTATCTTTTCCCGACTTATCAATTTCAAATTCGGAAGTGCTTTTAATAGCACCTACACGGTAACCCCTTTCTACCAACTCCCTGATTAATTTTTCTAAAAATGTAGTTTTTCCGGTGCCTGAACTTTTGGCTACAATGCAAACTACTGGAATAGCCGCCATTTTTTCAACCTCCTATTTGGGCCATAGACCTTAAATTAACTTGGGAGCGATAATCCGGGTTGCTTTCCGCCATTAAGTGTTTTTCCTTTTTTTTACATAACCCCTCCTTAATCAAACCGGTTAATAATTGAGGATTACCGATGGCTTCCCGGACATATATCTCCTCATCCCAATAAAGACAGGGTTTAAACTTACCGTCGGCTGTAAGTCTTAACCGATTACAGGTAGAACAAAAATGACCGCTTACCGGATGAATCAAGCCAATAGTGCCTTTAGCTTTATTAATTTGAAAAATCTCCGCAGTACCGTTTCCGGGTAAACCTTCATAAGAATTTAATCTATAACCTAAGGCTAATGCCCTATCTTTAACAACCTGTAAAGGTAGATAACGGTTTAACCAAAAAGTATCATGATTATCTAAAGGCATATACTCTATAAACCTTACATGAAGGGGGTAATCCAGGGTAAGTTTTAGAAAATCGGCAATCTCTAGCTCATTAATCCCGGCCATTAACACTACATTTAGCTTTATAGGGGAAAAATTTAGCGCTAATGCCTTTTTTATCCCGGCAAGTACGTTGTTTAAATCTCCTCCCCGGGTAATTTTTTTATAAGTAATGGGTCGTAAAGAATCAACACTGATATTTAGTCTGTTTAACCCCTTTTCCTTTAATTTTTCCAGATTTTTAGCCAAAAGCTGGCCATTGGTAGTTAAGGCTACATCTTTAATTCCAGGTATATTACTTAAACTACCAATAAGATTTTCTATGCCTTTTCTTACCAAAGGCTCTCCTCCCGTAATGCGTAACTTTTTAATACCTAAGGGTGCCAGAATTTCTACAAAACGAACAATTTCTTCATAGGTCAATATATCTTGATGAGGCAATAATTTGATACCTTCTGGACCCATGCAATAAATACACCGCAAATTACAACGATCCGTTACAGAAATTCGTAAATAATCATATTGCCGCCCAAACTTATCCTCTAAACTCACCCTCCTACCCCCTCCATTAAATCAGTCTTTGTAAAAAGTATTTTCCCTAATTCCATAAAGTAACCTCAACCCAACTGTCAGCAAGGTAACCTTCTTTTTCTTCCGGAATTTCTAAATAACCATGACTATCTACTAAAGTTTTAATTAAACTAGACTTGCCAAAAACCGGTATAGCCTCAAATCCATCTAAAGTCTCAGTAAACTTAACCCGGACCCAATCTGTCCTGCCGAAACTTCCCGGTATATTTCTCACTAAACGTGCTTCGACGACAACGGCATCAGCCCCGGGCGAAAGTATGCCTCCGGTAGCACCATATGTATCTTCGGCATTAACTCCCTAACCGTCCACACTGGAACGGGAAAAAGCGGGTAGCAATTCCTGAAAAAAATCTCCTGTCCCACTACCCTGTTTAAAGCTGCAAATATTTTAATTTTTTCTAATCTTTATATTGGGTGGAAATTAATAATAATAATATTTCTAACCTCCGCAACTGACTTAACCTTAAATAGTTTCAAAAAAAACACTCCTTGTATATAATAAAAATCCAGTTCCCCATTTGTAGTTTATTTAAATAATTCTTTATACTGTTTTTATTTCCTGCTGTTTTATGAAATTTCTTGACATATAAGACAACGTGGTTCTCTTTTTAGGACCTGAACCAACTGAAAATCCCAAAAAGGGCACTGGAACGCTCAGTACCCTTGAAACAACAGCCTACAAATAGCTTGTGAGCTTGAAAAAGGTACTATGGAGGCTTAAAGCCTAAAATAAAAAAGTATCTATCTTCAATGAGATAGATACTGTTAACGAAAATATTTGTAAATATAATCAAGTCGTCCTTTTTTGATATAGTACATACCTGAAAACCTCATAACCTTACGAATTTTTTCTTTATACTTAGGAGCATAACAGGGAGTGGAACATTTTTTACAAGCAGGTTTAGGGTCCTTAGGACAGAACTCTCTTCTCTTTATGGCATACTTAGCTAAATCCAAACAATCATTACATAAATTTATATCATAATTCTCCAGATTCATTTTGGGCAAGTCGCCATGATTTTCACGACAGTAAGTATTGATAAAGTCCAATACTATCCTTATATCTTTTTCTTTTTTATCCATTTTAA
>DGEF01000042.1:12117-12552 GCA_002385805.1 Peptococcaceae bacterium UBA3933
ATTTCTATTATTATACTGAATAATGAGATCGGTATCTGTGATTTTTATCAAATAAATTTTATAAAAAGGAAATTAAATACGGGGGGCTTCTAATTGTTTACCAGGAATACGTCTTTTGGATTTTAAATAATTATAAACTTTTTCTTTATCTGTATTTAATATTTGTTCTAAAGATAAACCTACTTCCTCAATTAACTTAACTGCTTTGGTAAAATCACCGATTAAAGGGGCCCAGTGGGCATCGGATCCTAAAGCGATAAGGGAACCTTTTTGAGCGGCAAATTTAGCAATTAACCGACAGTTTTCCAGACTTCCTTTGCGGCTGCCTTCTCCCAGGGAACTATTATTAATTTCCAAAGCTACCCCTAATTTTTTAGAAGCATCTACTAATTTTTCCGGATCAATAGGGTATTCTGGATTTCCCGGATGAACAAT
>DGEF01000042.1:12699-14385 GCA_002385805.1 Peptococcaceae bacterium UBA3933
TTCCCTCAAAATCCAAAATATTCGCTTCTACACCTCTTAAAAGCTCAACTCCTAAATACTTTCGAGGCAAAACCCGCATATTGCCAAAATAATATAAATGGGGCGCATCCGGCATTTGTGGCCCGTGTTCCGTAAGGGCTATCAATTCCATCCCTTTAGCATGGGCTTCCTCCAAATTTTCTTTAAGGGTACTATAAGCATGCCCACTGCCTATTGTATGTGTATGTAAATCAATTTTAAATTCCATATTTATCCCCCTGTTTATCTATTTTCTTTCCCAGTTTCTTGAACTGGTTTCGATTTCTATTTTATTAAAAAAAAGCTTATCTTCCAAGGCTCTTCCATTTTTTATTACTTTAAATAAATTTTCTGCCCAAAATCCGTTAGATTTTGGGCAGTTGATAAATATTATTTTATTTTTATCTCCTTGTACTTTTTAGTAATCTCAATAACCGCCTGTTCCGTGGGAATACGTTCTCCACTTGAGCCGGAGGCATAGCCAACAGCATCTGTGTGGATTATGGAATATTCTGCTGTTTCCACGTCTTTAAACGGTCCTCCATGAGTTATTACCAAAACATCAGGATTAACCCTTTTGGCAGCCTTGACCATTTCTTGTACTTCCAAAGTAGCTTGTTCCAGAGGTGTTGTACTTTTTGCACCGGAAAGGCCGCCCACGGTAACCCCAATCATTGCTCCCACCACATCCGCTCCTGCAGCGGCCATTGCTTCAGCTTCAGCCGGCGACATAGCCCAAGCTATCGTGAAAATATCTTTGGCATGAGCTTTTGTAATCAATTCTACTTCCCGGGAAAACCCGATTCCTGCTTTTTCTAATTGGTTGGCGAAATACTCACCGTACATACTGCAAAAAGGCTCGTTATTAATGCCTGAAAAACCCATAGCTGTTAAACGATCTAAAAATTCATCGATATTTAAGGTAGGGTCATGAGCCCCTACGCCGGCAATGCAGGGGGTATTTTCCACAACGGGTAAAATCTCTTTGGCCATGTTTAGCAAATGCTCATTGGCATTACTATAAGGAAGCCAGGCTAGTATTGAAGGTAAGCCTTGCATACGGTAAATGGCTGTTGAATAGATACCGATTAAATCGGCACCGCCTTTTTCCGCACATTTTGCCGTCAATCCCGTACCAGCCCCAAACATCAGAATAGCTTTGCCCTGATTGATTTGCTTATTTAATCGCTCTAAAATCTCTTTGCGGGTAAACCTCTTAGCCATAAAAATCACTTCCTACCCTAAAGACTGGATTCCGGGCTGGTTACTACGGTCACCTTTCTTCCAACGACCCTCAAGCATATCTAATAATATACCGGACATTAAATCAGCAAACTCCGGTTCATTCATGTGCCGGTCAACTACCAGTACTTCGATATTTGGTTTGGAAAGATCCAGTCTTTCTTTTAGTCCTTCCACAAAACGTCTGCTCCTTAAAGACCATTCCGGCTTATCAGGATCGGAAATCCAGGTAGGTCCTTCTGTCGGACCTGCCCAACCCAAATCTTTATTGGGCACTCTGGTATCTGTGGCACCCCAACCCCGCATGGGAACACAAATAACAGTGGGGCCCTTAGCAGTATTTACCTTATCAGCTATTTCCAAAGCAACCTCATAGGCCTCTTCAGGTAAAACGGAAACACAAGTTACGTTGGGATTATGCTCATA
>DGEF01000042.1:14646-15865 GCA_002385805.1 Peptococcaceae bacterium UBA3933
GCGGCAGTTAAACGATTAGGTCCTGCACTCAATACACCACCCAGTCTTTCATCAATCAATTCATGGGTGGTTATATCTTAAATTCCTTCAATTAAACCAACTGTGGGAAAGTTCATTACTGCGGAAAACCCTAATTCTTTTAAATATTTTAAATGAGGAAGCATTTCTCTAGTTGGATCAGTACGACAATTACCGGCAATCATGGGAGCCTCTTTAATCTGAGGAAATACACGGTGAGCCAGAGCAATAACAATTTGGTCAGCGTTACCATAGAGCATTAATCATACCAAACGGGGAAGCTTTGCCACAATTAATGGGTAACATCTGCTACCAGCTCATCATCTATAATAATGTCTACACCGCTTAATTCTAATTAAAAAAAATAAGAACGAATTAATTAGATAAAATATACATTAAATCTTACATATTTTATAAATAATCACGAAAAACTACTTCTAGCAATAACAAATATCTAACAATAACTAAGTACTTAGGAGGATATTTTATGGAAGTTAATTTAGTTACCGAAAACCAGCTTGGCATTTCCCGAGGTACAGCACTAGAAGAAGCCGTAAGAGCAAATTATACCGGGGAAAACAGTGAAGTAGGCTGGTATCTCGCAGCAGCCCGACAAGCACAACGGGAAGGTTATCCGGAAATAGCCGAAGTTTTAAAAACAATTGCCTGGGAAGAGGCTTTGCATGCTGCTCGCTTTGGAGAATTAAATGGAGAAGTTTCTGTTAGTACAAAAGAAAATTTAGAAAAGGCTCTTCAGGGTGAACAAAAATCAAATCAAATGAAAAAAGAATCAGCCAAATTGGCGAAAGAGAATAATTTAGATGAAGTTCATGATACTTTTGATGAAGCAGCTAAAGACGAAGCAAGACATGCTTTAGCTTTAAAAGGATTACTGGAACGTTACTTTAAAAACAGTTAACCCACCTTATGGAAGGTGGGTTTTTTACTAAACAATTAATCCTCCTATTAACTCCGAAACAGATGAAATGCTATTCTTTTCCATAAAATCACAAAGTTCTTCCTTAATTCTATACGCATTAAGAGGATCCATTATATTAGCCGTTCCAATACCTACTGCCGTAGCTCCCGCTAAAAGAAATTCAACTACATCTTCTCCGGAAACAATACCACCTATACCAAGAATAGGTAAATCTACAGCCTGACTTACCTGATACACCATTCTTAAAGCGATGGGTTTAAT
>DGEF01000042.1:15995-16146 GCA_002385805.1 Peptococcaceae bacterium UBA3933
CGGGTCAGTCCCAAAAGTCAATCCTCCACCTTTGATATTAGGGCAAGATATATTGATCTCAATGGCATCAACTAATCCAGAATCTGAAAGTTTTTTAGTTACAATACAATATTCTTCAACACTAAATCCTGATACATTCCCGATAACCAAT
>DGEF01000042.1:16205-22125 GCA_002385805.1 Peptococcaceae bacterium UBA3933
CCAAAAGTCAATCCCCCGCCTTTAATATTAGGACAGGAGATATTAAGCTCAATGGCATCCACTAATTCAGAATCAGAGAGTTTCTTGGTTACAGTACAATACTCTTCAATACTGAAGCCTGATACATTCCCGATAACCAATGTTCCCTTAGTACGCAAATCTTGGAGTAAAGGCAGCTCTTTGTCAATAGCCTCATCAACTCCGGGATTTTGGAGCCCAATAGCATTTAAAATCCCACCTGCCGTCTCTACGATTCGCGGTGGCGGATTACCGTTACGTGGTTTTGCGGTCATTGCTTTGACGGTTATGCCACCTAAAATGCTTAAATCATAATACTCTCCATATTCATGGCCAAAACCAAATGTACCAGACATAGTAATAATCGGATTTTTCAATTTCAATGGGCCTAACTGCACCTGCAAGTTGACATTTTCCACAAAAATACCTCCCTACTTATTAACCTTTTCCGGGATCGAAAAAAGTACATCTTGAGCCCAGAAAACAGGACCTTCATAACAGACACGTTTATATGTATAACCTTCTGCAGTATCGGCTTTAATTGGAAAAGCACAACCTAAACAAGCACCTACCCCACAACCCATTCGCTGTTCTAAAGATAATTGGGCCGGAATTCCTTTTGCTTCAGCAATATTGGCTATGGCTCGTAACATAGGGATAGGTCCACAAGCTAAAATAAGGTCTAAAGTATTTTTTTCTAAAAACCTTTCCAAAGGCCTGCTAACCGGACCCTTGTTACCAAAACTGCCATCATCTGTAGTTACGATAGTTTGAGCAACTGCCTTAAAGTCTTCTCTGGCAAAGAGATATTTTTCAGTTCTGGCACCTAAAAATGCTACCACTTCTTTTCCCTGATTATTAGCTTGTTCAGCAACGGCTAGCAACGGTGCAATTCCTAGACCACCGCCGACCACACCGATACGTTTTTCTCCTCTCAAGGAAAATCCGTTTCCTAAAGGACCAAGTATATCTAATTCTTCACCATTTTTCCTCTGGGATAAAATATTAGTCCCTTTTCCCACTACCTGATAGATAATTTCGATTATACCTGTTTCCCGTTCAAATCTATGAAGGCTAAAAGGTCTTCGTAACAAAGGTTCTAGGCCTGAGATAACCTTAATCATTACAAATTGACCGGGTTTGCACTTCTCCGCTATTTTGGGAACATTAATTTTTAAGTGAAATAAATCGTTAGCCAGCATATTGTTTTCTAAAATAACCCCTACCTGCATTTTCTCCGCATTTTCCTTTAGCAAGTCAGTCCCTCCTTACTCGTTTTCTTAAATCTAATTTGTTTTATTTATCCTGTCAATATGAATTTTTCTATTTAAATATTAACATTACTACCGCCCCTTAACAGATAAATAGGCTTAATCACAGTATAAAGGACAATTAGCTTTCGCAAAAATTTCCTAAAAAATACTTTGACCTTCTAAAAACAATGGAGTATAATGCTGTCATGACAGGTGCAAAGACAATAGGAGGGAGAAAAATGAAGATAAAGGAGTTAGTTATAGGGGCGTTGCTTACTGCCCTCGCCATCATGATTCCTGTAGCTTTTGGCGGTGTTTTGGGTATTACCATTCCCCCCTTTAGTGCAACTCTTGCTTCCCATGTGCCGGTTATGCTATCCATGGCAATTAGCCCCTGGGTGGCTCTCATTGTAGCCGCAGGCTCAGCATTCGGCTTTTTATTAAAATTAGGACCTATTGTTGCTGCCAGAGCCCTAATGCATGTCATTTTTGCCGTTACCGGTGCTATTTTAATAAAAAAAGGTTATTCTTTAAGAACAACCTTATTAATAACTTTACCTATACATGCCTTAAGCGAGGCTTTAATCGTTATACCTTTTGGTTTTTCTCTATATGATATAGGAATAGTGGTAGGAGTAGGAACAGCTCTCCATCACTTCATCGACGGAATTATCACCCTAAGTGTTTTCGGTTTACTTAAAGTAGGAATGCAGTCAGCTCAAGTCTTCAAAGCTTAAAAATTATTTCCTATTTCATTAAATTTAACCTGGCTAAAAATGCCCAGCGGCGATGGGTTTTGCGATAATGTTTTGGTCCTTTCTTATAATCATCTATAGCTTCTCTAAACATTTCCCGTGCTCTAGGCCGGTCATGGTTTAATAATACCTTGCCGGCCTTATATAATATTTCCGGTGTACCGAAACGTTCTATACTGAAAAGCAGTTCTTTAATAACTTCCGGGTCCCGGGAAGTATTAATTTCTCTGTCTAATAAATAAATATATGGTTCCCCGTAACCTACTTTTGTATTAATTTCTATAGCAGTTTTTAACTCTTCTGCCCCTTTTTCCTTTTCACCCAATAGATAATAGGCCTTGCCTAAATAAAAATGGATATCTGCATATTCACCCATTTTCCCTAAAGTTTTCTCTAAATAATTAACAGAGTCTTTATATTTTTTCGCTTCTAAATATAACTCACCTAATTCTTTATAAGCATTGACATTCGCCGGATTAATACTGACCTCTTGTTTTAATTTATTGATCCTGGCCTTACGCCGGAAAGGTTTAAAAATATCAGGAAATAACCCAATAAACTGACGATCTACTAATAAATAAAGAAAGACAATAATTATTAAAGCTAAAATTGGGTTTCCTAAAAGAATCCTGAAAAGAAAATAATAAAAGAAAAAACGCATGCATCTATCTCTCCCAACCGGTTTTAGGAAAATTTACTTTAAAATTTCTGATATACTCATTATATCTAAATTACCACCACTGACAACTGCTACTAAATTTTTACCCTTTTCTTCTTCTTTAAGCATAGCAGCTACCGAAACGGCTCCACTTGGCTCAATAATTAATTTCATCCTTTCCATCACAAGAGCCATTGCTTCCTTGATCTCTTCTTCCTCTACTAGAACAAGATCATCAACATATTCTTGCACCAAAGGAAAAGTCAATTCTCCGGGCATTACAGTACGTAAGCCATCAGCAATTGTATTAGGGGTAATTTCCGTTCGCTCTCCCTTTTTTAAAGATGTATTCATACAACAACTCTGTTTAGGTTCAACACCGATAACTTTTATTCCAGGGTTAAAAGCTTTTATACATGAAGAAATACCGGAAATTAAACCTCCTCCGCCAATAGGAACAAAAACTTTATCTATAGCTAGATTTTCTTTAACTAATTCCAAGCCAATTGTACCTTGTCCTCTAATTACATCATAATCATCATAAGGAGGGATATAAAGATAACCCATTTCCTGGGAAATTTCTTGAGCTTTAGCTAAACGTTCACTGGATTTAGGACCAACAGTTACAATTTCTGCACCATAAGCCTTAATAGCTTTTATTTTGGCCAGAGGAGCATTATTAGGGATGACAATCATCGCTTTAATATTAAAAATTTTGGCCATGTAAGCTACAGCCTGACCATGATTACCTGAAGAAGCTGTAACTAGACCTTTTACCTCTTTACCCTGTTGGCGTAAAGCCGTCACCTTGCTAGCTGCACCCCTTATTTTAAAAGAACCGGTTTTTTGTAAACATTCTGGTTTTATAAAGAGTTGATTACCAGTTAATTGGTTAAGAGTTTTTGATTGGATAAGTTTTGTTTCATGAATATACGGGTTTATCCTTTCCTTTACCTCGTAAAAACTATCTTTGGTAAACACCCAGACCACCCCTTATTAGATAATATAAAAAGGAGTTCGCTAAAAAAAATGAAAAACCTGCCTTTCAGAAAACAAGAGGCAGGAAACAACAAGCAGGAATTAACAGACACGAAACAGAAGGCAAAAAGAGCTGCCCACAAAACGTTAGTAGGAGTAAACTTTTTTTGTTATTCATTAAGGTTTAAGGCTTTTTTGATTTCAAGTATAACCCTATCATCTTTTTCTTTTTGTAACCCTTCCTTTAAAATTTCACCGGTATCGTCATAATTGAATTTGCCCAAGCTCCAGGCAGCTACAGCCCTTATCTCCGGTCTGGGGTCAAAGAATAAATGTTTTTTAAGAAGTGGGATGGTTTTCGGGTCTTTTACTGCACCTAGGATTAAAATAGCATTACGCTCTAAATTTTTTTTACCCCTCCAGCTTCCTGACATCTGCCCATATTTTTCTTTAAATTCTTTATTTGACAATTGGAAAAATACTTCCACCTTGGGATTTACTAACTCATCAACAGGTTTAAATTCTTCATGAATATCATTTACTTTTCCTTTATTATAAGGACACACCAACTGGCAAATATCACAACCATAAATATAAGGATGAACCGCAATTTTTTCCTTAAGCTCATCACTTAAAAAACCTTTGGTTAAGGTTTGATAAGCTAAACATTTTTGACAATTGATTATGGCTTTTCCGGGAATAATGGCGTGCATAGGACAAGCTGTTATACAACGTGAGCAGTCAGTACACCTGTTTTCTAAAGGTTTATCAGGGGGCAAAGGCAGATTTGTTAAAAGTTCCCCTAAATATACAAATGAACCAAACTCGGGAGTGATAAGATTACTGTTTTTTCCTATCCAACCTAGCCCGGCCCGAACAGCAACAGCCCGATCGGATAAAGGCCCAGTATCTACCATGGTTAAAGTTTCCGCTTCCGGAATCATTTGTTTTATAAAATCCGCTAATTTGCTCAACCTTTCTTGCAAAACAAAATGATAATCTCTACCCCAGGAAGCACGACAAAACTTTCTCCTAATTTCTCCTTCCGTGGCACTCGTTTTTCTCCTTTCCAGCTCATACCCTGGATAAGCCAGGGCTATGGCAATAATAGAACGAGCAGTTGGCAAGGAAAGCCTGGGATTAATTCTTAATTCCAGATTTTCTTCTTCGAAACCTGAACCATAACCTTTTTCCTTATGTTCTCGCAATAAACATTGGATTTCCAAGAAAGGATCAGCAGTGGTAATTCCAATTTTATCGATGTTAATTTTTTGGCTGTATTTAATTATTTCTGACTTTATTTTATTCCAATCGTAACCCAGCACAATATCACCTTTATTTTATTCTCCCGTAATCCGGCTTCTTTCAATATCTCTATAAATCTTAAACAAAAAAGTCCGGGCAAAAAGACCTGGACTTTCATTTTAAGCCATTCTTTTAGTAATATAGGCAATTACAGCAAAAATCACAATGAGATTTATGATAACCATAATTAACACATCATTTCCTTTCATCTTTTAGTTATTTTATCTAAGAACAGATGTATGAAAAATAATCAGAAGAACCCAATTGTCTCAAACTTTGGTCTTATTTTACAAATATATCACCTAAAATAGATTATTACCATAGACTATTTTTTAGAAGCAAAAATATTATACCACTATTTACTTTTTTTTACAATAACATTAGTTGTAAGTTTTCTCTAAGAATCGCAGCAATTCCAGATACTTTGCTTTGATTCTTTCATTTTCCTCATTTTGCTCTTTTGTAACCAGAGTTTCTAACTTAGCTAAACTTTCTGGTTTTAACATCCGCTGGGCATAAGGATACAAAGTATTATCTTCTGTATTTATATGCTGTTGTAATAAATGAGTATATGAAACTACGTTAGCGATAATATCCAGTTTAACATCAACTTCCCCGGATTCATATTTTTGCAAAGCCTGTTTTAGCCTGGTCATATAAATTCTGGCTAGATCATGCTCAACTAACATGCCTTTTACCGGCCCTTCCTTGGCTGCCGTCCCTATATCTTCTTCCATAATCTTAAAAAGCACATCTTCCTCTTTACAATGATGGTATTTATCGGCAAAATTTCTTACAAAATCAATAAGTTTATAAAAATGATCCGGTTCCAGTTCTCCTTCATCCAGAATTTTTTGAGCCATTTTCCGGGCAACTTTTAGAAAACGTAAAATATATTGATGTTCCTCCATTAAAAGTGAAATGGCTTTGTTCATGATTATCCTCCTTATAAT
>DGEF01000062.1:0-8671 GCA_002385805.1 Peptococcaceae bacterium UBA3933
GCTCATTTTTTCCAGTTGGACACCGGTTAAGACCAGGTCACCTTCCCGCCAGATATCTAATTCTTTAGCAATAGCTAAAGCTGTATCTTGGTGGTCACCGGTGATCATCACTGTTTTAATTCCTGCCCTACGGCCTATGGCTACCGCTTCTTTAACTTCCTCACGAGCAGGGTCTAAGATGCCAAAGAAACCGATAAAGGTTAGTTCCTTTTCTGCCATTGCGGAAGTTGGATTATTTGGAACTTCCGGCCATTTACGATAAGAGATGGCCAAAACTCGTTGACCCTGAGAAGCTAAGGAGGAATTTACCTTTAGTATTTCTTCAGTAAGCTCCGGAGTTAATTCTTTTACACCATCTCTGGTAAGTACGCTGTTACAACGGGTTAAGATAATATCGGGAGCACCTTTTGTATAGGAATAGATTTCGCCGTCCATTTTGTGGAAAGTGGTCATCATCTTCCTGCCTGAATCAAAGGGTATTTCCGCTAATCGGGGATAGGCGGTATCAATTTCTTCTTTAATAAGTCCGGCTTTACCGGCGGCAACTACTAAAGCACCTTCCGTAGGGTCACCGATTACTGTATAACCTTTTTCCGTCTTTTCAATACGGGCGTCACTGTTTAAGATACCGCCCCGCAACATTAACTCTAAGTTTTTATTAGCTAAAGGTGATATTTTATTATCTTTTTCATCGAAAAATTCTCCTTCAGGTTGATAGCCTGTTCCTGTTAGCCGGATAAATTCACCGTCATGATAAATTTGAATCACAGTCATTTCGTTTTTGGTAAGAGTGCCTGTTTTATCGGAACAGATATAGTTGGCTACCCCTAGAGTTTCTACAGCCGGAAGTCTACGGATGATAGCGTTACGGCGGCTCATTCTAGTTACACCTATGGCTAACACAATAGTAACTACTGCCGCAAGCCCTTCGGGGATAGCGGCAACTGCCAAAGCTACGGCGGTCATAAACATTTCCATTAATCCTCCGCCTCGCCATATCCCTACCAGGAAAACTATAAAGACGATTATTCCGGCGGCAATACCTAAAATTTTACCTAAAGTAGTTAACTGCCGTTGTAAAGGAGTGGGTTCAGGGGGAGTTTCTTGTAACATTTGGGCGATTTTACCTAACTCACTATTCATTCCGGTGCCGGTAACTATGGCTTTACCGCGACCACCGGTTACACTTGTACCGCGAAAGACCATATTTTTACGGTCGCCGACAGGTACATCTTCACCTTCAATAACATCCAGGTTTTTTTCTACCGGTACCGATTCTCCGGTCAGAGCAGCTTCGTTGACCATTAAGGAGGCGGATTCAATCAAACGGCCGTCAGCAGGGATAGCATCACCTGTATCTAAAAGCATAATATCTCCTGGAACCAAATCCTCAACCTCAATTTTAGTGACTTTTCCGTCCCGGAGCACTTTGACCATAGCCTTTGTCATTTCTTTTAGAGCTTTGAGGGCTTCTTCGGCTTTGTTTTCTTGCACTACACCTAAGATTGCATTTAATACTACAATGGCAAGGATGACAATAGAATCTGTCCACTCGCCTAAAGCCCCGGAAACTATTGCGGCAATGATTAAGATTATTACCAGTGTTTCTTTAATTTGGTCGATGAACATAGAAAGTAGACTACGGGGGGGAGCCTCTTTTAAGGTATTAGGACCATAGGTCTCTAACCTTTTTTGGACTTCTCCCTTGGTCAACCCTGTTTTCAAATTGACATTTAATTTGTTTACGATTTGTGGCAATTCCAGGTTATACCATTTATGTTCCTCCAAGAAAATCACCTCTTTAAGGTTATTTGGATTAGTTTAAGATTAATTTTAGTTTAGGTTTATTATTGTCATTTTTATCCAAAACCAACTCTAATATTAATAAAAAGACCTTTACCTCGACTTCCAAATCAAGGTAAAGGTCTCACTTTAGCTAATAGCTTAGGTAATACCGGGCTATAATAAGCCGACATGACGATATTACCGCCGGATTAACCGGCAAGCTACTCCCCTTTACAAGGATTTTATGTAGTTTTAACTATTATTAATTTATTTTATTATATTTTTCCAAAAGAGGCAAGAGTAGAAAAATAATTAATTGATGTTAAAATGGAACTAAGTAAACTAAATTAGTTTAAATAGTTTACCGACTATTGGGGAGGTATGGATATGGAGAAGAAAAAGCTAATTTTGCCCTTTGTGGGATTATTAATTATTTTGGCAGGGGCTTATTTCTTCTGGCAGACTTATTTAATAGAAGAAAATGAACTAATTCAAGCTACAGGTACTATTGAAGCGACCACTGTGAATCTTAACGCAAAGCTTGCCGGAACCATAGAGGTTTTAAATATAAAACAAGGGGAGTTAGTCAAGAAAGGTGACCTGATAGCAGAATTAGGGCGTAGTGACTTAATCGCCCAACGGGAAAGGGATGAATTAAGTGTGCTTAAAGCCCAGGCTAACTTAGCTGATTTATTGTCGGGAGCCCGGGAGCAGGAAACCAAAGCCGCTCTTGCCGGCATAAATGTTGTAAAGGCTAAACTTGAGCAGGCGGAAGCTGAATTAAGAAGAGTAGAGGCCTTATTTAAGGAAGGGGCTCTTACGGAAGTAGAGTATGAGAAAGCCCAAACTAATGTAGAAATTATTCTTAATGAACTTATGGCTCTTGAAGCTCAATATGAACTTTTAACAGCAGGGAATAGAGCAGAAGTAATTAAAGCCGCACAAATTGAGGTGGAGCGCACCCAAGCTGTATTAAAGTCTACGGAAGCAATGATAGAAGATCTTAAAATATATGCCCCCTTAGATGGTGTAGTTTTGACCAAAAATTATGAATTGGGGGAATATGTTACACCAGGAGCCGTTGTGGCAACTATTGCTAATCTGGAGGATCTATGGATAAAAGTTTATATACCTACTGATGATCTTCCCAAAATTTTCTTAGGCCAAAAGGTTACTTTTACGGTTAGCGGATCACCTAAAATTTTTGAGGGTGTTGTTCAGGAAATAGCTACAAAAGGAGAATTTACTCCCAGAACAATTCAAACGAAAAAAGAAAGAGCAAATGTTGTTTTTGCCGTGAAAATCGGTATTAAGAATGGAGAGGGTATTCTCAAACCGGGAATGCCTGCAGATGTAGTTTTCTCCGGTGGTGATCGTGATGATTAAAGTTAAAGGAGTGAGTAAATCCTTTGGCAGTGTTTTGGCTTTAAAGGAAGTAGATTTAGAAGTAGGTATTCAGGAAATTTTCGGTTTAGTTGGTCCTGACGGAGCCGGTAAGACTACTTTGATGAGGATAATTTGCGGACTTATTGCACCGGAACAGGGTCATGTTCAGATATTAGGCTCTGCTTCGGAAAAATTGGTGAATAGAGAAGATTTTGGGTATATGCCTCAGCGGTTTAGTTTGTATGGAGATTTAACTGTAATGGAAAACATTCATTTTTTTGGGGCAATGTATAAATTAGACAAAGAAACTATAAATGAAAGGGCTAAGGAAATTTTAGAGATTACCAACCTGTTTCCCTTTAGAAATCGTCTCGCTGACAACCTTTCCGGTGGCATGAAACAGAAACTGGCCCTAACTTGTGCTTTGATTACCCGTCCCCGGATTCTGATCTTGGATGAACCCACTTATGGTGTGGATCCACAATCCCGGAAAGATTTCTGGAAAATTCTTTATGACTTAAATAGAGAAGGCATGACCATTTTGGTTTCTACACCCTATATGGATGAGGCTGAACTTTGTACTCAAGTAGCTTTTATGGACAGAGGTCGGATTGTAAAAATAGATTCTCCTCAGGAGCTAAAAAATAAATTTCCCTATACAGTTTTGGAGTTGGTTACTCCTGTAGTGGAAGAGGAAAGTTTAAAAAAATTAGCTCAAGTGGAAGACCTTTATTTTTTTGGTAATAGGTATCATTTGGTACTTAAGGAAACCATGTCTATTGAAGAAATACAATTTATATTAAAACAAGAGGGGTTTGAGGTAAGTTCTCTAAAGACAGTCAGACCTTCTCTGGAAGATGTTTTCGTTTCCTTGGCGGACAAAGAGGTGGTCTAATGGAATATGTAGTAGAAACCACTAACTTGACTAAAGTTTTTGGAAATTTTACAGCTGTTGATAAATTAAACATTAAAATTAAACCCGGTGAAATATATGGATTTTTAGGACCTAACGGAGCCGGCAAAACAACGGCCATAAGGATGTTGTGTGGTGTCCTGGAACCTACCGATGGTTCAGGTAAAATTTTAGGTTATGATCTTGTTCAGGAAACAGAAAAAATAAAAAGCCGTATTGGTTATATGTCCCAAAAGTTTAGCCTGTATGATGACCTTTCCGTTCTGGAAAATTTAAATTTCTATGCAAGTGTCTACGGTCTTCCCAGGGTAAAACGTGAGGCGCGTATAAGAGAATTGGTAGCAATGGCCGGTTTAACCGGACGGGAAAAGGAGCCGGTGGGAAACTTAAGCGGCGGCTGGAAACAACGTCTGGCTTTAGGTTGTGCTATAATTGCCCGTCCTTCTCTGGTTTTTTTGGATGAGCCTACCAGTGGTGTAAGTCCCACCGGTCGCAGGGTGTTTTTTAATATTATCCAAGGGCTGGCCCGTCAAGGGACTACGATTATGGTGACCACTCACTTTATGGATGAAGCTGAACGGTGTCACAAAATCGCCTTTATTTCTGCCGGCAAACTAATTGCTGTAGATACACCGGATAATCTTAAAAGAAACGCCTTAGAAGGTTTTCTGGTGGAATTAGAACTACCAAGTGCTATGGATAAAATAAAGGATATCGAAAGTTTGCCTTATGTAAAGGAGTGCTCCATTCACGGTCCTTTACTACATGTTTTACTGAAAGAAGAAAGAAATCTCTATGATTTGCAAAGAACTTTGGGCGTAAAACCCCGGCCCATTATACCGTCCTTGGAAGATGTTTTTATTTCTTTTGTTAAAGGCAGCAAGGAAGGTGAAAAAAATGCATAGGATTATTGCCATTTTAAAAAAAGAATTTCTGCAAATGCGCAGGGACCGGATGACCTTAGGCCTTGTTTTCATGATACCTCTGGTGCAATTGTTGCTTTTTGGCTTTGCCATCCAGACAGAGGTAAAACATATTCCTACTGTTGTTTTTGATCAATCTTTAAGCAGGGAGAGCAGGGAATTGTTGGATTCTTTCAGTGCTTCCGGTTATTTTGACATTAAGTATACAGTTAACGGGTATAGTGATGTCAATCGCATGATTGACAGTGGCAAGGCTAAGATAGGGATTATCTTTCCGCCGGATTTTGCGCGAAGTGTTAATAAGGGAGTGTCTGCACAAGTACAAGTATTGGTAGATGCCAGTGACAACATGGTAGCCAATCAGGCAATAGCTATTGCCAATTCTATTGGGTTACTTAAATCTCAGGAAATGCTTGCTCAAAAAGTAAAGATTCTTCCTCCTTATGATATCAGGGTAAGGCCCTGGTATAACCCGGACGGAATTACGGCTTACTATATGGTACCGGCTATTTTAGGTGTGGTGGTTACTATGACCATGGTCCTTTTAACTTCTATGGCCATCGTCCGTGAAAGGGAACGGGGAACTTTGGAGCAGTTAATGGTAACACCTATTAAACCTTTTGAGTTAATGCTGGGTAAGATTTTACCATATATCGTTTTAGGGTACATCCAGATTACCGTAGCCTTGCTTATCGGTGTAACTGTTTTTGACGTTCCCATCAGAGGCAGTTTATTAGAACTATATCTTTTAACTCTCTTTTTCATTACTGCATCCTTAGGTTTGGGAATTTTAATCTCCAATGTAGCCAAAAATCAAATGCAGGCAATGCAGATGGGGTTCTTTGTAATGCTGCCCAGTATCATGCTCTCCGGTTTTATGTTTCCCAGGGATGCTATGCCTCGACTTATATATTATCTAAGTAATCTAATTCCCCTTACGTATTATTTGGATATAATCAGAGGGATAGTGTTAAAGGGAATCGGTTTTTCCTATTTGGTTGGGCAGGTTGTTTGCTTGCTGGTTTTTTCAGTGGTGTTGTTAATTGCCAGTACTTTGAAATTTAAGAAGAAAATTGCTTAGTGACCACGAGTAAAGGTTGAAAAGCAGTGATTAGTGCTTAGGAACTATTTCTCATTGACTAGAGTGTGAGAATGGCAAGGCAAGTTAATTAAAAACGGAGAGACTAGATTATTAAGGGAGGGTTTTAAAATTAGAGAGAGAATTCTTTCAACTATGCAAGAATTATCAAAAGTCAAAGGTTTTTATAGAGTGACCATGGATGAATTAGCTAAAGAGGCGGGAGTAAGTAAACGCACCCTTTATCGGTATTTTCAGGGAAAGGATGAAATAGTCGAAGCCACTTTAGAAAAGTTCATGACAGAAGTAGCCCAAAAAATGGAGGAAATGATTTCTACCCAGGATAAACCGGAAAACATTTTTAGTAACATGCTTGTTATTTTGCATTATGTGGGAAATTATCTGGGCAATCCGGTAATTTTGGCTGATTTACGTCAACATTATCCACATTATTGGAAAAAAATTGATGATTTTCGTCTGCGAAAGGGGCAAGAAATCATTATTTCCAGGTTGTTTTTAGATGAAGAGAATAAAAAGTATATTAGAGATATCGATCTCCGGATTGTAACTACAGCAATTATTGCCGCTATTCAAGCGGTAGCAAATCCTGAATTTATCATTCGTAACAACTTAACTTTTGAGGAAACTATCCGCCAGTTACTGGAGTTTTTTCAACACGGTTTTTTAAAAGAAAATCTTGATATAGATAAATAAAAGGTTTACCTGTTTGTTATAGAGGTGCTTCTAAAATAACATTAAAGAAAGTTAAAGGAAGTATAATGCTTTTTAGGGATGTTATTTGATTTGATTTAGGGTTGACAATTTTTTAGAAGTAACCTAACATAAAATATGTACTGAATTACAGTTTAATAATGAAACGGAATAAGTTTATATGTACCGAAAGGGTACGAGGGAAGTCCGGTGTAAATCCGGCGCGGTTCCGCCACTGTAAGGGGGAGTCCGACTACGATATACCACTGAGGTTAAACCTTGGGAAGGTGTAGAAGGGCTTTGATCCTAAGCCAGGAGACCGACTTATTCTAAGTTCACCGCTATGACCCACGGGTAAATGGGCAGGGGAAGGATTTTTATATTTTTAGGAGTAAAACCTCTGTACTTATTCGTGCAGAGGTTTTTTGTTGTAGAAGTTGCACTAAGAAGGTGAAATTATTATGGAAGAGATCCTTGAAGAATCTTTAGTTAATAGGGAAGGTATAGTTAAAAGTAGCGATTTAGGTACAGTATGGCAGAATGGTCGCTTTTGGCGCAAAGGTATTACTACCGGGACCTGTGCTACTGCCGGCGCAAAGGCTGCCCTTAAGTTTTTATTAACAGGAGAAAAAGTTTCTGAAGTTGCTGTAAGACTTCCTTCAGGACAGCTATTAATGGTTCCCGTTAAGGACTTAGGTGGTGATCAGAATACAGCCTGGTGTACGGTAATTAAAGATGGGGGTGATGACCCGGATATAACTACAGGGTTGCCTATAGTAGCCCAGGTTCAAGTGCAAGAGAGCAGGGAAATACAAATAGTAGGGGGGCCGGGGGTAGGTCAAGTAACTAAACCAGGTTTACCTGTTCCTCCAGGACAGGCGGCAATTAATCCGGTTCCGCGAAAGATGATTAAGGAAAATGTGAGAGAGGTGTTGGGTCGAGACCTGGGAGCTATCATCAAAATCAGTGTTCCCGGAGGAGAAAAGATAGCCTTAAAAACTTTAAACCCTCAGTTAGGAATAATAGGCGGAATTTCGATTCTGGGAACCAGTGGTATTGTAGAACCTATGTCGGAAGAAGCCTTTCGTGACTCTCTGGCAGTTCGGGTTAGACAAATTAAGGCTCTGGGTGCAGATACATTAGTCTTAGTACCCGGAAAAATAGGGGAAAAAGCTGCCGCAGAAAAATATAATATAGCTCCCCAATTGATTGCCCAGATGAGTAATTTTGTAGGGTTTATGTTAGAACAAGCTCAAAAAGAAGGATTCCAGGAAGTTCTTATACTAGGTCATTTGGGAAAAACAGTGAAGCTGGCGGCGGGTATTTTTCATACCCACAGCCGACAGGCAGACGGCCGCTTAGAAACCATGGCTGCTTATTTAGGGACTTTAGGTGCAACCGGTTCTCTGATTCAAGAAGTGTTAGACCAAACCACAACAGAAGGGGCGGTAACTTTGATTAAAAATGCCGGTTTTTCTGAACTTTTTGAAGTCCTTGCGGAAAAAGGAGAAAAAAGGTGTAAACAGTTTTTAAAAACCGATTCTCTGGAAATAGGGCTGGTAATGACTGATTTGCAGGGTAACCCTCTGGGGATAAGTTCAGGAGCCAAAAGGTTAGGAGGTAAACATAGATGGCATATCCGGTAAAAGTGATTGGAATTGGCCCGGGTAGCCCTGATTATCTGTTGCCCCAGGCTTTAAAAGAAGCGTCCCTTTGCAGTGTTTTGATAGGTTCGGCCCGTGCCTTACAGCTCTTTCCTACTGAGGGGAAAGAAACCAGGTTAATTGATAAAAATTTAAAGGAACTTTTAACCTATATCCAGCAAAAGAGAAGCTCTGAGCTGGTGGGAATCTTAGTATCAGGGGACCCGGGTTT
>DGEF01000062.1:8873-11787 GCA_002385805.1 Peptococcaceae bacterium UBA3933
GTCTAACCTGGCAGGATGCCCAGTGGCTAAGTTTACATGGCAGGCCTTTAGAGAATCTCTTACCTTATTTAAATAGTAAAAAAACTTTAGGACTATTGGTTGACAAAAACTGTTCCCTTGGGGAGATAGTCAGAATGTTAAATAAAGCGGGAATTTGGCGAATTCATGTTTGTGGTAATTTAACTTATCCCGATGAGTTTATCCTAACCTTTAATTCCCAGGAAAAGGTACCCAGGGTAGATTTAGAAAATTGTGTGCTGGTGGTGGAACCGGATGAAGGAAAATAAAAGTTATTGGTTAAGGCAGGTGCCGGGTATCCCTGATGATTGTTTTCACCGGGGTAAAGTACCCATGACCAAAGAGGAAGTCCGGGTAGTCACCTTAGCCAAAGGGAAATTATTTCCGGAGGCTATTGTTTACGACATTGGGGCAGGAACCGGTTCTTTGTCCATTGAAGCTGCCCTTTTAGCTTATGAAGGGCAAGTCTGGGCTTTTGAACGCAAACCGGAAGCTGTAGAGTTGATTAAAAAGAACAGGGATTTTTTTCAGGTGGATAATTTACATATTTTAGCCCAAGAAGCACCGGCAGGCCTAGCTGATTTACCTGAAGCCGATGTAATCTTTTTGGGAGGCAGTGGCGGTCGCCTGGGAGAAATTTTAGAGTTTTGTTTACTGAAGTTAAAACCTCAGGGAAGAATAGTGGTCAATGCCATTACCAATGAAACGCTACAAAGAACATTAGATTTTTCGCAAGCCCAAGATTTAGCTTATGAAGTAGTTACAGTAGCCGTTACCAGAATGGAAAAAATAGGCAGTTACCATATGTGGAAAGGTCTTAATCCGGTGCAGATTATTACATTAACAAGAAAATAAATAAGGAGAAAAGCTTATGGTAGGTAAATTGTACGGTATTGGAGTGGGTCCAGGTGACCCGGAGTTAATCACATTGAAGGCAGTGAAAATTTTAGAAAATATTGAGGTGGTCTGTGTACCTCAGGCTAAAAAAGGCAAACCCAGTTTAGCTTTAAATATCGCCGCTAAGTATTTACCGGAACAAGTGAACGTTTTAGAGCTTGTTTTACCTATGACAGAAGAAAAAAATGAATTAGAAAGCTCCTGGCAGGAGGCGGGGGCGCAGATTTTAACTTATTTGGAAAAAGGAATGGATGTGGCCTTTTTAACATTAGGTGACCCTTCTCTCTACAGTACCTTCAGTTATGTGAGTAGGGTTGTTAAAAGCTTGGCTCCTCAGGTAGAAGTGGAGGTTATTCCTGGGATCACATCATATTCTTTAGCTGCGGCGAAGACAGGAGTATCTTTAGCTGAAAAGGACGAGTCTTTATTGATTGTGCCGGTAGGCAGCCAAGAGGAATTATTGGATGGTTTAGAGAGAAAACATAATGTGGTTTTAATGAAAGTGTCCCGGGATTTTGATTTTATACTGGAGGCTTTGGAAAAAAGCAACCGCTTAGAAAATTCTTATTTTGTTTCCCGGTGCGGCCAAGAAAAAGAATACATCACAAAGGACATAAAAAAATTAAAAGGGCTAAAAATTGATTATATGTCTTTGATTTTAAGTAAGAGAGAGGAAAAGGGGGAAACAAAATGATTTACTTTGTGGGGGCAGGTCCCGGTAATGTGGAGCTGATTACGGTTAAAGGGGCTAAGCTTTTAGGTAAAGCGGACGTAATCATCTATGCAGGTTCTTTAGTGAATAAAGAATTATTAACTTTAGCGAAAGAAGAGGCGGAAATCTATGACAGTGCTTCTTTAACTTTAGCAGAAGTTTTGGAAATAATGGTAGAAGCCGTTCGTAACAACAAAACAGTAGTCCGTCTTCATACCGGTGACCCTAGTCTTTATGGTGCAATCCAGGAACAGCTAGACTATTTACATAGTTTAGGAATTGCCGCAGAAGTAGTCCCAGGGGTGAGTTCTGCTTTCGCCGCTGCGGCCAGTATTCAACGAGAATTAACTTTGCCGGAAGTAAGCCAAACGGTTATTTTTACCCGTGTTTCGGGAAGGACTAAGGTTCCGGAAAAAGAGAGCTTGATTAAATTAGCCGGTCACCAGGCCACTATGGCTATCTTTTTAAGTGTGCACCAGATAGAACAGGTGGTAGATCAACTTTTGCAAGGAGGCTATACACCCACTACCCCGGTAGCGGTTATTGAAAAAGCCTCCTGGCCGGAGGAAAGGATTGTCCGGGGAGAATTACAAGACATTGCTGAGCAAGTAAAAGAAGCGAAGATTACAAAAACTGCCATGATTTTAGTGGGAGATGCCGTGGCGTCTACCAATTACGCACTCTCTAAGCTTTATCATCCCGAGTTCAGTCACGGATTTCGGAGGGCTAAAAATTGAAACTGGCTTTGTTTACTCTCAATGACCAGAGTTTAAAAATTGCCGAAAAAATAGCCCGTGATCAGAAGTATAAAACTAGGATTTTCCAGGGCAAAGAGGAGTACAGTTCTTTTTCTCAACTGGTAGCCAGTGTCTATAAAGATTATGAAGGCTTAGTTTTTATTATGGCCACGGGAATAGTAGTGCGGACCATTGCCCCTCTTTTACAAAACAAAGCAGAAGACCCGGCTGTTTTAGTCATTGACCCTCAAGGGGAATTTGTAATCAGCCTGCTTTCAGGTCATCTGGGAGGAGCAAATAAATTGGCCAAAGAAATTTCCCATATCTTAAAGGCCCAACCGGTAATAACTACGGCTACTGATGTCTTAGGAAAAAAATCGGTAGAAGAGTGGGCTCAACATTTTAATTTAAAAATTGTTAATTTAGAAGGGTTAGTCAAGGTAAATGGCGCTTTGGTCCGGGGAGAAAAGATAAATGTTTTCACTGAGATAGATCCTGAGTATTTTCGAGAATATCCTTTAACCGATTCTGATAAAATTCAATTTTACCC
>DGEF01000013.1:0-190 GCA_002385805.1 Peptococcaceae bacterium UBA3933
AGATGTGTATAAGAGACAGCGCCCCATCATTATGACTGACGCAAAAAATTTTATCATGTATTGTTGTCTTGTGTCAAGAGTAATTTTTTGGTGTTTAATTATGGGGTGGATGGTGGGACTTGAACCCACGAATGCCGGAGCCACAATCCGGTGCGTTAACCACTTCGCCACACCCACCACAAAATTGAGG
>DGEF01000013.1:449-3779 GCA_002385805.1 Peptococcaceae bacterium UBA3933
GAGGTCTGAGGTCAGAAAACTGATTCAGATATCTGACTTCTAACTTCTGACATCTATTTGGCGTGCCTGGAGGGATTCGAACCCCCGGCCTACGGATTAGAAGTCCGTTGCTCTATCCAGCTGAGCTACAGGCACATAAGTGAAATAATGGAGCGGGTGAAGGGAATCGAACCCTCGCGACTGGCTTGGAAGGCCAGGGCTCTACCACTGAGCTACACCCGCACATAATGAAGATCGGAAGTCGGAAAACCCGTTCTGACATCTGACTTCTGACTTCTTTTTGGACTTCTATTTTGGTCGGGGCGGAGGGATTCGAACCCCCGGCCCCATGGTCCCAAACCATGTGCGCTACCAAACTGCGCTACGCCCCGACAGACTGACGAAGTATAGTTTATAACATCTGAATGGATTTGTCAATATCTTAACCAAAGTTTATTTAAAAATACTGGATCCACCATCTATCGGGCTCAACAGCAAAATTTATTATATCATTTAGCTCTAAGAAGGGCAAGTGGTTTTATTTCCCTATTTCTTTGATTACAATTGCTAACTCAGGCTCTATAGTAATAAGAGCATAACTTGGCCCACTATTACCCCGTGGCAGCCCAATGCTGCCGGGATTTAGTATATGCATACCCTCATGGATTATATGTACAGGTGTATGGGTATGCCCAAAGACGATAATATCAACTCCTGTTTCTAGACCGCGATAATAGATATTCTGTAAACCCCTTTTTACTCCATATTGATGGCCATGAGTTAATAATAATTTATATTTCCCTAACTGCAATACCTCTTCGGAAGGTTTATTTGAAAAAAAATCGCAATTTCCTACAACTGCTTTAACCGGTACATTAAATTCTTTACCTAAAGTGAGTGCATCCTGATAATGATCTCCCGCATGTAGTAATAAATCCAATTTCCCTATATCTTTTAAGGCTTTCCTGGCCAAATCTAACTTTCGATGGGTATCACTTAAAACACCAATTCGCAAATTAGAACATCCTTTCCAGAATCTGCAGAGCTTTAGTCATAGCCTGACCTCGGTGACTTATTTTATTTTTTAATGCTAATTCCAGTTCAGCAAAGGTGGTTTTTAATTCAGGTATGTAAAAAAGAGGATCATACCCAAAACCGCCTGTGCCCCTTTCTTGGTCCAGGATTATTCCTTCGCAACTTCCTTCTACTACATATTCACTTCGGTCAGGTTTAACAATGGCAATCACACATTTAAATCTTGCAGTACGCTTTTCGGGAGGGACACCTTCTAACAACTGCAATAATTTTTGGTTATTTCGCGCATCACTTTTCGGTTCACCGGCAAATCGGGCAGATTTAACCCCAGGTAGACCATTTAAATAATCCACCTCTAATCCGGAATCATCCGCCAGACTTATTAAACCCGTCTTTTCGGCAGTCAATCTTGCTTTAAGCAAAGCGTTTTCTGTAAAGGTATCTCCCGTTTCTTCAATTTCGCCAATTTCCGGATAGTTTCCAAGTGATAAAACTTGAACATTTAATGAGCTTAACAACTCCTGAAATTCTTTCAATTTGCCTTTATTATGAGTTGCAATTACCAGTTTTTTTGTAGCCATAAACTTAAAAACCTCCTACAAGGAAACGGTCAAAACATTCCAAAATACAATTTTCACACTCTGTGGCGCACCATGATAAATAAAAAGCACAGGGTATTTATGCAAATATGTCCCCCAGAATACTCTTTTGGACTTCAATCAATTCCCGGATGCCTTTTTCGCTTAAAGCCAACATTTCGTTTAGTTCATCCCTGGTAAAGGGACAATCTTCAGCAGTACCCTGGATTTCCACAAATTTACCGGTACCTGTCATGACAATATTCATATCTACCTGTGCCTGGGAATCTTCCGCATAATTTAAATCCAGCATAACTTCGTTATCTACTTTTCCCACACTTATAGCCGCCAACCAGTCTGTCACCGGTAACCTTTCAATAATCCCTGCCTCTTTAAGTTTTTGAAAAGCTAAGACCATTGCTATAAAGGAGCCGGTAATCGAGGCTGTCCTGGTTCCTCCGTCTGCCTGAATAACATCGCAATCCAGCAAAACGGTACGTTCACCGAAAGCATTCAAGTCAATAACCGCCCTTAAAGCCCGTCCGATTAACCGTTGAATTTCATATGTACGTCCCCCAATTTTCCCTCTGGCTGATTCACGAACATTCCTCTCTTCTGTAGCCCGGGGTAACATGGAGTATTCGGCTGTTACCCACCCTTTTCCTTGTCCTTTTAACCATGCAGGAACCTTTTCCTCAATAGTAGCATTACAGATTACTTTTGTTTCCCCCATTTCTATGAGCACAGAACCTTCCGGATACTTAATAAAATGGGGAGTTACATGCACAGGTCTTATTTGATTATACTCTCTGTTATCAATCCGCTTCATATTTTCCTCCTGATTTTTTTATTTTCCAATCTTCCTGTATTTCTCTATCTCACTTTTTAACTTTTCTTTTTCACTGTATAAGATATGATTTACCCATTTCCGCCAATTCTACTTTTCCTTCAAAACCAACCTCTGCTTCTATTCTTAACTGGTTTAAATTATACTCAGGCCAAAAATGGGTCAGAATGAGCCTGGAGGCCTGAGCTTTTTGCCCCAGCAACCCTGCCTGTTTAGCAGTCAAATGACCCTTTTTAGTATAAGCTATATCTGCATTAAGTAAACTAGCTTCTGCCAGGATTAATTTACTGCCTGAGGCAGCCTGAACTATGGAATTATCCCAAGCCGTGTCCGATGTGTAAGTAAATTTAGTTTGGTTTTTCCTGATAATTACCCCAAAAGTGGGTAAGGAATGTACTGTTGGAAAAAAATTAAGGATAAGATTACCTAAATTGTTATCCTTTAACTGGGCTTCCTCTAAAGGTATGATGCTAAAAACATCCTGCCACTCATTAATCTCATTATAGGGATAAGCAGGAATAGAAGGAAGGTAAACCACCAAAGGGTCTTTCCTGGTCCCAATCCTTAAAGCTCCGGCAATGGCACGTCTTATCGCATGAATATCAGCATAATGATCAGGATGAAAATGGGTAACAACCAGTGCATCTAGATCGCGAAAATTAATATGCTTTTGTAATTGAGCAAAGGAGCCATGACCGCAATCCAACATAATATTCAAATTATCACTTTGAACCAGATAACCGCTACATGCACCCTCTTTAGGTGCATAAGGTGCATAACAGCCTAAAATGGTTAACTTCATTCTTATAACCTCCAAAACGGTGACTGATAATAAAAAAATAATCTGACCAAAAAGTTTTTCCAAAAATTAAAGATCTGACCAATAATTTA
>DGEF01000013.1:3981-28371 GCA_002385805.1 Peptococcaceae bacterium UBA3933
GGCCCACAAGTGATTACCCCAGAAATCAAAATTCGACCCTAAATGTAAACTTTAAGCTAAACCTTAACCTTAATTTAAAAAGGGATAATATTTTCTATTATCCCTTTTTCCTATCCTTTTATTATAGTGTAACTTTTTTTACGTTTTGTAAAGTATCTCCAAGGAATTTCTCACCTGTAATTAAAAAACTATCAGGGTTGCCGCTTACATAAAATACCTTTTTCCCTTGTTCCTGTTCATTTAATAGATTCTGTTCCTTCAATATTTTTTTGGTTAGAAGTACTGTTTCTAAAGCAGGGTCAATTATTTGCACAGCATCACCTAATACTTCTTTAATAACCTTTTCCAAAAACGGATAATGAGTACAGCCTAAAATTAAAGAATCAACGCCTTTTTCTTTTAAGGGCATTAAGTATTCATAAGCTGCCTGTCTTGCTTCCTCACCGGCTACATCTCCTTTTTCCACCAAAGGAACAAACTTTGGACAAGCTACCGGGTATACTTCTAAATCAGGTTTTTTTGCCACCAATAATTTTTTATGCATACCACTATTGATAGTGGCTACAGTACCAATAATCCCAATTTTGTTATTTTGAGTAGCTTGAATAGCTATATCTATACTGGGCGAAATCACATCAATAATTGATATATTAAACTTATTTAATAAATGGGACAGGGAAACGGCTGAACTTGTATTACAGGCAACAACAATAACCTTGGCCCCTTTTTCAATTAGGAATTGGGTAATCTGATCACCATAACTAATTAGCTGTTCAACTGTTTTTTCACCATAAGGAACATGAGCCGTGTCTCCAAAATAAATTATATCTTCACCGGGAAGTTGTTTGAAGATTTCTCTGGCTACACTAAGCCCACCTACCCCAGAATCAAAAATGCCAATGGGACTATTTTTGTTCACAACCTTCACACCTCCCTAATAGGTATATTCTGCAAATAATGGACATTACTTATGCTTTAGATTGCCCTACTAAATTTTATTTAACTTATTTAGTTTACCACTATCCAATGCTCTTGGCTAGTAATCATCTCAGGAAATTAATAGTACTTAATTAATTATTTATAAATATGCTGACAGGAAAGGAAGAAGAACAAAAAAATACACCCCTCTAGGGGTGCATTTTTTTGTCTAAAGACTCTTAAAATAAGCTTCAATACCCTTAAAGATACCCCAGGCAATTTGGTTTCGGAAACTGTCTGTGGCTAATAATCTTTCTTCTTCCGGATTACTTAAATAGGCCATTTCAACTAAGACTGAAGGAACAGTAGTTTCTCTTAGTACGGCAAAGTTTTCTTCCAATATACCCAAATTCTTTCGACCTGCAGATTTAACTACTTCATTTTGGATATATGTAGCCAATCTTTGCCTTAACCATCTTTGGGAAGACAACTGACTATGCCAGGTAGGAGCATAGTAATACACGGAAGTCCCCGAAATAGCAGGATTAGTATGGGAATTACAGTGAATACTGACAAATATATCTGCATTAATACGGTTAGCCACATCTGCTCGACCGGCCAAAGATAAATAAGTTTGACCAGTAGAGTGTGTCATGACTACGTTAGCACCATGTTGAGTCAGTAAATCCCTAACTTTGAGAGCCACAGCTAGGTTTATGTCTCTTTCATAAATTCCCAAAACTCTGCCAATAGCCCCAGGATCAGTCCAACCACCGGGTTGAATGCTACCATGGCCCGGGTCAATAACAATGGTTTTGCCTGCCAGGCTACCACCACCGCCACTTGCTCCCATCTTAGCTCCCAATACTATGTAACCGTCCTGCTGAGTAACCTGATACTGAACTCCCGGCGCAAATTCAGCTTCCACCCTGACTAATTCAGGAGAAAGTTGCCGTGAAGTAATCTTTCTAATAGGCCCATAGGCAACATTCTGTTCTGCCTCTTCCTTTGACTTCAGTTGAAGTGAGGTGTTAGGCAAATCAATAACTAAACGGTTAGAAGATGGTTGTTGGGTAGTGTATTTAATATTTTTTCCAGTATCAATCTGCACTACTGCTTCATTTTCTTGGGGGCTAAATTTAATCTGCCTTACAGGGATTAAATCTTCCTGGGGATAACTAACATTCACTTCCAAGCCATTTAGTTCTTTATTATAACCTGCAGTATATTCATATTTATAATCAAAGGTAATATCGATGGCTTGTCCTGAAACCTTGGCCTCTTTTACCCCCCAGTTGTTAATTGCTTTAACGGAAGGATTTAAGGCCCCGGACTTTACTTCAATACGCAATTTTTTATCGTCTATTTTTTTAATCTGGTATCCATTTTGATTGACACCGGAAACAAAAATATTTAGCTTATCCCCATAGTTTTTAAATTCTAAATTTCTTTCACTATCCAGTACAATTTTTAGCTCGTTTATATAAGATTCTGGTTGGGGTAAAGGTTTAGAATCTTTGTCCACTGTTAACCAACCGGCAATCCAGGCGAACTGTCCATTAGGTAATTGAACCTTTAGCCAATCTCCTTCTTGAGCAACTGCCTGTAATTCCGTACCGGCTTGAACCTTGCCGATCACTGAATAATTCAAGCCAGGGCCACTTCTGGTATTAACTACATTACCGGTAACAATTACCTTTTTAGATATGGGGGTACCCTGGGGCACCGACGAAGTTGAACCGGGATTAGAAACTGAATCGCCAGAGCCGGAATTATTTCCTGGTGCAGGGGTAGAACCAGAGTTATTACCGGTTCCAGACCCTGGATTAACCGGAGTTGTTTCTAAATCATTATTCAAAGAAACTAACCAATTTGCTACCCAACCTTCTTTACCTGAAGTGGTTCTTATTTTATACCAGTCCTGTTCTTGCCCGATTATTTCAACAGTTTCCCCTTTTTTCACCTGCGTAACCAGGGCAGTGTTAGTTCCCGGACCTTGGCGAATATTTACTACAGAACCTGTAACGGTGGCTTTACGGGCAACATCAGCCTGTCCAGGAAGAGTAACCAACCAAGCGGCGACCCAACCTGAACCTTTAGGAGAATCAATCAAATACCAATCATTTTTTTGTTCTTTAATGGTAACTTGATCTCCTTTTTGCAATTTAAAAAGTGTAGGATATGTGGTAGCTGCCCCTTGACGGACATTAACTGAAGTCCCGTTAATTGTCCCGACCTGGGTACCTACAATTTCACCTGGCTTCACTAGATAATTAGCTATCCAACCAGTTTTACCATCAGTTAATTTCACCTGGAACCAATCATTCTCCTCTGCTAAAATAGTTACAGTTTCACCTTTTTTCACCTTAGCCACTACACTATAAGAAGTGTCAGGACCTTTTCTCACATTAACAATACTACCTGTAACTTCACCCGCCCTTTGTTGGGCCCATAAATCAGCAGGGAATAAGGTTCCTAAAAAAGCAACGATTAAGAAGATGCTTAATAGGATATGTAGGTTTTTGTTTTTCAACTTTTCCTTTTTCACCTCCTTTTTTCACATTCTCTGACTTTATTCTCTTTAGTTTTGCAAAATCCTTTAGGTATATTGTGGGAATACATCAAATTAATTCGTAACGTTATAGTATTTTCTGTCGGAATATAGTTGAAACAAAATTTTTCCACAAAAAAACTTCCTAAGCTCTAAACTTAGGAAGTTATAAATACTTAATCTATTTCTTGCACTATATCAGTACTGGCAACAATTGCCGGAGCCAGGTTAACATATCCCAACAAGGTATCCATTCTTTGCCCCTGGACTCGAAATTCTACCCGGTCAATGGTAGGAAACTGACATAAGGTGTTGACTATAGAATAAACCGCTAATTTTTCATTAATTTCGCCACCGGGCAGGTTAGTTACCAGTTCTTGGCTAAAATCAACTATACATAAGCCATCTTCTTTTACATTAATATCTAATAATTCTGTTCCAGCAGGGATAGTTGGTAAAAGTCCACTTTGAAAATCCGGTCCTTCAATCAAAGCATTAATAGTTGCCCGAGCTATTCCTTCAGTTTTAGGAATTTCTTTTTCTATGGCTACTAAATGTTGGCCATCGGAAGAACCAAAATATAAAACAACATTTTTAAATTCTATGTTTTCTTCAGCAATAACCAGTTCCGGTACTATTGGGGGAGATTCCACATCAATTTCTTCTGATTGTTCACCGACACCTTCTTCTAACTCAGCATCTGCTTTTTGAAAATCTTCTTTAATTGAAAGTATTTTGTCTAAAAGACCACAACCTGAAATAGTGAAAGAAATCAAAACCAGAACCGTGATTAAAACAAATAATTTTCTAGGCAAAAAATACTCCTCCTTTCTATTGAAGATACATCACTAAATCATATCCTCATAGAAAGGAATTTATTACAAAAAAATTTATTAAATCTTAGTAAACTTGATAATAGAAATATCAGTTACCTGAATATTTTATCTCTTGTTTTATAACGCCGGTACCATATTAATAAGCCAGAAATAATTATTAAAGAAAGACTGACTACCTGGGCAGCCTTTAAAGGGCCTAACATTAAACTATCTGTTCTAAACCCTTCTATAATAAACCTTCCTAATGAGTAAAGAATAAAATAACTTAGTAGGATTTCCCCTTCTCTAATAAACCTCTGTTTCCTTAGCCAGATTAGAAAAGTAAATACCAATAAATTCCACAGCGACTCATATAAAAAAGTGGGATGCCGATAAGCACCATCAATCCACATAGCCCAGGGTACTTGCTCCGGATCCACTTCATAACCATAGGCCTCCTGGTTAATAAAATTACCCCACCGACCAATAGCCTGTCCCAAAACTAAACTGGGAGCGGCAATATCGGCTAACCTCCAAAAGTTCATATTATAATACCTGATCATTAAATAGCCTGCGATAAAAGCTCCGATAATCCCACCATGAATGGCCAACCCACCGTGCCAGACAGCCGGAATTTCACCGGGATATTTACCGTAGTAATCCCAGCGGAAAATAACATAATAAAGCCGGGCACCAATCAAACCCGCAGGAATAGCAGCAATTATTACATTCATAAACTTATCCTCATCTATTCCTTGCCGGCGTACTTCTCTTAAAGCTAAAATAGTACCAATTAGTAAAGCTGTAGCAATTAGGAGACCATACCACCTAACGGATAAAGGTCCTATTTGAAAAGCTACTGGATCAATCATTTTTTCACCTCGAATTAAAATTAGTGACTGGTAACTAGATATTAGTGACTAGTGATTAGTGACTGGTGACTAGTAATTTAGTGATTGGTGATTAGTGACTAGTATTTTATTGGTTAGATTCTCGCCCACTCGCTCACTAATAGACTAATTATTAGTGGCTGGTGGCTAGTATTACGACCTTCGGTGGAATGATTAAGGTTGAGGTTAAGGTTAAAAAATGAAACAATCCAGTTTTAATACCCAATAATTAACCCATACTTAACCTAAACCTTAACCTTCGCCGTTAGGCGAATTGTTAAGTTAATCAGTGTTTATCCGTGGTTATAAATCTAGTCACTAGTCACCAGTCTTTCGTCACTACAAAAAAGCGTAACTTATCTTGCTTAACTTGTCAAACATTCGTATCCTATAATTGGTATTGACTGTTAATTAGATTGAAAAAATAAACAATAGGCGGTGGTCTAATGAATAATAAGGTGCTAGACAAAATAAATGATATTTTCTTTATAACTCTAGGTTCTTTCATCTATGGTTTTGGTGTAAATTATTTCATTGTAGCCAATCATCTGGCTGAAGGAGGATTTACAGGCATAGCCCTGATCCTCCATTACACATTTGGCTGGCCGGTAGGCATAGTCATTCTTGTTTCAAATATTCCTCTACTTATTGCAGGCTGGAGGTTATGGGGTTTTAATTTTATTGCCAAAACATTTTTAGGTGTTGTGGCCAGTTCCCTGGCCATTGAATTAACCAGCGGCTTTCAATTACAGGTGGATGATCTTTTACTGGCAGCTCTCTACGGAGGAATTATAACAGGTACAGGTTTAGCCCTAGTCATTCGTTACGGGGGAACCACAGGAGGAGCCGATATTATCGGCCGTCTTTTTAATCATTTTTATGGTATTAGGATAGGAAAGTTTTACCTGGTTTTTGATACTATAGTTTTAAGTACCGTTGCTTTGCTTTTTGGTTTAACGATTACCTTATACTCTTTAGTTACAATCTTTGTTTTCAGTAAAGTCACCGATTATATTCTAGAAGGTATCGATGCCGCCAAACAGGCTCTTATTATTTCCAACCATACCAGAGAAATTGCTGAACAAATCGACCGGGAATTAGACCGAGGCTATACCTTTTTAAAGGGGATAGGAGGCTATACCGGCGCTGATAAAGAAATCCTCCTTTGCGTAGTAGGAAAATGGCAGGTATTTAGGCTAAAAAAACTGGTTAAAAAAATTGACCCTAAAGCCTTCGTTATTGTTAGCGAAGTATACGAAGCTTTAGGGGAGGGATTTAAGGAAAATTATTAGCCAAGAGTTGTCTATTTTTAACCAATCCTATACTCTATCTGATAATTTTTTGCAACAGCTTGATAGTATTTTTCCAAAATTCCGCCTTTTTCGACTGTATCAACCATTTTTATAAACCCATTTTTCTCCAATTCCTTAATATGATAGTGAATCTTTGCAGATGATTGATGCAATTCATCGGCCACCTGTTTTACAGTAGCTTGCCTATTAATAAGTATTTTCAGAATTTTTACCCGTAAAGGGTCTGCCAGGGGTTTGATTTGTTCCAAATCCTGCAAAACCATTATTTCCTTCTGTTTAATTTTCATAATACAACCTCCTGCTACTGAAACAGCAGTCATATTTTTTCATTATTGTATAACAGTTTTAAGGTAAAAGCAATAAAAAAAATCTGCACTTTAGCAGATTTTTTTTTATTAAAAATATTGGCTTTATTAGCGGTGTAAATCTGTACCCAGTTTTTTTCTTATTTCTTGAGCCACGGTATTATCAGTAGCCTTTTCCCGCACAGTCTTTTGACATAATTTTTGTAAAAACCGTCCTGTAAATTTCCCGTCAACCACAGCACCGGGTCCCCCTACACAACCTCCCTGACAAGCCATGCCTTCTAAAAAGTTATATTCACTCTTTCCCCTGATTAGCTCTTTTAGCTGTTGACTACATTCCTTTAAACCCTGAGCATTAACAGGTTTCCAGGTTAATTCGCTCTTCTCCATAATACCATTAAGGGCAGCCTTTACCCCACCGGCTTCAGCAAAACCCCGACCTGACCTGGAAATATCTTCCGATAACTCCTGGGTAGCCTCCAGCTCGGAAACATTAATATCCTTAGCTACCAAAAGGGCTGTTAATTCTTCAAAGGTTAGGGTAGCGTCGATAACACCGCTTGCATAGGCTTCAGTTTTTTTAGCAACACAGGGACCAATAAAAACAATTTTTCCTTCCCTGTCTTCCTGTTTTAAATATTTTGCTACTGCTACCATAGGAGAAACAGTTGAAGACACATGTTTCTTTAAATCAGGAAAATGTTTATCAACCAGGTTTACAAAACCAGGGCAACAAGAAGAAGTCATAAAATCCAGTTCCTTCGGTACTTTATGAATAAATTCTTCACTTTCTTCTAAAGCAACAATATCTGCACCTAAAGCCGCTTCTACCACTTTAGTAAACCCTAGTAATTCCATAGCCTTTAAAAAAGGACCTGGATTCTCTTTTTGCCCTAATTGACCAATAAAAGAAGGAGCAATGATAGCATAGACTTTTTCAGTTTTTAAGAATTCAATCACTTTAACTATCTGGGATTTATCGGAAATAGCCCCATAAGGACAGCCTACCATACAAGCTCCACACTCTACACATTTTTCCAAGTCAATAGTAGCTTTTCGATCTGTATTTGCTTTAATTGCCCCAATTTGGCAAGAGGCTTCACAAGGCCTGTTAATTTCAATAATAGCCCCATAAGGACAAGACCTTTTACACATACCACATTCCAAACACCTGTTTTGATCAATGTAGGCTTGATTTTGGACTACGGAAATCGCATCTCGAGGACAGGAATTGCGACAAGGATGAGCCAGACAATTCTGGCAGGCATTGGTAACAAAAAATTTATTAATAGGGCAACCCTCACAAGCCACATTGATGACATTAACTTGATTATCTGCTAAATCAGGAAACTCTAAAGCTTTAGGAAGTAATTCACTGAGTCTTTTTTTCTTGTATTCCTCTTTTTGGCCTAGACCTAAAGCTAATTTAATACGCTCCGCATAAATGGCTTTCTCTTTAAATTCACAACAACGATACCTTTCCTTACCCATGGAAAGTAACTTTTCAGGCAAGTCATCTATTTCCTCAGCCAGTTTTCCTTGCCAGGCTAGACGGGCAACTTCCGTAAGAACCCTTCTTTTGAGCTTTACCGGTTCAGTAACATGTCTGTTAACAGCCATCCTTTCCACCTCTCAGTTTATCGATTTCTCTTTTAATTACTAGTTTAATCTCTTCCGGTGTCATGTAGGTGTATGTTTTTCCACCTAAACGAATGTTCGGCCCTTCTCCACATTTACCTAAACAAGGTACTTTCACTATTTCTAGATACTCTTTGTAGTCACGAGGTAAAAAATCAAGACTGCGATATAAATCAAAAGAACCCATCAGGTGACAAGATGTCCCCGAACATATTTCCAGCTTTAAAATAGCCATATTCAACCTCCTCGGTTTAATACCAAGTAATCTCCACCTTTTTGCCCTTACTTTCCAGTTTCTGCTGCCATTTCTCTATAATCGACTTCCTTAAACCTAATGGTAATTCGGGGTTTTGGTGGGCAGGATTTATTTTGGTCCCAACCATAAACTTAATTTTATCACAAGATAGCAAATGTTTTACCAGTAAATTTGCTCCATCTTGGGCATCCTTTATAGAAGCATATTCTGCCTGATTTTTATCTAAAATTTCTAAACCTTTGCTGAGAGTTAGAACACCTTCTGTTACAAGATCAATGCCTTCTATCCGGGCAATAGGAGGCACTTGCGGATCCACATAATTAAAATCAACATTTAAAGGTTTATTAAGTTCTCTGGCTACTATCTGGGCTGTTGTACCTCCACAGACAATTTTAACATCACCGGTTTCCATAAATTTATCAACAACCAGTTTATCCTGAGCAATATTTAAGGGGGGCCCGGTTAAAACCACAGCCTCCCTAGGTTTTCTTAGCTTAATTGTTACTACGGTAGTATCATCACCAGGTTGTTGAGCATAAAAAGCCTCACATAATTCCATAATTTGGTTAGCAATCTCCTGGGAATTCAATTTTGTCTCAATACCATGTAAGTGTTGGATTAAACCGTCCACCCCTAGACCCAAAGGCAAAATGCCCCCTAAACCGGCTTGGGTTACACCGTCACTAACAAGTATCAATAAATCGTTTTCGGCTAATGTTATTCTCGCCTCACCAATAAATTTTCCGGCTATTCCCTTTTTTCGAGTTATTACAGGAGTTATCCCCCCCTTATCCACTTTTATAACCGGAGGCGCATCATACTCCACCAAATTAACTTCCCCTGAATTGGAAACTATTAAAATAGAAAAAGTTGAATAAGCCAATTTCCTTACTTTACATACCGGTAAGGTATTAACTATAGTTTCCACTACATCATCTATAGGTACTTTCTGTTTTATCATATTCACAGCTATCTTGGTAGTTAAAGTAGAGAGAATGTTCGCTTTTACTCCACTTCCCAAACCATCTGAAAGCACAACAATAGTACTTTCCTCAGTACGGTAAACTTCAACGGAATCTCCACATAATTCTTCTCCGTATTTAGCCTTTTGGTTGATTCCAAGCTCCGGTACCAGTTCCATCATTCCCGCTCCGTTTCTTGATTAATATGTTTAATAAGCTGTAATAAAGCAGCTTTAGTCTCCGCAGTTGTTTCACCTAAAAGTCCCGCTATCTCCTGAGCCACTAACATTTGTTTATTGATAACCTCTTGCGTCTTGGCCAAGGTCTGCTCTTTAATCAGCTCCATTTTTTGTCTTTTTCTTTCATTTTCCGAGATATCCTCAATAATGGCCAGATAAAGTTTTTCTTTACAACCATAGACTGGAACAACATTATGTTTAGTATAAAGGTCTAACTCAGGATAATAAAAAGAAAAAGATTTTAAGGGTTTGCCAGTTTTAATAACCTGCAGAAAAGGTTCGCAATCCATATAGTCTGAAAGGATTTCGCCAACTTCTAAAGAATATAAATGAAAAATTTGTTTAGCGGCCGGATTAAGCTCTTTTATCCTTAGGTCTTTATCAAACATGATAATAGCATTAGGAGTTGAATTAACAATGGTTGTAGCCAGTGACTCTGCTTTTTCTTTCATATAAGAAACACACATTTCCAATTCCGCTTGACCGTTAAAAACAGCCTGGGCTTTGTCACGACAAGTGTTATACCCGCAACCTCCACAGTTTTTCTCATCTTCCGGACTGAATTTTCCAATTTGCACTAATATCTCTCTAATAACCTTATCCGAAGCCTTTTTTTCATTAACAGACCTCGGCTTGAAATTCCGAATAAGTGAGCTTTCGGTTAAGTTTAAAAATTTCTTTTTTGGCAAACCTTGAAATTTATTGTAATAATCTATCAGGTCCTTTTTTCGTTGGATTATACAGCGGTTATGATCCATAACCGGTCCGTTAATACAACCGCCTTCACAAGCCATTAACTCGATAAAATTTGTATATAATTTGCCTTTTTTTAGAGCACTTAAAGTTTCCCAACAATTTTCCACACCGCTTATAGTTTCTACTTGGGTGTTTACTAATTTATCCCCGGCAAAAGTTCTGATGCTTCCGCCGGACAAAGGAAAAAGCCTGGTTTCCCAGTAAAATTCATTTTCTAATGAAACCCGGCTGTTTTTATCCTCTTTGCCCTGTTTTAACAGTTCTTCCAACTGAGCAAAGGTAATCACTGCATCTACTTTTCCTTCTCTGCCTCTCTCCTCCATTTTCCCAATACAAGGTCCGGCAAAAACAACTTTTGTCTCATCACCCCACCTCTCTTTAATGCTTAAAGCATGAGCTATCATCGGCGAGGCCACCGGGGCCAAATTAGGTATTAACTCTGAAAAGTAAATTTCCACCAAATTAACTACCACCGGACAACAAGAGGAAATAGTAGTTTGTTCTTGCTTTATAAACAAACGCCTATATTCTTCGGCAGTATAGTAAGCCCCTACAGAGGTTTCTTCGACAGCCGAAAAACCTAAGGATTTAATTTGAGCCAGCAGGTCCCTTAAACTGACTTTAGTAAAAAATGCGGGAAAACTGGGAGCTATACTTAAAACCACCTTTTGCCCAGTACTTAAATAATCTATAACTTTATAAACCTCACTTCTGATTAATTTTGCCTGTTGGGGACATTCCAAGACACACCTGCCACATAATATACAGCTTTCCTCTCTTACCTTAGCTTGCCCTCCTTTAACACTAATGGCTTTAACCGGACAAACCCGTAAACACCGATAACAGTCTTTACAATCGGCACTACGGGTGGTAATTGGATGCATATTTAGACCTCCCTACTTTACAAGTAAGATAAGGAATAACATGTTTTTGGAAAATTTCCCCTGCTCCTTCGGGGGTAACCTCCAAAAACAATTGATCGTTCACTTTCACAACAACGCCCTTAGTACAGTGCTCCTGGCAGAAACTCCCCATTAACTGCAATTCTGTACAATCTTCTAAACCGTATTCTGCAATCATATTTTTAAAAGAATCAACAACCAGGCGAGCCCCTTTTAAATGGCAGGAACTTCCCACACAAACCACTATTTGAACCATACTACCACCCGCCCACTTATAAAATTAAATACCAAATAAAATGAATAAATACTATTAGGAAAATTTATAGTCAAGTGAATTTTATCACAATTTATAAGCAATTTCAATGTCGAAGAAACAAAGACATAGAAAGTAGATTTTTCACCCACAAGAACACTAAACTTAATGAAAATACTTTACTTGAGCGGCTAAAACGAAGAATGGGCATTCAAGAGACAAGACGCGGGATGCAGGAAACAAGAAAAAAGGGGAGAGACGTATATTACCTCGAACCCTTTCAGAAGGCAAAAAGTCCAAAAAATAAGCTGACCAACCTAGGAGGTTGGCCGGTCAGCTGAAAACTGTTATTTTAACGTTAGCCGTTGTTTTTCAGATCATCAAAGGTGCCCATTTCATTGTTTATTCTTAAAGCTACATCAAAAATAGGAAAAGCCATTAAAGCCCCGGTGCCTTCACCTAAACGCATGTCTAGAGTCAAATAAGGTTTTAAACCTAAAACATCTAAGACAATCTTTGCGCCCTGTTCCGCGGAAACATGGGAAGGGAATAAGAAACTTTTAGACTCCGGCGCGATTTTTACTGCAGTTAGAGCCGCTACTCCAGAAATAAAACCGTCAATAACTACAGGAACTCTTTTGGCGGCACAACCCAGAAAACACCCTACCATTCCGGCGATTTCCAGCCCACCTACTTTGGCTAATACTTCCAGAGGATCATTTTTATCAGGTTTATTTACGGCCAAAGCCTTTTCCACCACTTGAATCTTTTGTTGTAAACCTTTTTCGTCTAGACCGGCTCCCATACCCACTACCTTAACAGGTTCTAAACCGGTAAAGCAAGCTAGCATGGCTGCACTGGTTGTAGTATTGCAAATACCCGCTTCTCCAACTGCTATTAAATCAACACCATTTGCTATTAAATCAGAGGTTACTTCGATTCCTGCTTCGACAGCTTTTATTGCTTCTTCTCTGGTCATGGCCGGTCCTTGGGCAATGTTGTCAGTTCCATACCTGACTTTTTTATTAATTATGTTTTTATTTTGCAAATCACAGATTACTCCTACATCTACCGCTACCATTTGCGCTCCGGTGGCTCGGGCAAAAACGGAGCTGCCTATAATACCATCATCTCCGGAAAGTTCTGCAATAAATTTAGTTATTTCCTGGGGATAACTGTGAAATCCTTCTGCATAAACCCCGTTGTCTGCACACATCATCACTACTGCTTTTTTCCTTATTTGAGGTTTGGGGGTACCCTGGATACCTGCTAATTGAACAATCAAATCTTCCAAACGACCAAAACTGCCCCGGGGTTTAAGTAAATTATTTAGATGCTCTTTAGCTTCTTCCATAGCTTTTGATTCTAACTTCCCTGAAATTTCTTCAACAGTTTTTTGCAATAAATTCATAATCTTACCTCCCTGAAATTTTTACTAAATTTCCGTACCTCTTAAGGGAAAATAAACCCCACCTAAAAATAAAGTCCACAGCAAATTAAGCTGTGGACTTTACCATCATCCAAAGGAACGTAACCTTTAGGCAGGTCTCCTGGCTCCTAGCTTCACTTTAGTACGCCTTCCCGTCTCCAGTGGCATATTGACTAAAGCATACTAGTTACAGTGGCGGGACCGCGCCGGAATTTCACCGGACTTCCCTATTCTCCCTTTATGGGCACCTAAAAGTTTTATTATTATATTTTTGATCAAAATATATTCTACATTAATTTAATTAATCCTGCAAATAGGTTTTAAATTTTTCTCTTAATAATTGAATTTCTTTTTTATAACCCTGGACATCATTAGGGGTTTCCAGATTAAAAGGTAAATTTCTTAATACAGGATGTGTTATTACTTTAACCAATGCTTCTAAACCAATGAGCCCCTCCCCAATGGTTTCATGTCTGTCATTATTAGAACCTAAAGGAGTTTTGCTGTCATTTAAGTGGACTGCCTTTACCTTATCTAATCCTACCACCTTATCAATATGTTCTAAAACTCCTTCTAAATCGTTTACAATATCCAAACCACTGGAATACATATGACAGGTATCTATACAGATACCCAGCTTTTGATTGTATTGTACACCATCAATAATTGTCTTTAGTTCTTCTATTTTTCCCCCGATTTCACTCCCTTTGCCGGACATGCCTTCCAGTAAAATAGTAACCTGATTTTCTTCCTTAATAACTTCATTAAGTGCATCAATAATTAACTCTAAGCCTTTTTTTGTTCCTTGACCGACATGTAATCCCGGATGAAAGATGTAATAACAATTAGGTATTTGTTCTACCCTTTTCAAGTCATCTTCCAAAAGCATCTTACTAAAATTACGAATATGTTTCTTGTCAGAACATAAATTCATAGTATATGAGGCATGGGCAAATAAAGGAGCAAAATTATTCTTTTCCATTAAATCCTTTAATTTATTAATATCTTCAGGGTCAATTTCTTTGGCTTTTCCTCCACGCGGGTTCCTGGTGAAGAACTGAAAAGTATTGGCACCAATTGAAACAGCTTCTAAACCTGCCTGATAAAAACCTTTAGAAATAGATAAATGGCAACCAATATTCAACATATTTATTCTCCTTTTTTACACTAATCCCTTAAAAACTAGATAATTAAAAAAGAGTCTATCCAATAGCTGGATAGACTTTAAATGGAGGGTGTAAACAGTCTATGTAATTAGACTGTTATTAAATAATTTTATCATTATATTGACAATAAAGCCAGCAAAAATAATGAAATATATTTAATAATTATTATATCCAAAACATTAGTTATCTGTCTTAGCTTTGGTCAAAAGGCAAAAATGATTCCCCTCTCTTAAACGATAACGCAAATCTGACCATTCAATCAGAACTTCTCCGTTTTTTTCCTGTTTAGCGAACCAGGGAAAACGCGCAAACTCCAGAAAAACCTGAACTTCAGGCTCCTCTTTCGTTGCTTTCACCAGTTCACACTCTTTCTTTTTACAGAGAGTCTCTTTTATCCTAACCTGGCCGGTAAAAATATCGATTTGACCTAAATAATAAACCTGACCTTTAAAGAGAATAAAATTCCACCGGCGCCACCCCAATAAAGGTGGCATTAAAGCAAAATCTTTGTATTTTTTAAAGAACTTAAGCAAATAAGTCTTGGCTTTTAACCGAAATTTATACATTGTTAGGAGATAAAGTACTAAAATCGGAAAAATAAAAAATAAAAATTCATTTCCTCTGCCTAACATATACAGTACTAAACCACTTAGAAAAACCAGTATTATTAAAGGGTCAATAACCATTAAAAGGTCCCAAGCATATCTTTGTTTGCTGAAAGGCCATAATATCTTGGTCCCATAAGAGTTGAGAAGATCTAAAAATAAATGCAGTAGAATAGACAGCAAACTAACCAGGTATAATAACCCTAATCCGCTGCCCGGCGTAAACAACCATACCCCAAAAGCAGGCAATAAGGCATAAAAAGGTGACAATAAAAGTGAATGGGTAAAACCCCTGTGGTGTTTAATATAATTTACTTTCCCTTTGCTGCCTAAAGCAACATCTATATCAGGTAGCTGGGAAGCAATCAAGGCTGTAGCTACTAAGCCGGTTTGGGGTGTTACTGCAATTTCTTGAACAACACAAGCTAATCCTATGCCTGTTAAACCATGTGTCAATGTATCCAAAGAAAATCACCTGATTTACTTAATGTCTAGTCCGTTTCTCGTTAATGTTACTTATCGGAAGGTAACCGTTTGTAACTACCGGTCTTTACCCCACGGGTAAATTTTGCCCGCTCTGCCGGGATTCCCATAGGTCTTTGGGCCGCATTTCTGAAAAATTCCTGTGTCTTTTGCTCAATTTCTTCATTTTCACTTTCAGCAATTTCAAACCAGTATTTTGCACCTTTATCTTCTTTTTTATTCACAAAACTAACCTCCTTTTAGTTAACTAAGGTTAGTTTATGTAAAATTCTTTGTTAAATGTATACTGGATAAAATTACCCGAGAACAGGTAGCTCCTTTATAAAACTTAACAAATCCTGCAAACTCCCCCGGTGATCAGGTTGATAGAGAGGTTGACCACGGTCAATCAAATAGTCAGTTACTAAAAAAGTTTTCATTCCAAGAGTACTTGCAACCAAATCCTCTTGCACATCATTACCCACCATTAAACATTCTTCTGGGGAAACTTTGATTTCCTCGATTATTTGTCGGAAATAAAGAGGGTTAGGCTTACAGGCACGACTGTTTTCATAAGTGGTAACTAAATCCCAGGAGAAATTGTCTATACCCGCCCACTGCATCCGATGCCTAATAGCTAATTCCGGAAAAATAGGGTTTGTAGCCAAGACAATTTTATACCCCTTTTCTTGGGCTTGCCCAATAATTTGGGCAGATAAGGGGGAATATCCGGAATATTTTTGTAACTTTGGAAACTCCTCCTGATAAAACTTCTCGAATAAGGGGTACATTACCATTTTCTCTTGTTTAATCGCCGGCAGGAAACTAGCCATAAACACTTCTTCGTTAGTTAATGTTCCGGAGTTTTTCAGCATGGACATAGTAGAAGTCCATAACTCCTTAATCAAAATCTCAGGTTCTACTTTATGGGCAAAAAAAGGAGCCAATTTTTCAAAATATTTCTGAATAAAAAGTTCTAAATCCAATGGCAGCAATGTGCCATCTAAGTCAAATAATAGAGCCTTAAACATAATCCACCTCACAATTTATCATTTCCCTAGTGTCCGGGGAACAATCCAAGAACCTATTGCCTGGAAAAATGCAACTACTTTATACTTCATCTATCTTACCAGAGAAAGGGAACCCTTTTCAACAGATTACCTAAATAATTTATTGTTAATATCCACCTGTTTCCGTCCTTATCTCTATAATCCCAAGTCCCTTCAAGTTTGTCTATTTTTAAAACCAGATTGTTATTACCGGGATAATTGCTATCATATACTTTAATCTTAACCCACCTTAACCCTTCTTCTAAACTATAAGGAACAACCGTATGGGCATAGGTTATTTTTTTAAGATTACTGATTTTAGGTAAAAAAACCACTAAAGGTAACCATTCCTGATTAGTGGTTCGCAGTGATTTCTCCAGTTTTTCTTTAAACTTCTTATGATTGAAGTAACTTTTTAAGCTTTGAGTTAAAAAAGGCCTGCCCCAAGTACGCACCTGCATAACGGCGATCTTTATTTCTTCCTGAGCAGAGGGTATTTCTTCACCTAAAAAATTCAAAAGAACATAAGCGGAAATCCCGCTACAAACCCCTGAAGCCAATGTTCTCCTTACAACTACATCACCTACTAAACTTACCTGCCAGCTTTTTAAAAATGCCTTTTCTTTGATTATCTTCATTATCTCAGGTTCAGGTGTAAAAATGAAATTATTTTTCAAGCCATAAACAGAAGGCGTAAATTTCTTCCCCTGCCATTCCAATTCAATAACCATTAAGACAGCCCCCAAAAAACAACCATAATAAAGATTAAGTAAAAGAATCCGCAGCAAATCAATAATGTGGAACTGAGCCTTTTTTTATAAACAATATTGCCTAAAACTAAGGTAGCGGAAAAGAGCACTAAAATACCACTTAGTAAAGATGTACCGTTTAACTGCCAAGGGGTAAAAAACATACCGAAGGCTGGAATAATGGAACTTTGGAAAACCATCGCCCCTGTAATATTACCTAGAGCCAGAGTATCCTTTTTTTGAGCAATCCAGATGATACTGTTAAACTTTTCCGGTAATTCTGTGGCAATGGGAGCAATAATTATAGCTAAAATCAAAGGTGGTATCCCTATACTTTCAGCCAGAACTTTAATCCCCGCCACAAAATAGTTGGCCCCCCAGACAATAGCTGTCAACCCAACTGCTACTTGGATTAAAATTATTATCATACAGGGCTTACGCCAGAAACAAAAATATAAGGGTCTTAAGTCCATAGAAGTTAAATTTTTACCGGAATAGAAAGTTCTTAAAGTATAAAAGAAATAGGATACTACAAGAACAAGAGATATTACTTTATGATAAAGATTGTTTACGGTTAGAGAAGCACCTAAAGCCAGGCTATACAGGAAAATAAAAACTAATAAATCACGTTTAACAGTTTGCAAGTCAATTTTTAGGTTGTAAACATAAGGACCACGCCAAGGAAAACAACGAGCACTAAAACCCACAATAAAAAATGCCAAAGTACCCAGCATAAAAGGAGCACCTAATATGGCTCCTATACCTATGTGAGTAGTATTAACATCTGGAGAAAAAAGAATGGCCACTACCGGGATGATCGACTCTGGTAGGGCAGTACCTACTGCAGCTAATATACTGCCTACCGCCCCTTCGGATAAACCCAGTTTAGCCCCTAACCATTCCACGCTGTTGGTAAATAACTCTGCACCTAGCAAAATGATAATTAACCCTAGCAAAAGTTCCATTAACACCTGTGCCGCCCACCACCTAAATATAAATATGACTTTGCTTAATATTTATTTATATTTAGGTAAAGGGGATAAAAGAACAAAATCGCCCTAAGGCGATTTCAATCATTTTCATGCTGGTATCTAACCGCTGCATCAATTAATACTTTTTCACCTTGACGTTCTACACCAACCAATCCTACAATACCTGGATCCCCTTTAGATTCCAGATAGAGACTGACAAACTCTTGTACCCCTTCTTCTGAATAAGGGTCTAAAAAATCTTTAAGGACTCTTTCGTAATCTTCCCGGGGAACGCATAAAAGTTTATGCTTAACGGTAAAATATGGCTCCTTTGTTTTTTCAACTACTCTGGAAAAATCCAAAATAAAATCCCACCTGCCTTTTTGATTAGTTTATAACAGCAGGAGGGATTTCATGCATTAGTGACTAGTGATTAGTGACTAGTAATTGGTCAAAATTCTTTAATAATCTCGACAAAAAGGTTTCTCTAATAAGCATTTCTTGAAGTAAAGATAACACTTTAAGTTCTTAGTATCCTCTTTCCAAATTCACCACGTTAAGCATCTCACCTTCACCGGTATAATAAACCTCTAAGTTGTGTTTGAAAATTTCCATTGCCCTTTTCATATAAAATGGAGAACGACCGGCCAAATGAGGAGTTATGATTAAATTAGGGGCCTGCCAAAGAGGACTGTCAGCAGGCAAAGGTTCTTCCCGAAATGCATCTAAGGCAGCACCTCTAATCCAGCCTTCTTTTAAGGCTTTTAACAAGGCTTCGTCCTGAACCACATGACCCCGGGCAATATTTATAAAATAGCAGTTTTCGGGCATGGCTTTAAATTCTTTTTCACCAAATAAATCTTTAGTTTCCGGAGTTAAAGGTGTCACCACAACTACATAATCTGCTAACTCCAAAGCTTTTAATAAATCATCATTTTTAAATATCCTGTCAACATAAGGTACTGATTTACCGGAACGATTTACACCGATTACCTGCATATCAAAAGCTTTCGCTTTTCGAGCTATTTCCTCACCAATGGCACCTACCCCTACAATAACCAGTGTCTTTCCGGCTAATTCTGCTACCCGCAATGTTCTATCCCATAAAGACTTGCGCTGGTTATCCAACATAGGTACCAAACGCCGTGAATCCTGCAACATTAAAGCAAGGGTATGTTCAGCCATGGGTATTTTATGGATCCCCTTGGCGTTTGTTACTAAAATATTTTGGGCCATAAGCTGCTCAAAAGGCAGTTTATCCAAACCGGCACTGACTACCATCATCCATTTCAAACTTTTACATTCTTTTACAATTTCTGCCGTTAAATCTTCCCCATAAGTAATTAAAATTTCCGCTTCCTTTAGTTTGTCTTTCACTTCCTCAATCGGCCCATATTCAAAAATAAGTTCGGGATACTTTTCTAAAATAGGCTGTATATGATGGGAAGATATCTTTGCCGTACTGATTACTCTCACTTAACCCACCCCTATTTCATCATATTCTCTTCCAATAAATATTCATCCCGGGTCAGAGGATCCCGCAAATATATATGACCGGAAATGGTTTCTACTTCTTCACCCTCAACTAATATTTTCACTTTTTCTATTCCAGGAAGTTCCGTTAAGGTATTGACTATGCCATAAACGGCTAAAAGTTCACCCATAGAACCGGTTGCCCCATGAATATGCTCAGAAAGGTCAACAATGGCCAAACCTTCTTCTTCAACATAAGTATAATTTAAAATTTCCGTACCTTTAGGTATTACATCCAAAGTATCGTCTTCTGCTTGACTTCCTTTAATAAGCTCTTCGATTAATTCCCGGCCCCGTTCCGCAGTAGGCAAGCCGGAAATAGTCCGCGCTTCTTTCCGCAAATAGCCCTCTTCTGTACCGAAATATAAGTAAACCACACTTTCCACTTCCGAAGTTTCTTGTTCTTCTTCCTCCGGTTCCACTGGGGGAACGGGATCAGTGTTTTTCTCACCAGAGCAACCTGCTATGCTTACGGCGAAAAGAAAGGTCAAAACTAAAACTAAGAATTTTTTCATTAAATCTACCTCCAAAAAATAAATCTTTTTCTACTAAATTAATTGACGTGACTTATTGATTTTTGTTCCAAATTAAAGGCGGGTTACCTAAAAACCTTATTCCAAAATATTTTTTAAAATATTCATTCTTTTATTAAAGGGAAAATCCTTCTCTGTTTTAAAAATTCTTCCCTCTTATGTGTAATCTTTATAAAATCAGTCATAGATGACATGTCCTCAATATATTTTTTCTTCCTTGCTGTTAAAAGCAATTTCCTTTTCTACCAAATAGATTTCACCATTTGGACTCATGCTGGCAAAAAATACATCATCAATAGAAGATATGTTCCGCTTTTTCAGTTCTTCCATAAGCCATTCTTTGCTTAAACCTGCATCTGCCAAACCCCGGGTATTCACTTCCCCGTCATCAATTAAGGTGAGCGGTATCCCTTCATACTCAGTGGGAATGTTTAGGTCAGCAGGGCATAAAGGGCGCTTTTGGGATTTTAGGGATACGGTAAGTTGTCCGGAGGTTTCTAAAACTGCAAATTCTACATCGGCTATATTAAATACATTTTTTTCTCGTAATTGAGTTAATAAATCGTCCATATTATACCTGGCCCGCCTCATTTCCCTGGCCTGAATTTTACCATTAGCAATTAAAATATTTGGTTTGCCATAAAAAATCCTACGAAAAATGTTGCTTTTTAAACATAATATAGATAATACTATCTGAGCGAAAGCTAGAATAGCAATGGGTAGAAGGCCACGTATAAGTGGTATGTTTTTATCACCCAAAGGAATAGCCGCTAATTCTGCAATGACAATAGCAACAACAAAATCAATAGCAGATAACTGGCCGATTTCCCTTTTCCCCATTAAACGCATGAAGATTAAAAGAACGAAATACACTACCAAAGTTCGCAGGACTAATTCCAGCATCTTTTAATCCTCTCCTTATAGACAAAGCAATTGATAGTATTTAATTGACAAGTAAAAATTATTCACTTTACAAAATTTATAGCTTTAACTTATTATTAATTAAAGACTGATAAAATGTTTACCATAAATCCTGTACCTTAGCCGCAACCTTAACCTAGTGAATTATGATTGAAACAGTAATTATTCACTTAAAAAAGGAGTGTAATTAAAATGTATAAAATAGCTTATTGTCTTTTATTTATTGCCGTAATTTTGAAATCTCTGGGTCTCTACTATTTAGCCGGAAAAAAAGATAAACCCTTTCCGGAAAGGAAAAGGTTTTATCTTAAATTAAACTGGTCAGGCAATGGTTTATTAATTATAGGGGTTGTTATTTTAGCAATCAAGTGGTTTTTATAGATGAAATGTATTAGAGATTTGTTTCTTTTTAGCAAAAGTACTCTTTTAGAGTCCGTTTGCTAAGTTTTAAGTATTTTCAATTCTTCTTTTACCGGCTCTCAACACAAGATTGGCTAACATATTTTTTTCGTCATCTGTTGCTAATTCCCACATTTCCTTCATTAGTGCCTCTTCAGGAGAGTCAGGCTTAACAAATTTACCTAACAGGTTGCCGATGCTAATCATTCCTTTAACCATTAATTCATCACTTATACCGTGTTTTTTCCCGTCTTCTATAACTTCAGCTAATTCTCTGGGAAAATCATCTAGACTTACTTTTTTATCCATATAGTCACCTCCCGTAAGTCTATCTTTCCCCATCTTGCTGATTATATACCTCAATTCTATTGTAAGTGCCCAAAATCTTAACCAATTTGCATTTTTGTTTTAACCTGTTTAAAACATGTTTATACTCACTTTCCAGGTCGGCCAAACAATCAATAAAAAATATGTATTCTCCCAGTTCCTTTTTGGCCGGACGGGACTCAATTTTCGAAAGATCTATTTGGTCCGGAATAAATTCTGCCAGGATATCATAAAGTCCGCCAGGCCTATTTTTGGCTAAGGCTACACATAAAGATGTTTTTTGGCGGTTTTTATTTGAGCAGAAATCATTTTTACCGACAACCAAAAACCTGGTTTGATTTGAACTATAATCGCTGATATTTTCGCAGATTATATCTACCTGATACTTCTCCGCCGCCCAAACGGAACAAATAGCCGCCAAACCTTCTTGTCCTTCTTTTACCAGTAAGGCTGCTTCCGCAGTGCTATTACAATTTAGATAGCAGGCTTGGGTTAAATGATTTTGTAAAAAAAGACGACACTGAGCTAAAGCCTGGGGATGGGAATAGATGGTATGAATTTTACTCAAATCCTTTGCTTTACTGATTAAGCAGTGTTTAATATCAATTACGATTTCCCCTAAAATCCGTAAACTCAGTTCATGAGCTAACATATCTAAGGTGATATTAACAGTACCTTCAATGGAATTTTCTACAGGTACTATTCCCAAAGTAATTTCCCCATGTTCCACTGCCTGCAGCACATGGGGGATAGTAGGAAAGTCCTTAAATTTTGTGATTTTATATTTTTCCGCGAATTTTAAAGCGGCATGTTCTGAATAAGTACCTTCAGGTCCTAAATAACCAATTATTTCAAGTTCAGGGTTCACCTTTATCCTCCTAAATTATTTACTCCAGAAAACAAATAGCTAATTTTTGCCCATTATTCTCAAAGTGAAGAAGATTGCTAAAATAAACAGTAAATCCTGAAATGTAAACATCCTTTTTCTCCTTAAACTACTAATTGGTATTTACGGTTTATATCCATTATAAAAAGACCATATAAAGGTATTTCTCATTTTTTGCAGAAATAATACCTTACAGGATTAATTAATTACATAGTATATTCCTAAAAGAGGTGCTTATTTTGCGTTTGGCTAATCCTTATCTAGCTGTTATAGTAGGTGTTATTGGTGTTTCCAGTTCAGCAATCTTTGTTAAGTTAACCACCGCTCCTTCTGTAATAACGGCAGGCTACAGGTTACTGTTTACTTTTCTAATGTTATTACCCTTTACCTTAAAATATAATCGAAAAGACTTTAGATTTTTTTCCGGCAAACAGTACCGGGTGGCCTTTATTTCCGGCCTTTTTTTAGCTTTTCATTTTATAAGTTGGTTCAGCTCTTTAAATTACACTTCCGTAGCCAGTTCCACCGTTTTAGTTAATACCCAGCCTTTATTTGTCATTATTTTTAGTTATCTTCTCTGGCGGGAAAAACTGCCTCTTAAAGCCTTAATAGGTGTTAGCATCGCTTTTGGCGGAACGGTTATTTTAAGTTGGGGGGATTTTTGCTTAGGACCCACTAACCTCTGGGGTGATGCTTTAGCTTTAATCGGAGCCATAATGGTAGCAGGCTATTACCTTTGTGGAAAATATTTAAGACAAACCATGTCATTATTACCCTATACCACCTTGGTCTACGGCTTCAGCACTTTGCTCTTATTCTTTTTTGCCCTTTTAGGAGGGTATTCCTTTACAAATTATTCCCTACAGGATTTTTTAATTTTTTTGGCCCTGGCTTTCTTCTGTACCATAATGGGCCATTCCCTGCTAAACTGGGCCATTAAGTTTTTGCCTGCTTCTTCAGTTTCCATCAGCATTTTAGGAGAACCGGTAATTGCTTCTGCCCTGGCTTATTTTCTCTTTCAGGAGACTTTAACCCTCCAACAATTAATTGGCAGCATTTTAATCCTGGGAGGTATCTTGTTCTACCACTACTCCGTCAATTAGTTTGCCTTTATTGTAAAAAATCCCCTGCGCTACAGCAATCTTTTCCCCTTTAAGATTAATAACTTCTGCTTCTGCCTTAATTATTTTCTCCTTTAATTCAATAACTTTACCTATTGCTTTCAGGTAATCGCTTTTATAGGCAGGTTTTATAAATTTAATGTTTACCTCCATAGTTACCGAGTTATGGTTTAAGGTTCTAATGGCCATACCCATTGCTGTGTCAGCAAGAGAAAAAGCAACGCCACCGTGGGCAATATTATTAGGGTTTATATGGTCCTTTCCTACTGGAACTTCTACAACTGCTTCCCCCGGAGCTAATTCAGCCACATAGATATCCATTAAATTATGAAAAGGACACTCTTCATTTAGGTATAGAATTGTTCCAAAAAGACGACAATCTATGCCCCTATTTAGGGGTTCGCGAAATAAGCTAGCCATATCCTTCTCCTCCAATTACCA
>DGEF01000051.1:0-1530 GCA_002385805.1 Peptococcaceae bacterium UBA3933
CTGCGGATTATTGAAGAGGAACCTGATCGTTTGTTAGAAGTGGATGGTATAGGCGAAAAAAGGCTGGAGATGATTAAAAAGGGCTGGCAGGAGCAGAAGGAAATAAAAAATGTGATGCTTTTTTTACAGTCCCATGGGGTTTCTACCGCTTATGCAGTTAAAATTTATAAAACCTATGGCAATGACAGTATTAAGTTAGTACGGGAAAACCCCTATCGTTTAGCTGATGAAATCTGGGGGATAGGCTTTAAAACAGCTGATAAAATTGCTCAAAAGTTAGGTTTTGCCCTTGATTCTTCTGAACGATGTCAAGCTGCCGTTATTTATACCCTTAACCAGTTAGCTAATGAGGGGCATTGTTTTGTTTATCAGGAGGATTTAATCGGGGAAGTTATTAAGCTCTTAGAAATAGAAGAAGCTACAGTAGAAACAAGTATTGAAAAATTACTTACAGAAAAAAGGATAATCAAGGAAGAAGACGGGGCTATTTACTTGCCTGTTTTTTATTACTGTGAAGTAGGGGTAGCCGCAAGGATTCAGGAAATTTTAGGGGCTAAGAGTAGTTTTAGGAAGATTAACATCGATAATTTACTTTCCCAAATAGAAAAAGAAAATGGTGTAAAGTATGATGACATTCAAATAAAAGCCATACGAGAGGCGGTACAAAGCAAGTTTATGGTTTTAACCGGGGGTCCCGGTACCGGTAAAACCACGACTACTTTAGCTATTATTCGTATTTTTGAGCGGCTGGGAGCGAAGATTATGTTAGCCGCACCTACCGGTCGGGCCGCTAAAAGGATGTCTGAAACTACAGGAAGAGAGGCCAAAACAATTCACCGTTTACTGGAGTATAGTCCGGCAGAAGGATATAAGAGAAACTCCGAAAACCCTTTGGACTGTGATGTACTTATAGTAGATGAAACTTCCATGGTAGATATACTCCTTATGTATAATCTGTTAAAAGCTGTTCAAGATGATACGGTGGTTGTCCTGGTGGGTGACGTAGATCAGTTGCCTTCTGTTGGGGCCGGTAATGTTTTAAAGGATATTATTAATTCAGGTTTAGTCAGTGTGGTAAAATTAGAGAGGATTTTTAGGCAGGCCCAGGGTAGTAAAATTATTACTAATGCCCATAAAATCAATTCCGGCCGGTTTCCTGATTTAAGCGGTGGGAAAAACAGTGATTTCTTTTTTATTAAGGAAGATACACCGGAAAAAATAGTGGCTGCTATCAGTGAACTATGTGCTCGTCGGCTGCCTAGGTATTATAGGGTAGACCCCATAAATGATATTCAAGTTTTATGTCCCATGACCCGTGGAGAAGTAGGTACTGTTAATTTAAATGTTGTTTTACAAGAAACCCTAAATCCTAGGAAAACTTCAATTAAGTACGGAGGTACAACATATAAATTAGGGGACAAAGTAATGCAGATTAAAAATAACTATGATAAAAACGTCTTTAACGGAGATATTGGCAGGATAATCAGTATTGATGAGGAAGATAAACTGGTTACCGTTAGTTTTGACGAC
>DGEF01000051.1:1742-6977 GCA_002385805.1 Peptococcaceae bacterium UBA3933
AATCTTTTATATACTTGTGTGACTAGAGCGAAAAAAGTAATGGTTCTTATCGGAACGCCTCAGGCTATTGGTGTGGCAGTGAAAAACAGTAAAATTACGAAAAGAAATACAAAATTGGCTGAACGATTAAAGAGAGTTTCCGATTCTAAATTATAATTATAGGCAGGATAATTTTTCCCAAGAAGGAATTATAGCTTTAAGCAATGATATAAACCAGAGACGGGTCTAATCATTAAAGCAACTGGAAACTATTAATGGGAGGTAATTTTCAACTATGGAATTTAAAACAGAATTAGATGTATACAGGTTTATTATGGAACTCGAGACTTATGTTTTTGAGAGTACTCCCATTCCTTTTTCCAATAAAGTTATTGTAGATAAAGATATAATTTATGACTATCTAGATAGGTTAAGAAGCAAATTACCCAAAGAAATGAAAGAGTGTCAAAAGCTTTACCAGAAGAGTCTAAAATCACAGGAAGTTGAAGGAAATGAGGAAAAAGAAGAAACCAAGGAAAAACCAGAGGAAAAACAAGATAAGGAAGCAAAGCAGGGCAGCCAGGTAGTTGCCGCAACCGAAGAATCAGGCCTTTCAGTAGATGTAGATATTGAAAAAAATCGGATTCTTGAAGAAGCACAAAGAATAAAAGAAAAAATAATGCGGGAGGCGGAAATTGAAAAAAATAACATTCTTTTAGAAGCTCACCGGGAACAAAGACGAATTATTCAGGAAGCAGAAAATTCCCAAAAAATTATCTGGCAGGAGGCATATGCTAAAAAAGAACAAATTCTGCAAGAGGCCCAAAATGAGCGAAAACGTATTTTAGAAGAAGCAACAAAAGAAGCTCAATTACTTATCAATAATTCCCAAAAACAAGAAGTCTCCGAGTCCGAAAAGGCAGAGCTTTACCAAAATGCTCAAGCGGAATGCGAACAAATGAAAAAAGAGGCTTTAGATTATGCCCAAAAGTTAATAGCTGAAGCAGAAGATTATGTGGATAATCTTTTGGGAGCTTTACAAAGTACCATAATCACGAATTTAAAAGCTGTTAAAGACGGGAGAGGGGAAATAGCTGCAATTTCCAGGAAATTGGAGACCCTAAAGGACACAAATTATACATATAAATAGATTTGCGACCGGGGGATTACCCTCAGTTTCTGTTATTTAATTTCGAAGCTTATTGGGAACAGATTTTGGTTTAATTCGTCTATAAAGATAAGTAAGTTAAGAACCAGTAAGATTACTAAAACATTCAGTATTAAGAATACTTTAAGGAGGATGTATATTGAAAAAAATAATTTCAGTACTAGTTTTTTTAACCTTTTTCCTAGGAATCTTTCCTACCTCAGGTGTCTTGGCGGAAACGGATAATCCTACCGGTTTTAAATTTATTCATTGGACTGATACCCATATTGGCCATGGTCCCGGTAACACCAATACTTCTCTGGTTGTTTCCGATATTTTAGCCAATCACAATGATGCGGCCTTTTTAGTCCATGGCGGTGATGTAACTGAATTTGGGCTACCGTCTCAGTATGAGTACTATTTAAATCTTGTAAAACCTTTAACTATGCCTTTGTATCATACTTTGGGAAATCACGAGAGCCGTTGGACAGATGCCGGCAAAAGCATTTATAAAAAATACATAGGTGAGCCTTATGCTTCCTGGAATTATCAGGGGGTACATTTTATTACTTTAGATTCTACAATTACCCAGGGCCAACACGGTCATTTGGACAAGGCAATGCTTGCTTGGCTGAAAAAGGATTTGGCTAATATAGATAAAAACATGCCCATAGTTATCTTTAGCCATCATCCTATTTTCTTTGACGAAGCTGTTGATGCCTCAAAGTTTATGGATAATGATTGGGATTTATGGCCAATTATTAAAGATTATAATGTGGTGGCGATTTTTACCGGCCATGGTCATATTGACAAACTCTGGTATATGAATGAAGTTCCGGTGCTAATGACCAAGGCAGTTATGGACAAGACGGGAACTTACTCTGTAGTAGAAATAAATAAAGCTTCCCAGGAAATCGTAATATCCGGAAAAAGTGTAGACAATCCATTATTACAGGAAATTGCCAGATTACCTTTATATAAATCCCAAACAAGACCTGCTGTAACCATTACAAATCCAAAGAAAAACGAAGTTTTAGCTGGTACTTTTCTCTTACAGGCAACTTTAGCTAATTGGTCAGTTCCCCCGCAAAAAGTGGAATACAAACTAGAAGACTTTTCCTGGAAACCTTTAGAAAAGGTAGGCAATGTTTATCAAAAGGAAATTGATTTAGAGGAAGTAAATGACGGCTTGCGGGAGTTTTGGGTACGAGCTGTAGCCGCTGACGGTAAAGTTTATCTGGACAAAGTAAGAGTTCAAGTAAAACAATCGGATAAGGTGGAAATTGCCTGGGAGTTTGAGGCAGAAGGAGGAATCCAGCACGCTCCCGCCTTGAGTAATGATTACTTATATGTAGGGGATAACAGCGGTAAAGTTTATCAATTAGACCAAAAAACAGGCAAGAAAAATTGGGAATTCCAGACAGGTGGAGCGGTAATAGGTTCCCCATTGTATGTTCCGGGGAAAATATATGTAAGCTCTACCGATGGCAAAGTTTATTGCTTAAAAGCAACTAACGGACAGAAATTATGGGAATATCAAACAGGTGGGGCAGTATTAACTGCACCTGTACTGGCTGAAGGTAAAATTTTTGTTGGTTCCAGTGATTTTAATTTATATGCTTTAAATGCTGAAAACGGTCAAGAAATTTGGAGATTTGCTACCGGCAACACCATAATGCATCGGGTAGCTTATGGTGAGGGTACTGTATTTTTCGGAAGTTGGGACCAAAAGTTTTACGCTGTTGATGCAGAAACAGGAGAAGAAAAATGGCAGCAAGCTTTAGGTTCTTCAGCTTATTATGCTCCTGCGGCCAGTGCACCCTTATATTATGAAGGAAATGTATTTATTAGCACTCCTAGTAATAAAGTTTATGCTTTTAAAGGAGATACTGGGGAAAAAGTGTGGGAGGTAAGTGCCGCTTCCGGCTTATCTTCACCGGTTATCTTTAATGGAGCTATTATTTACAGTACCGGTTCCGGTACCCTTTATGCCCTTGACCCGGAAACCGGGGAAAATGTCTGGCAGGCAGAGACTAATACCTCCACATATATCTCTTCTCCGTTAGTTCAGGGCGGTAATATTATCTTAAACGGTTTAAAAGGCAGACTAACCGCGATAAATATAGAAGATAAACAACAATCCTGGGCATTTAATTTAGGAGATACATATCTTTTCAGTAATGGAGCAGTAAATGGTAATTTAGTATTTGTGGGCACTTTAGAGGGTAAACTATTCGCTTTAAAAGCTGAACCCGGTGCTCCGGCCAAACCTTTCCCGGGTATAGCCGCTTTTACAGATATTTACGGACACTGGGCCAGAAAAGATTTAAATAAACTGGCATCATTAGGTTTAATGGGAGGATTTAAAGACGGTTCCTTCAAACCTAATGATCCTTTGACCCGTGCTCAAATGGCTTCCATACTTAGCAGATATTTACAGTATGAAGAACCCAGCGAATCCTTTGCATCAACTTTTGTGGATATTGAAGGTCACTGGGCCAACCGGCCGATTATGGCTATGCAGGAGAAAAATATCATAGCCGGTTATTTAGAACAAGGGAAGCAACTGTTTAAGCCGGAAAAACAAATTACCCGGGCTGAAGCAGTAGTCATGCTAGCCAGGGTTTTAAACTTAGACAAAGCCAGTGACGGGTTCGTTTCCAAATTTGTAGATATTGAGGACCACTGGGCGAAAGATAACATTATGGCTTTAGAAGAAATAGGGATTATCGGCGGTTATGAAGAAAATGGGCAGATGTATTTTAAGCCTGAAAGGAATATTTCCCGGGCAGAAATAGGTGTGTTAGTAGTACGTGTTGTAGAAAATCAATAAGTAATTCATGAGCAGGTCATTCACCTGCTCATTTTTATTTGCTAAAAATGCTAGCCTAAATTTAGAAATGCTATTATAATCAAATCAAGCATTCAAAAAGGAGGTGCCCAATGGTAACGGAAAAAGCACAACATAAGGTTTATCGGGATCTGAATTTGCAAATTATTTTTGCAATTACCTTAATGGCGGTATTAGGAGTCTCCAGTATCTCTCCCGCCTTTACCAGTGTTTCACAACGGTTTAATATATCGGAAACGTCAGTAGGTCTTTTAATTACGGTATTTACTTTACCGGGAGTTTTTTTAACACCTGTTTTTGGGGTATTGGCTGACCGTTGGGGCAGAAAGAAGGTTTTGGTTCCATCGTTATTCTTATTTGCCATTGCCGGAGGAGCCTGTGCTTTTGCGCCAAATTTTAATATATTGCTTTTATTTCGCTTTTTTCAGGGAATTGGAGCCGCTTCTTTAGGTTCTTTAAATCAAACCCTAATCGGGGATATTTATACGGGAAAAGAGCGAGCTGCCGCCATGGGGTATAATGCCAGTGTTTTAAGTATTGGTACGGCCAGCTATCCGGTTTTGGGAGGAGCATTGGCTATGTTTGGTTGGTATTATCCATTTCTCTTGCCTTTACTGGCTATACCTATTGCCTTAATTGTTATCTTTAAATTAAATAATCCTGAGCCGAAAAACACTCAAAATTTAGGGAAGTATTTAATTACTGCGGCAAAATATATAAACAATAGAAAGGTATATGCTTTATTTACTGCAGCAACGGTTACTTTTATAATCCTTTATGGTGCTTATATTACCTATTTTCCTTTTATAATCGGCGGTTTAGGTGGCTCACCTTTTATTACAGGAATGGTGATGTTCTCCATGTCTATTACTACCGCTCTTACCTCTGCGCAACTAGGAAATTTGATCAAGCGTTTTTCCGCTCCCAAATTACTTAAAACAGCCTTTCTTATTTATGCCGTGGCTTTGTTTATGGTGCCTTTTGCCAACGACATTTTATTTCTCTTAATTCCTACTTTTATTTTCGGCATAGGCCATGGAATAAACCTACCCAGTAACCAGACAATCCTGGCCAGTCTCGCCCCTATGGAGTATAGGGCAGCCTTTATGTCCCTTAACGGGATGGTTTTAAGGTTAGGGCAAACCTTGGGGCCTTTAGTGATGGGTTTAATGTTCACCCTAGGTGGAATTACCTCTATTTTCTTCGCAGGTTGTGTATTAGCCATTTTTGTCATGTTTTTACTTAGCAGGTTGCTAAA
>DGEF01000051.1:7305-7427 GCA_002385805.1 Peptococcaceae bacterium UBA3933
TTTTTAACTTACGATTTTTGATACCCAAAAAAACTAAAGTCAAAATAAGACCCAAAAAATGTATGAACACAACTAGGACATCTTAGTATACCTTCCGTCAGTATAGGTGTAATAACTCTATT
>DGEF01000113.1 GCA_002385805.1 Peptococcaceae bacterium UBA3933
AAATAACACTTCGCATTAATGCTTCCGTTTCCGCACTTTTTTCCGCCTCTACTGCTTCTTCTTCCTTATATTCTTCTAATTCTACTTCCATATACGGATCAAAAGAAGTAAAACGTAAAGTTTTTGCCCTATGTAATCCTTCCACTAATACCCTAATTGTTCCGCCAGGCAATTTAAGGATCTGTTTAATCTCGGCTACAGTGCCTATTTTATAGATATCCTCAGCCTTGGGGTCATCAGTCTCAGCAGCCTTTTGAGTAGCCAAAAAAATCAATTTGTCTTGAATCATAGCCTCTTCAATGGCTTTAATTGACTTGACTCTACCCACATCTAAATGAATTACCATAAAAGGAAAGACTAAAACTCCTCTTAAAGGCAATACGGGTAGACGTCGCACATTATGAGTGGACATTCTTTTCCCTCCTAGAAAAAACTACTGGTTTTTTAATGTGCCCTTATAATATTCGCTTGTTAATTGTTTACTCCTTCTTTGCGATTAGAATTAAATACAGGGCACTGCCGGTTTGGCCAGTTTAAACTGAGTAAGATTATGGTCATGATCATTCTCTTCAAAGGGTTTTAACAAAGCTAAAGAAATAACTTCTTCCAACCTTTCTACCGGAATAACCTTTATACCTTCAATTTTATTAAAAACCTCCTGCCAGTTTTCTTTAGGGATAATAACACGATCGGCACCGGCATGGCGGGCGGCTTCTACTTTGGCCACTACTCCTCCCACAGGTTTTACCTGTCCCCGGATAGAAACTTCGCCTGTCATGGCAATCTTATTATCAACAGGAATATTTTTTATGGCGGAATAAACTGCAGTGGCTATGGCAATTCCTGCAGAAGGGCCGTCATTGGGTACCCCGCCTGGAAAATTAACGTGAATATCATAATCCCTAGGGTCTACATCCAGGTTTCTACGCAAAACAGTTAAAACATTTTCTACCGAACTTTTCGCCATACTTTTGCGGCGAATCTTTTGACCACCCATACCGCTTAATTCTTCTTCTTCTACGATACCGGTAACAACCACTTTGCCATGTCCTTTTCTTGCCCTGATCACACTTACCTCTATTTCATTAATGGTGCCTAAATTGGGCCCATAAATGGCTAACCCATTAACTAATCCTACTTGTGGCTGAGGAGCCACCTTTTTTTCCGGTCGCGGGGAGTATTGACCACTGTTCACCACCCACTCTATATCTTCACGGGTAATTTTTTTTCTTCCTTCTGTTAAAACAATGCCGGCAGCTATTTGAATAATGTTAACAGCCTGCCGTCCATTCGTGGCATATCTTTGGACAACCTGTACCGCCTCAGGTTCAATAGCAAAATTAATTTTTTTAGCGGCATTTTCAGCAATTATACCAATTTCCTCCGGTAAAAGTCCACGGAAAAAAACTTCTAAGCAACGGGACCGGATAGCAGGAGGGATCTCTTGAGGTAATCTGGTGGTAGCAGCAACTAAGCGAAAATCAGCAGGCAGGCCATTCTGAAAAATATCATGGATATGGCTGGGAATATTTGTATCCTCCGGACTATAATAAGCACTTTCCAGGATCACTTTTCGATCTTCTAAAACCTTTAACAATTTGTTTATCTGAATAGGGTGAAGTTCTCCGATTTCATCAATAAACAGTATCCCGCCATGGGCTTTAGTTACAGCACCGGGCTTAGGTTGAGGAATACCGGCCATACCCATAGCACCGGCTCCTTGGTATATAGGGTCATGGACAGAACCAATTAGCGGATCTGCAATCCCTCTTTCATCAAATCGTGAAGTAGCCCCATCAACCTCCACAAAATTTGCATCTTCCTTAAAGGGAGAATGAGGTTGTTTTTTAGCATATTCTAAAACTAAACGGGCAGCTGCCGTTTTACCTACACCAGGAGGACCATAAATAATTACATGCTGGGGATTAGGACCACACAAAGCCGCTTTTAAAGCTTTTATGCCTTCTTCCTGCCCCACAATATCCTCAAATCTCTGAGGTCTTGTTTTTGCAGCCAGCGGCTCCGTTAATTTTATTGAACGCATTTTTTCCAGTTTATCCAATTCCTTACGGGATTCTTTTTGCACTGCTATCTTATTTCCCTGCTGACTTTTTAAGAGATTCCAAAAATATAAACCAATAACTATCGCAAAAAAAACTTGTATAAACCCTAAAATGCTGCCGATACTTCCTCCAAACATAAATATCCCCTTTCTGCCAATCTCTTAAAGTAAAGTGAAATTAAACCTTAACTAAACCTAGTATGTTCTCTCTGAATAGTTTTTATCATGTTTTTTCAAGTTTTTACTTCGAAGTATTTTTAATAAAATTATGCAGATTGGGGCAAATTAATTTTAGTCAGATTAGTTTAAATAAACTTCAAAAAATTTTCAGGAGGTAAAATTATGGCTCGCCGCAGACAGGTAATGAGCGATGCTTTAAAGTTTGAAATTGCAAAGGAATTAGGCTTTGCTGACACTGTACTGCGTGACGGGGACTTTGGCAATGTGACTTCTCGTAACTGTGGAAACATGGTACGGAAAGCTATCGAAATAGCCGAACGCTCTCTGCAAAATAAGCCATACTAATCTGACTAGTTTTTAGTGGCTGGTGGCTAGTGGCTAGTTTATAATTTAAGCCACTGCTGCCGGCCAAATTTTAACCACGGATACACACGGATTAACACGAATGGACACAGATTAACACTAATAATTGGCCTTGCGGCGAAAAAAATCGAGCTCTTTTGAATGAGCATCCGCTTTGTGTCTTACTGCATGATGCATCGTATAAAAATATCTTCCATTAGATGCATCCGGAAATATAAACATGCATCGAATGCATCTTGTAGTATTTCCCAAAAGCCTTCTTAACCTCAACCTTAACCTTAATCATACGACAGAAGGTCGTAATACCAGCCACTAATAACAAGCCAATGATTGCTACACAAAACCCTTGAGCGGATTCGCCCAAGGGTTTTATTATGCGCTTTCTTCTTTTTTCTTCTTTTTCTTCTCACCAGTACCAGTAACAATTAAGGGTTCTTCTTTATCAAGAACAACTTCTTTAGTTACGATAACTTTATTAATATCTTCCCGGGACGGAATTTCGTACATAACGTCCATCATGATATTTTCGATGATAGAACGCAAACCCCGCGCCCCCGTTTTTCGCCGTAAAGCTTCATCGGCAATAGCCTCTAAAGCTTCAGGCTTAAATTCCAGGTTGACTTGATCCAGTTCAAATAACTTCTGGTACTGTTTAACCAAAGCATTTTTAGGTTCAGTTAAAATTTTAATTAAGGCTTCTTTATCTAAAGCATCTAAAGTTACGATTACAGGAAGTCTACCCACGAACTCTGGTATTAAACCGTATTTAAGCAAATCCTCAGGTAAAATGTGCTGTAAAATTTCACCTATGTTGACATCTTTCTTTGATTGCACATCAGCATTAAAGCCCATTGCTTTTTTACCAATACGGTTTTGAATAATCTTTTCAATACCGTCAAAAGCACCACCACATATAAACAAAATGTTGGTAGTATCTAGCTGGATAAACTCCTGATGGGGATGTTTACGCCCACCTTGAGGAGGAACGCTGGCTATGGTACCTTCTAAAATTTTTAACAGGGCTTGTTGTACTCCTTCACCGGAAACATCACGGGTAATAGAAGGATTTTCCGACTTTCTGGCGATCTTATCAATTTCATCAATATAGATAATGCCCTGTTCTGCTTTTTCCACATCATAATCAGCTGCCTGGATTAACTTTAGCAAAATATTTTCTACGTCTTCACCTACATAGCCGGCTTCAGTGAGAGAAGTGGCATCAGCAATGGCAAAAGGTACATTGAGTATCTTAGCTAAAGTCTGCGCCAGTAAGGTTTTCCCACTTCCTGTAGGTCCTAAGATACAGATATTACTCTTTTGCAGTTCTACATCCTCAATTTTCATGCCTAAGTTTATTCTTTTGTAGTGATTATAAACGGCTACAGAAAGGGCTTTTTTAGCAGCTTCTTGGCCAACTACATATTGATCTAAAATTGCTTTAATTTCTTTGGGCTTTGGAATATCCCCTAGTTCAAAGCCGGTTTCCTCACTCAGTTCTTCTTCGATTATTTCATTGCATAATTCAATGCACTCATCACAAATGTATACTCCTGGTCCGGCCACTAGTTTTTTAACTTGTTCCTGTGCCTTTCCACAAAAAGAGCATTTCAATTGGCCTTTCTCATCCCCAAATTTATACATGGTATCACCTCGCGTATCCTAGCTAGGATTTAAGGGATCTTTTTTCAATAACCTCGTCAATTAATCCGTATTCTTTTGCTTTTTGGGCTGTCATAAAACGGTCCCGTTCTGTGTCTTGTGCAATTTTAGATTTTTTCTGACCGGTTCTTTCAGCTAGGATAGTATTTATCCTGTCTTTTAACTCTAATATTCGTTTGGCGTGTATTTCAATATCAGTAGCCTGACCCTGTGCACCGCCTAAGGGCTGATGAATCATGATCTCGCTATTAGGTAGAGCGTATCTTTTACCTTTTGCACCGGCAGCCAGTAAAAACGCTCCCATACTGGCAGCCATACCTACACAAATAGTGGACACATCAGGTCTAATATACTGCATGGTATCATAAATAGCAAAACCTGCAGTAATAGAGCCGCCGGGGCTGTTTATATAAAGGTGAATATCTTTATCAGGGTCTTCTGCTTCTAAAAATAACATCTGAGCAATTACTAAGTTAGCCACGTGATCGTCAATAACATCCCCCAGGAAGATTATACGGTCCTTTAATAACCTAGAATAAATATCATAGGACCTTTCCCCGCGGTTAGTCTGTTCAACCACAATCGGAACTAACGGACTCAAAGAAAATACCCCCTTTAATTGATCTTGGCATTGGCAATAATAAAGTCAACAGCCTTGTCAATCCTAATACTATGCTTAATGGCATCGATTTGACCTTGTTGGGTCAAAATTTCTTTTATTTCTTCTTTTTTCTGATTGTACATTTCTGCTAAACGCTCAAACTCTTTCTCTAAATCTTCTTCCTCCACTTCAATACCTTCAGCTTTAGCAATAGCCTCTAAAACTAATTGATTTTTTACGGCTTTTTTCGCATCTTCCTGATATTGTTCTCTAATACTTTCTTGAGTCTGTTGGGAGTACTGTAAGAATTTTTCTAAGGAAAGTCCCTGACTACGTAACCGAAGATCAAAATTTTGCAAGATGTCATCAATCTGAGTATCAATCATAGCTTGGGGGATATCTACCTGAGCATTTTCGGAAGCCTTTGCTATAGCTTGTTCTCGTAAATGATTCTGAGCGTTTTCTTCTTTCCGTTTCTTTAATTTATTCTCTATATCATTCTTTAATTCCTGCAAAGTTTCAAATTCACTTATGTCTTTAGCAAATTCATCATCTAATTCAGCTAATTTTTTTCTTTTAATCTCTTTTACGGTAACATCAAATGTAGCCTCTTTACCGGCCAACTCTTCGCTATGATAATCAGCAGGGAAAGTAACCTCAATAACTTTCTGTTCATTTAACTTCATACCCACAAGCTGATCTTCAAACCCGGGGATAAATGTGCCAGAACCAATTTCCAGGGTATAATCTTCCGCAGTTCCGCCTTCAAAAGGTTCACCGTTAACTTTACCTACAAAATCAATTACTACGAAATCACCATTTTCAACTTGACCTTCTTCTCCAACTACTTCTAGCTGGGCATGCCGCTGCCGTAATTGTTCCAGTTCTTTATTTACATCTTCTTCGGTTACAGCAGTATCTAGCTTTTCTAATTCTAAGCCTTTATATTCACCTAACTCTACTTCAGGTTTAATTTCTACTTTTGCTTTAAAAATAAAAGGTTTATTTGGTTCTAATTGCATTATATCAATTTCCGGTTTACCAACAGGAACAATAGATTCATCTAAAGTTTCCACTGCTTCTAGGTAGGCTTGCGGCATAATATACTCTACCGCGTCTTCAAAAAATATTTCCACTCCAAATCTTTGTTCTAAAATTTTCCTGGGAACTTTTCCCTTTCTAAACCCGGGGATATTGATTTGTTTAACTATCTTTTTATAAGCATATTGCAAACCTTCCTCGAATTTTTGCTCATCAACTTCAATCGTCAATTCAATCTGTTTTTTGTCTAATTTTTCAGTAGTAACTTGCATTAACTGCTCCTCCTAACATTTAATAAATATGTAACGGTAAAAACCTTATCTTTTAAGATTATACCCATAAAAAAATAGATATAAAAGGATTAAAAATAAAAACAATACCAAAATTTAAAGTTTTTTAAATAAAAGAACACCTCGACTAAATACTGTCGAGGTAAGTCTAATACAGTCTAGCAAATATGATATGGAGCGGAAGACGAGATTCGAACTCGCG
>DGEF01000002.1:0-2471 GCA_002385805.1 Peptococcaceae bacterium UBA3933
GTAGAAGAACATCTTCTAAAATCAGGGTATATTAAGGGCAATCCTGATGATTATAACAAAGAGTTTGCCCTTGATACGAAACTCCTTTTTGATTTCCTAGAGGATACACAGCCCGAAAAGATGCAGAAATTAAAAGAAATATATAAGGATCAGTATCACTTTAAGGTGCTTAATCGGTTAAACCGGGAACTTAATACCCGGGGTATGATTGATGTGTTAAGGCACGGGATTAAAGACTATGGCGTATACTTAGACCTGGCCTATTTCCAACCTGCCAGCAAATTAAACATGGAAACATTAAAACTCTATGAAAAGAATCGCATATCCGTTACAAGACAGGTACGCTACAGTACCAAGAATGAAAACAGCATTGATATGTTAATCTGTGTCAATGGACTTCCCGTTGTTGTGCTGGAACTGAAAAACCCTTTCACCGGTCAAACCTATGAAGATGCTATTATACAGTATAAGAAAAACAGGAGTCCTAATGAATTATTGTTCCACTTTAAAAAAAGGGCCATTGTATTCTTTGCGGTAGATACTCAGGAAGTGTATATGACTACCAGGCTTGCAGAAAATAAGACTTTCTTTTTACCCTTTAACAAAGGGTGCGACGGAGGCAAAGGGAATCCTGATAATCCCGGTGGGTTTAAAACCGCCTACCTCTGGGAAGAGATACTTGAAAAGAACAGTCTTATGGATATATTAAAGAGGTTCGTCTATATAGAAACCCGGGAAAAGAAAGATATAGACGGGAATATTTATACATCGGAAACGGTTATATTTCCAAGGTACCACCAGTTAGATGTGGTCAGGAAATTGGAAGCTGATGTAAAAGAGAAGGGAGTAGGGACTAACTATCTTGTCCAGCACAGTGCAGGGTCAGGAAAAACCAACTCCATATCTTGGCTGGCTCACAGGCTGGCTAACCTTCATGATGACAACGATAATCCCGTATTTGATTCCGTGATTGTTATCTCTGACAGACGGGTTTTGGACAGGCAGCTACAGGACAGTATTTACCAATTGGAACATAAGCACGGTGTTGTAGAAAAGATTGATAAAGACTCCAATCAATTGGCTGATGCACTGAAAAGCGGGACAAGGATTATTATCTCTACCCTGCAAAAGTTTCCTTTTATCATCGAAAAAGTTGGCGAGTTAGAAAAGCGTAAATATGCAGTCATCATAGACGAAGCCCATTCCAGCAGTGCAGGGGAAAACATGGCATCTTTAAGGGAAGTGTTGTCTGCAAGTAGCTTGGAAGAAGCGGCAAAACTGGACGAAGAGCTGGAAGACTATGACCCTGAGGAGGAAATTATAAGAACAATAAAGAAAAGGGGCAAACAGCCTAATATCAGTTTCTTTGCCTTCACTGCCACCCCTAAAGCAAAAACCCTTGAAATGTTTGGAACTATAGGTGAAGACGGGCTGCCTCATCCTTTTCATTTATATTCTATGCGGCAGGCCATTGAAGAAGGTTTCATCCTGGATGTGCTGCAAAATTATGTAACTTATGAAGCCTACTTTAAACTGGCCAAGAAAATCGAAGACGACCCTGCCTTTGATAAGGCTAAGGCTACAAAAGCACTTACAAGATATGTTAGCCTTCATCCCCATAACATCGCTCAAAAAACTGAAATCATGGTAGAACACTTTAGAAAAGTAACCAGGCATAAAATAGGGGGAAGGGCCAAGGCAATGGTCGTCACCGGCTCCAGGCTCCATGCGGTACGTTATAAACATGCTTTTGATGAATATATTAAAAAGAAAGGGTATAAGGATATTAAAACCTTAGTGGCCTTTTCGGGAACTGTAAAGGATGACGGAGTGGAATACACCGAAAGCGGGATAAATAAATTTAAGGAATCAGAACTTCCCGATCGTTTTGCCACCGATGAATATCAAGTGCTTTTAGTTGCCGAAAAGTACCAGACAGGCTTTGACCAACCCCTTCTACACACCATGTATGTGGATAAGAAGTTGTCAGGAGTCAAGGCAGTACAGACTCTTTCCCGGCTTAACAGGACTTGTCCGGGAAAAGGGGATACCTTTGTTCTTGATTTTGTAAATAAGGCGGAAGATATTCAAGAAGCCTTCAAACCCTATTACCAGGCAACTATAGTCGAGGAGGTGACGGAACCAAACCTCCTTTATGATATCGAAAACCGGTTACATGCCTATGGTGTGTATATAGAAGACGAATTAGACAGGTTTAATCGTATATACTTTAAACCTAAGGATAAAAAGACTTCCAAAGACAGGGCCATATTAAATCACTTGATAGATATTTCCGTTGAACGGTATAAGAAACTGGACAAACAGGAACAAGAAGATTTTAAAAGTCAGGCAACTAAATATATAAGGCTTTATTCTTTTATTCTGCAAATAACCCCTTTCGAAGATGTAGAATTGCATAAATTATATGTATATTTAACATACCTGCTTAAAAAACTGCCGAAAGAAAAAGG
>DGEF01000002.1:2730-3582 GCA_002385805.1 Peptococcaceae bacterium UBA3933
GCGGGCACAGGAGTAAAGGAGGAGCAGGAAGAATATCTTTCCACTATAATTGAGCGGCTTAATAAACGATTCGGCACTGACTTTACCAAAGCCGACCAGTTATCGGTAGAGCAGATTAAAGAGGATTTTGCCGCCGATGAGGATTTGGTTCAGAAAGCAAAAACTAATACTATTGATGATTTTAAATTTGCCTTTGAAAAAGTGTTTATAGACAAAGTAATTGACAGAATGGACCAGAATCAGACCTTCTTTACCCGTGTTTTAGACGATGAGCAGTTTAAAAATGCTCTTATGGAGTATATGTTGGTTGAAACTTATGAAAAATTAAGGAGAATAGCCCTCTAAATTGTTAAACAATTTAGAGGGCTATTTAATTAAGTATTGACTAAATTAGGTTTCCAAGGTATATTTTAATTAAGTAAATACTTAATTAAAAAGGGGGGATGGTTATGGAATTATCAGTAGTATTAAAGGCTTTGGGTGATGAGACCAGGTTGAAGATCGTTAAACTGCTTTTAAAGCATAATTATTGCGTGCGGGCTTTGGCTAGGAAACTGGAAATATCCGAATCGGCCGTATCCCAGCATTTAAAGGTACTACGGGAAGCCGGATTGCTTAAAGGGGAGAAAAAAGGATATTTTATGCATTATGATGTAGATCGCATTATATTGCGGGAACTTGCTGCTAAATTTAAAGAATTAGCAGAGATTGAAAGAGAAGTTTGCAATCCTGATAAGTCAGGGTGTTTGCCTCAGGAACAAAAAAGATGCCACATAAAGAAAGAGGAAGATAAGTGTTCGGACAAAATCAAGTTTAGCTTTTTGGAAGGCAATGGAGAAGAAAGGGGAAATA
>DGEF01000002.1:3708-5721 GCA_002385805.1 Peptococcaceae bacterium UBA3933
GGAAAAACTTCTACGATAAATATGCTGATCGGGTTGGCCAGGCCTACCGGCGGCAAGATTTTGATTGACGGAATAGACGCGGTAAAAAGTATAAAAAAGGTGCAAAGTATTATCGGCATTATCCCTGATGAAAATAATCTTTATCCCGAAATGGACGGTTTTGATAACCTTTGTTTTTGTGCTTCTCTTTATGGAATGGCAAAAAAGGAGCGGGAAAGGAAAGCAAAAGAATTACTGGAGCAGTTTGATTTAGCCAAAGCAGGAAAACGCCCTTTTAAAGCTTACTCCAAAGGTATGCGCCGCAAGATAACCATTGCTGCAGGTCTTATCCATAACCCTAAAATATTATTTTTAGATGAGCCCACCACCGGAATCGATGTGGAAAGCGCTAGACAGATAAGAGAACTGTTGCTGGATTTAAAAAGACAGGGTAAAACCATATTCATTACTACCCATTATATTGAAGAAGCGGAACGGATTTGTGACCGGATAGCTTTTATTGTTAACGGTAAAATCGTTAAAGAGGGAACAATTACTGAGCTTATGGAAAATGTGGAACGGGAACATAAAATCAAATTAGTCCTTGACGGTAATGTGGAAAAATTAAAAGAAGAAATGGAAGATATTTTCTCCAATTGTCATATTGAGATACCTGCCGAAAATTCTTGTTTACTTATTTCTCAAGAACCTGTTCCTTTATCTCCAATTCTTCAATTTCTGGACAGTAAAGGGATTAATGTTTATGAAGCTAAGGAGTTAAAGCCTTCCCTGGAAGATGTGTTTGTGAAAGTAACAGGAATCAGAGCATCTAAGTTAGTAAAAGAGAAAGAAAAGGTGGGTAGATAAATGCAAAAAACCTTAATTGCTTTTGGAAGTATTTTAAAGAAGGATATTCAAAATTATTATTTAAAACCGCCTAATATCAGTTGGGGCATTATCTTTCCTCTTTCCTGGGCTTTAATGCAATTTATCAGCTCCTCAGGTAGTCTGGAAATGCGCCAATTACTGCCGGGTTTAATGGCCATGAGTGTATTATTTGGAACTACTTCTATGCTGGCGGTGACCATTACCTTTGAAAGAAAAGGTCGTTCTTTTGACAGATTATTGCTGGCACCTATTAGTATAAGTACATTGGTAATGGCAAAACTGTCCGGGGCAATTTTGTTTGGGATGCTTAATGCTTTCATACCCGTTTTTCTGGCGGCTTATTTTATAGATTTAACAGGTATAAACTGGTACGTTGTTTTAACCATGTTGTTTTTATGTGGTTTGTTTATTCCCATCGAAAAGTTACCGACTGTCCTGAAACCAATATCTTTTTGTCTGCCTTTGACTTACGGCACGGATATTCTTAAAGGCATGATTACCGGCAATGCAATTTTACATACATTGGTTAGCTTTTCTGTTTTATTAACCTTTTGTGTTGTCTTATTTTACTTATGTCAGCTAAATATAAAAAGGAAGTGGATTCTTTAATGTTTTAATGGGCTGGTCCTTGTGACTAGCTTTTTTCTTTTTGGGAAAAATAGTAATAAAGCTTTTTCCCAGGGAGGAATGAAGATGCTGAATAGTCTAAAGGAATTTATTAAAGCAAAATTGTTAGCATTTCGTGATCAATTTTTGCCGGCGGAAATTTTAGATGACGAAACTGAAAAAGACCTCTCTTTACTGGGGATGATCAGTAAAGCCAAAGAGGAATGGATAGATGCGAAAAGGTTTTTTGAGGAAGTTACAGATCCTATGCTGGTGGATCATGCTATTTACCGCTTAGAATCTGCGGAGAAAAGATATATGTATTTGTTGAAAATAGCTAATCAAGAAAAACTTAAAAATGACCAGGTAACAATATTTTAAAAGTGGAACATTTATTGGTTCATAGCCTCATATAGATTAAACGAAACCTTATTGTTAAGGAATGAGGTTATGAATAAAGGGATATTTGTTTTTATATTAAGATGGTTGGGTTATTTTAAAAAGTTTTTATTATCTTATCTTAAAAAAGAGGATAAAGGA
>DGEF01000093.1:0-6090 GCA_002385805.1 Peptococcaceae bacterium UBA3933
AGATGTGTATAAGAGACAGGATAATCCCATGTAAAGTAGTTTCCTTATTCAACTGAGCCAAAGACTTATCCAATGGAATCTTTTTCGGACAAACCTTTACACAGTTTTGCGAATTACCACAATCCACAATTCCGCCTCTACCCATCACAGTTTCCAGCCGTTCTTCCCGGTTCATTTTCCCGATGGGATGCATGTTAAACAAGGTCACCTGGCTTAGAGCCTGAGCACCCATAAAGGGTGATTTACTGTTTACATTAGGGCAAGCCTCTAAACAGCAGCCACAGGTCATACACCGGGAAAGTTCATAAGCCCAGGCCCGTTCTTTTTCGTTCATCCGGGGCGGGGGACCTAAGTCAAAACACCCGTCGGTTTCCACCCAGGCTTTTACTTTCTTTAAGTTTTCAAACATGATCTGCCGGTCTACCATAAGGTCTCTGATTACAGGGAATTTACTTAAAGGCTCTAAGGTGATTACTCCCTCCGGCAGTTTATCGATTAAGGCGGAACAGGCTTGACGGGGTGTACCGTTTATAAGCATGGTACAAGCACCACATACTTCTTCTAAACAGTTACAGTCCCAGACTACGGGGGCTACTTTTTCCCCTTTGATGTTAACGGGGTTTTTCCTGATTTCCATAAGTATGCCTACTACGTTTTGGTTGGGTTTATAGGGTACTTTGAATTCTTCCCAGTAGGCTTGGCTTTTGGGGTCTTTTTGCCGTTTTATTTTTAAGTGGATATATTCCCGGGCCACCTTATTTCGCCTCCTTTACTTCCTGACGACCGTCTACATCGTATTTTCTGGGTACAGGTTTGACTAAAGAGGTATCTACTTCTTCGTATTCGAAACGGGGACCGTTTTCAGTCCAGTAGGCTTTGGTTGTTCTGAGCCAGTTTTCGTCATCCCTTTCGGGATATTCGGGTTTGTAGTGAGAGCCACGGCTTTCGTTACGGTTTAGGGCACCCAGGGTGATTACCCGGGCCAGTTCCATCATGTTTCTTAGCTGCCGGACAAACATTACGTCTTGGTTACTCCACTGGGTATTGTCGCTTATGCCTATGTTGTTCCAGCGTTCCATAAATTCTTGAAGTTTTTCGTCGGTTTCTTTGAGCTTTTTGTTATACCGGACTATGGTGACGTTCTCCCGCATTATGTCGCCCATTTCTTCGTGGAGTTTGTAGGGGTTTTCTTTGCCGCTCATCTGGCAGATGTTTTTGTATTTTTCTTCTTCGTATTTTAACTGGCTGTCGTAAACTGTGGATTTGACGTCGTCTGTGGTTTTGTCGATGTTTTTCAGGTATTCAACAATACTTGGGCCTACTACGGTGCCGCTATAGAGGGCTGAGAGTAAGGAGTTAGCTCCTAAGCGGTTGGCTCCGTGGTACATATAGTCACATTCTCCGGAGGCAAAGAGTCCGGGGATTTCTGTTTGATGGTTCCAGTCTACATAGATTCCGCCCATAAAGTAGTGAACGGCAGGGAAGATTTTCATGGGTACTTTGGTGGGGTCATCTCCTTGGAAGTTGCGGTAGATTTCTAGGATCCCACCTAATCGTCTTTCTAAGAATTCAGGGTCTAAATGGGTTAGGTCTAAGTAAACCATGTTTTTACCGTCTATACCTAAGCCCATTTCCACACAGACTTTGTAAATGGCCCGGGCGGCTATGTCCCGAGGTACTGTGTTTCCATAGGCGGGATACCATTCTTCTAAAAAGTACCAGGGTTTACCGTCTTTATAGGTCCAAATCCGGCCGCCTTCGCCCCGGGCTGCTTCGGACATGAGACGGTTTTTGTCCTCGCCGATCATGCCGGTGGGGTGAATTTGGACGAATTCGCCGTTGGCAAAGGCTACTCCCTGCTGGTAGATGCTGGAGGCGGCACTGCCGGTGTTGATGGTGGAGTTGGTGGATTTGCCGTAAATCATCCCGGCGCCTCCGGTGGCGATTAGGACTGCGTCCCCTTTGAATACCCTTATTTCCATGGTGGTTAGGTTTTGGGCTACTATGCCGCGGCAGACGCGGTTTTCGTCGATAACGGCGGAGAGGAATTCCCAGCCTTCGTATTTGGTGACTAATCCTTTTACTTCGTACCTTCTTACTTGTTCGTCACAGGCATAAAGAAGCTGTTGGCCGGTGGTGGCGCCGGCAAAGGCGGTTCTGCGTTTTTTTACTCCACCAAAGAGTCTTAAGTCTAAGAGTCCTTCGGGAGTCCGGCTAAACATTACCCCGGCCCGGGCCATATAATGGATGATGCCGGGTGCTGCGTCACACATGGCTTTTACGGGGGGTTGGTTGGCTAAAAAGTCGCCTCCGTAAATGGTGTCGTAAAAGTGTTCCCAGGTGGAGTCGTTCTGCCCTTTGGTGTCTAAGGCGGCGTTGATTCCTCCTTGGGCACAGAGTGAGTGGGATCTTTTTACGGGTACTAAGGATATTAGGTCTACGGGGATTCCTTGTTCTGCTATTTTGATAGTGGCCATTAATCCGGAAAGGCCTCCGCCGACTACGATTACTTTTTGTTTTTTCATGTTACTACCCTCCTAAAATGCCAGTAATATCTGGACTGATAAGATTCCTAAAACTACAAAGATGAAGTAAGAGGCTATTTCAACTGTTCTTTGGGCTTTGGGACCGATGGTGATGCCTAAGTCGATGAAGAAGGCCCAAAGACCGTTGGCAAGATGGTACATGGCGGCCAATACTCCTACTATGTAGAAGATGAGCATTCCGGGACTGGCCAGGATATTGGACATGAATTCATAGGTGATTGCTTCTCCGGAGAATCTGGTGGTTAGTACGTGGTAGATTAAAAAGATAAAGGTGATTATGGCTGTGATTCGTTGGAGATAAAAGGCCCAGTTCCTGGAATATGTGAATTTTAGGACGTTATTTTTGGCGATGTAGACTACGTATAGACCGAATAAGCCATGATAGAGAATGGGTACGAATATAAAGAATGTTTCTAGAAAGGTTAAAAAGGGTAGTTCTTTCATCATGGCTGCACGCTGGGTATAAACTTCCGGACTGACTAATGCATAGGAATTAATGGTGAGATGAACTAAGAGAAATACTCCTACAGGCAATACCCCTGTTATTACATGGAGTTTTCTTAGTAAAAAGTAGTGTTTTTCAAAAAAATTCATCTCCTTCTCCTCCCCCTTTTGTATACATTACGTAATGTTTAAACATTTAGGTTTTATCCCTTTCAACAAGCAATGCTTGTTAAAACTTTTACAATTAAAAACAAATCGGGTAGCAGACCTTTCTCTTCTAGGCACTGCTACCCTTTCGTAAAATGGCGAAAGTTGACCAACTATTCTAATCATTTTATACACCCCCCATTTAAAATTAACTTTTTTAAAATTTTCTGAAAAGAATTATATTTTTGTGACTATTATATATTATTCTAACATGATTTTCAAGAAAAAATAGATTCATAATTGTTGTATTTCGTTTCCGAGTTAATTTAATAATTCTTATAGTTTTTATTTTAAAATTTCGGAAAATTTTTCGTTTATTGAAAAACCTTGTGTTTTACTCACAACTGAGATAACTCCAGGAATAATATGATATAGAAGAGATTTTTAGACTACTGCAAGGGAGTGATTTGCATGCAAAAACGCGAGTTAGCCAGAGCCTATATACCCCGTCAACCCTATGTGAGACTTTTCCCTTTAAGAGAAGCATTGATGCGCGGAACTATTTTCCCTAACCTTTATATGCCTTATAGAGAAAAAGATAGATAAAGGAGGTAGTGAAGGTGGATAGACAACGTTGTGAATTAATGAGGGAACTGCAGGAAGTTTCCTTCGCCCTGGTTGAATTGAACCTGTTTTTAGATAATAATCCTACAAACCAGCAAGCATTGGCTGACTACAACATGTTTGCCCGCAAGTATGAAGAACTGAAAAAAATGTATGAGTCCCTATATGGTCCCTTAACAAATTTCGGCTACGCACCCAGTAAATATCCCTGGCAATGGGTCAACGAGCCCTGGCCCTGGGAATAAAGGAATAGAAAGGAGGAAAATAAAATATGTGGATTTACGAGAAAAAAATTCAGTATCCTGTTAAGATAAAAAATAAAGATGTTAGAATGGCTAAATGGATTATTGAACAGTACGGCGGTGCCGATGGTGAATTGGCAGCGGCCCTTAGGTATCTGACCCAAAGATACACTATGCCTACCGGTAAGTCTAAAGCCCTTTTAACCGATATCGGCACTGAAGAACTGGCTCACCTGGAAATTATCGCTGCCATGGTTTACCAATTAATGAAAGACGCAACAATTGAGGAAATTAAGGAGGCAGGTCTGGCCGAGTACTATGCTGATCATGATAAGGCTTTATTTTATGTAAACGCTGCCGGGAACCCCTTTACAGTTACTTATATTCAGGCCAAAGGGGACCCCATCACCGACCTGTACGAAGACATGGCCGCTGAACAAAAAGCCAGATCCACTTATGAATGGTTAATTAACCTTACCGATGACCCCTGTGTAAAAGACCCTCTCCGTTTTCTCAGGGAAAGGGAAGTAGTGCATTTCCAGCGTTTCGGAGAAGCCTTAATGGATGTCTATGAATATCAAAACTCCAAAAAATTTTATTAATTTGACTATAGAAAATAAGCCAGGCTTAAAGCACTGGCTTATTTTTATTAATTATGGTTTACCTTCTCAGAAAAAAATGCTATATTATTAAAGGTTATATTACGAAATATTACATCACATATTCCATAAAAAACAATAAATGATACACAAAGGAGAGAAGAAAATGCAATTAGACGTCAGTAATTTGGAAGAACTGGGTATAACCAATACCGGAAAGACCTACCGAAACCTTCCAGTCCCAATGTTAATTGAAGAGGCACTGAAAAGGCAGGAAGGAATACTGGCAGCCAATGGAGCATTTTGTACTTTTACCGGAAAATATACCGGTAGGTCTCCCAAAGATAGATTTATCGTAGACACACCTGAAGTACACGAAGAAATTGCCTGGGGGAAAGTGAACATACCACTCTCACCGGAGAATTTTAACCGCCTTTATCACAGATTAACAGCCTATCTGCAAAAAAAAGATTTATTTATTTTTGATGGATATGCAGGCAGTGACCCTAACTATAAGGTTAATATAAGGGTAATTAATGAACTGGCTTATCAAAACCTCTTTATCCACCAATTGTTAAGAAGACCTACTCCAAAAGAATTGGACTCTTTCCAACCTGAATATACTTTAATTTGCGCACCTGGTTTTAAGTGTGAACCGGAAATTGACGGAGTAAATTCAGAAGCCGCAATAGTCTTAAACTTTACGCGAAAGCTGATTATTATTGCGGGAACTTCTTATTGTGGTGAAATGAAAAAATCCGTTTTCAGCCTCATGAATTACCTTTTACCCCAAAGGGATGTTTTACCTATGCATTGTTCTGCTAATTTAGGCAAAAATTCCGATGTTGCCCTGTTTTTTGGTCTTTCCGGAACCGGTAAAACCACCCTTTCTGCTGATCCTGACAGGTACTTAATAGGTGATGATGAACACGGCTGGTCCAAAGAAGGTGTCTTTAATATTGAAGGTGGCTGCTATGCCAAAACCATTAACCTTTCTGCAGAAAAGGAACCCCAAATATGGCAGGCTATTAGATTTGGTACGGTAGTAGAAAATATTGTTATAGACCCTGAAACCAGGATTTTAAATTATGATGACAGCAGTATTACCGAAAATACACGAGCCGGTTATCCTATTGATTTTATCCCTAATTCGGTACAAAGGGGAACAGCAGGTATACCAAAAACAATAATCTTTTTAACTGCTGACGCCTTTGGGGTGTTGCCGCCTATTTCCAAATTAACTAAAGAACAGGCTATGTATCACTTCCTCTCAGGATATACCAGTAAACTAGCCGGAACCGAAAGAGGTATCACAGAGCCTCAAGCAACCTTTTCCGCCTGTTTTGGCGAACCCTTTTTACCCTATGCACCTATAAAATATGCCAATATGCTGGGAGAAAAAATTGAAAAACACCAAGTAAACGTCTTTTTAGTGAACACAGGGTGGACAGGGGGTCCCTACGGAGTAGGCAAAAGAATAGACTTGCC
>DGEF01000093.1:6279-14225 GCA_002385805.1 Peptococcaceae bacterium UBA3933
CCCAAGTCTTGTCCCCATGTTCCTGATGAAATCCTAAATCCTATAAATATGTGGAACGATAATACAGCTTATGAAAAACAAGCTAAAGAATTAGCTTGTAAATTCGCAGAAAACTTTGCCAAGTTTTCCAACATCCCCGAAGAAATTAAAAATGCCGGTCCAAAATGTTAAAAAAGCTAAAGCCTTTGAGCTTTAGCTTTTTTTCCATCCCGGTCCCACTATCCCATAAAAAAACAGTTCGGATAGTTCTAACTGAATCGATTTATTTTCCTCTAAAAATAATTCCGGCCGATTTACAACCTCCCAAAACATCCCCATATAAAACAGGATTGTTTCATTGGAAATATTGTTATTAATATACCCTTCTCTTCTGCCCTGTTCAATGATTTCCATAACCATAGGTAAACTCTTATTTTTATAAAAATCCTCCACAAACTTTTTAATTTCCGGGTCTTTAGAAACCACAGACTGAATGAATTCAGGATGGAGGCCTTTCGCAGTTTCTTTTTTATTAAAAATGATCTTTTCTATTTTTTCCGGAAAAGGAATATCTTTATGGATAAGGGCGTTATACTCCTCCCCTTTTTCCACTATAAATTGAAAAATAACCTGCCGCAAGAGACCGTCTTTACTTCCGTAATAATTATAGATGGTAACCGGTGATACATCTGCTTTCGCCGCTATCTCGCTTATTTTAACATTTTTTACCCCGTACTTTCCAAACAACTCCAGGGCAGCCTGATAAATCCGGGCTTGTTTTTCTTCCTTGCGGCGCTGAAAGCCGTCCATTAAACTCACCTCCTCTTTAAGGTTACTAAAAGTTTTGTAATTTTTCAATTGAAAAATTACAAAACTTATTGCAAAACAGAATCTTCTTCGTTAAGATGATTATAAAGATAGTGACTAGTGACTTGTGACTAGAATTTATAACCACGGATAAACACTAATTTTTTTCGCCTGACGGCGAAGGTTGAGGTTAAGTCTGGGCTAATTATTGGGTCTTTAATCTGATACTTTAACCTCCTCAACCTCAACCTTACCCTTAATCATACGACCGAAGGTCGTTATCGACTGAAGGTCGTAATACTAGCCACCAGCCACTAAAAACTAGCCACTATACTGCGTAGGAGTGTAAATTCATGGAAACGATCATGGTCGCCAAAAACTTAACAAAGACCTACCAAATGGGTGAAGTAAAAGTAGAAGCTTTAAAGGAAGCCAGTTTTGAACTATATAAGGGAGAACTGGTGGTGGTTTTAGGTCCCAGCGGTTCGGGAAAGAGTACCCTTTTAAATATTATCGGCGGCATGGACCAGGCCACCTCCGGTGAATTATATTACCTTAATAAACCTCTCCATACGGCGAACAGTAAAGAGCTAACCCTCTACCGTCGCCATGATGTAGGTTTTGTCTTCCAATTTTATAATCTAATGCCTAATTTAACCGCCTATGAAAACATTAACCTAGCGGCTCAGATAGCTAAAGACCCTTTACCTATCAAGGAACTACTGGAAAAAGTAGGACTTGCTAATCGGGCTGACCATTTTCCCTCCCAACTTTCCGGAGGGGAACAACAACGGATAGCTTTAGCCAGAGCATTGGCTAAAAACCCTCAAATCATGCTCTGTGACGAACCAACCGGAGCTTTAGACTTTACCACCAGTATTCAAGTCCTAAAACTTCTCAAAGACTTTTCTACTTCCTATGGCAAAACGGTAGTGGTTATCACTCACAATACGGCAATTGCTCAAATTGCTGACCGTATTTTTTACCTTAAAGACGGGCGCCTTGTTAAAATCGAACACAACCCCAATCCACTTCCTCCCGAGAAGGTGACCTGGTAATGCTGAGAAAAAAAATGCTCCGGGATTTAAAAGAAAATAAAGGCACTTATCTGGCCTGCATTGTGGTCATGATTTTGGGAATTATGGTTTTTACCGCTTTTTCCTTGGTTGTCGATAACCTGAAAATATCCCAAAAGAGCTTCTACACAGAACAAAACTTCGCTGATGGCTTTGCCCAGGTAGAAGCTTTACCCTTTAGCGCAATAGGTAACCTGCAAAATATTAAAGGCATTAAGCAAATTGAAGGACGAATAGTCAAAGATGTGCAGGTATACGCACCCCAAAGCCAGGAAAACATCTATCTGCGTCTTGTTTCAATGGACCCGTCCAAGGAAAACCGCTTAAATGACTTTCTCCTGGAAAAAGGCACTCCTTTAAGCAATAAAACCATGAATATCTGGGTTGATAATAAATTCTTTGAAGCTCAGAACTTAAAATTAAATGACAAGCTGGAGATTATCGTCAACGGTAAAATCAGAGAGCTGAAAGTGGTAGGCTTTGGAAAGAGTCCTGAATTTATCTATGCTTTAAGAACTACAGCAGACTTATATCCCTCACCAGAAACCTTTGGTATTGCCTTTGTACCCATTGAAATCATGGAAAAAATTTTCGTTACCGGGGTTTATAATGATTTAGTTTTTTCTTTAGAACCGGGAGTAGATTTTGAAGATATTGAAGATACCTTAGAATATAAATTAAAACCTTACGGTCTCCGTAGTTTAATCCCCAGAAAAGACCAGGTAAGCCACTCTTTACTGGAAATGGAAATAACCTCCCTGGAAACCATGGCCCGGGTTATGCCGGTCATGTTTTTAGGTATCGCCGCCATGATTTTGTATATTACCTTAAAAAGATTAATCGAACAACAGCGAGGACAGATCGGTATTCTGAAGGCCTTTGGTTATACCCGGGGAGAAATTCTTTCTCATTACCTGTCCTATCCCCTGGTTATCGCTTTATCAGGCAGCTTTATCGGGGGAATTTTGGGTATCATCCTGGCCGGTCCTTTTACCTCCATGTACCGGTTATTCTTTAATATGCCTGAAGCACCAGACAATTTCTCCATTTTATACTTAATTTTAGGTATAGTCCTTTCTCTAACCTTTGCCCTGGGGGCTGGGTATCAGGGATGTAAAAATATTTTAAAACTGGAACCGGCACAAGCCCTACGGCCTCCCTCCCCTCCTTCCGGTAGGAGAATACTTTTGGAAAGAATCCCTTTCTTTTGGAATATGCTTACGGTTCAGGGAATGATGGCCGTCCGCAACATTTCCCGGAATAAAGGCCGCAGCTTCTTTATCTTTGTGGGAATCATGTTTTGTTTCGCCATTACAGCCTTTACCTGGTCCATGAACGACCTTATCCAAAAAATGCTTTTCGACCAGTACGAAAAGGTAGAAGTTTATGACCTAAAGATTTCTTTAAGCCAATCGGTAGATGCTAAAGCCGTATCCCGGGAGCTGTCCTCCTTTCCGGGAGTAAACAGAGCAGAACCAATGGCGGAGATTCCGGTAACCCTGAAAAACAAATGGTTGGAAAAAGACGTGGTTATCCTGGGTCTTCCCCCAAACAGCCACCTTTATAATATTTTAGACGCAGAAGGCAACTCCGTAGAACTTCCTGATAAGGGGATACTCCTTTCGGAAAGGTTGGCCTCTCTTTTGAATGCTTCTTTAGGTACTAAGCTTAATGTGGATACACCCCTTATTGAAGATTGGGATTCAACTAAACAGGTAGAAGTAAGGGGAATCATCCCTCAGTATGTAGGTATTAATGCTTATATGAACATTAATGCTCTCCAGGAGTTTCTCAAGGCAGGCCCTCTGGCCACCTCTTTTATGTTAACTACAGAGAAAGAAAGGGTAATCCCCCTTAAAGAAAAATACCGGGAAAGTGCTCTGGTGGCCAGTATTGAAGCAAAAGAGGAAAGCTTTAAAAAATTACAGGAATTGATGGCCTCTTACGGCAGTTTTATTTACATTTATGCCTTAATAGGTGTGATCATCGGCTTTGCCATTATCTATAGTTCTTCGGTAATTACAGTCTCTGAAAGAAGCAGAGAACTGGCCTCTATGATGGTTCTGGGGATGACGCCGGCAGAAGTCCTGTCCGTAGTCACCTTTGAACAGTGGTTTTTAGGTTTAGGAGCTATGATAGCGGGAATACCCATGTCCAAGTTAATGCTTACAGGTATAGCCCAGGCTATCGAAAGTGATATTTTTTCCATGCCGGTGGTTATCAGCCCTACTTCTTATCTATTGGCCCTGATAATTACCGCTATTTCCATCTGGCTGGCTCAACAGGCAGCAGCGGGAAAAATTAAAAAATTAAGTTTAGTCGAAGTGCTGAAAGAAAGGGAATAGGAGGGGAACAGAACATGAAAACAAAATGGAAATTAATCTGGGGTGGATTAGCCTTAAGTGTAATCTTGGTGTTTATAGTATTCAATTTAAGCGGGAGTATAGAAACAGAGCTGTTAGAAGTTAAGCCTTCAACCATAGCCAATACTTTTAAAGAAGAAGGTACAATTGTTCCCCAAATAGAACAACCCATTTACCCGTTAATCAATGCCAAAATAATTGAATTGCCTGTCAAAGAAGGACAAAAAGTTGAAGAAGGACAGGTACTGGCCGTTCTGGATACTACCGATTTGCAATTTCAATTACAACAATTACAGGGACAACTGACCAGTATCCAAGGGGAGCAAACACAAACCTTTAAAGATTTAGAGCTACAAATAAAGCAGATTGAATTAGATCTAGCCGCTTACGAAAAGGAATTGGAGCGAATTCAAGAACTGTATAAAATGGGTGCGGCTACTAAAAAAGAGCTGGAAGAAGCAGAAAGATTAGTAAGGCAAACCGCACTTGCCCTGGAACAGGAAAAAGAAACTTTACGCCTCTTTCAGGAACAGGAAAGCTCAGGAGGAACTACCCGGTTTTATACAGGTAGAATAGAAGCCATAGAAGCCCAGATTCAACATTTAGAATACCAAATAAACCAAGGTACCTTAACGGCCCCTTCCAAGGGAACGGTAGCTAACCTGTCCGGGAAAATAGGCGAAATGGCCAAGGCTGGAGTACCCTTAATGACCGTTTTCCAAGAAGATGCTTATCAAGTAGAAGTCTATGTCTTAGCAGAAGATGTAACCTTTTTAGAAAAAGGTATGAAAGTAAACTTAATCCAAGACAGAAAAGGCCAGGAGATTACTTTCCCCGGTATTATCCGCGAAATTTCCCCTACGGCTACGGAAAGGTTATCCCCTTTAGGCTTAGAGGAGCAAAGGGTAAAAGTCACAGTAGATTTCACTTCTGACACAAACAACCGGGTAATACCCGGTTCCAAGCTGGATGTAGAATTTACTACCGAAAAAATGGAAAATCAACTGGTAGTACCCCAAACAGCTTTATTTCCTTATGAAAGCGGCTCTGCCCTCTGGGTTGTTCGGCAAGGAAAGGCCCGGGTCCAACCTGTTACAGAAGGCTTTGCCACTAATGAGTATGTTGTTATTGAAAAAGGCCTCGAGGCAGGTGACTTAGTAATCTTAAATCCCCAACTAGAGGGACTTAAAGAAGGGAAAAAAATTAAAAATATAAAAGGCTAAGGCTTTAAGACTTAGCCTTTTTTACTGTATATATTTTAAAAGATTTCCGGATAATATACTCGAGGTGAAGATAAATATGGAGAAAACAAGGATAGGTTATAAATATTTGTTTTGGTTCCTCAGCCTTTTAGCCGTACTTTACTTTTTAGCCAAGTTTATAATTCCTATTATTTGGCATCTTATATAAAATTTTTTTGCCCGTGGCCTTTAGGCCCTTGGAATCTCCTTTTATTTTCAAGCTAATTAAATTAAATAAAGGAATGAAATATAAATACACTGCATAAGGGAGGAAACCTACCGGGCTAACATTTAAAGTGGTGGTCGGCACTAAAGCGGCAATATTCCAGGGAATCAGCGCCGCAATCACAATTCCTGTATTCTCCAGGTCCAAAGCTAGGTTATACTGATCCACCTTTCTTGCTTTATAGGTTTTCTCCACCAACTGATTAGTGAGGACAACAGCAATAGTCTGACTACAGCCAAAAATGCTGGTCAGAACACTGAAAATACCGGTCATAGCAAATAACTGCCAGCGGTACCTGGCTTTGTTAATGAAACTTTGTAAATTATCCAGCATCCCTGTTTTTTCAAATATACCTGTTAAACAACAAGAGGTAAAGACTATAAAAGAAGGTTTTACCATGGAGATTATGCCTCCTCCTTTAATAATAGGAGCCAAAGTATTATCAGGAGGCAAATTAAAACCCATAATTATATAACCCAAATTGGCAAAAAAATCGTTGTTCTGTAAACTCAGGCTTATAACCAGAGCTATCAAAATACTTACAAACATGGAAATTTTAATATCCACTTTCCATAAAGCTAAAACCAAAATCACTACTGCCGGTAATAGTACCAACCAACTTATCTCAAAAACGTTTATAATCTCTTCTGTAATGGTATTTTCCTGAATATTCAGAGGTTTAATTGCAGAAAAAAACAGATAGAAACCGCAGGTAAGGAGTAAAGGAATTCCTCCTGTTTTAAACATGTTTTTAATATTTTCATAAATATCCGTTCCCGTTAAACTGGCAACTAAATGGGCACTGGAGGACATAGGGGAACACCTGTCCCCAAAATAAGCTCCGGCGATAATCGCTCCTGCCGCTAAATCTAAATTAACATTGCCGGTGTGAGCCATTAAAATCAGAGAAACCCCGATAGTTCCTACCGTACCTAAAGCCGTACCCAATAAAAAGGATACTAAAGAACTAAGTAAAAAAACAAAAAGAACGAAAAACTGGGGAGGCATATATTTAATGCCGTAATATACAATTCCCGGCACGGTTCCCGCAGCCAGCCAGCTTCCCGTGATAGCACCGATTAAAACAAAAATCTCAAGCACCAGAAAAGACTTTTTCCCACCTAAGTAAGACATTTGCACAATTTCTTTTAAGGTATATCCTCTTTTCCAGGCCAGAAAAGCAAAAATAAATAGTATTAAAACCAAAGGCAGCCCGATAAAAATATTCTTGTAAACAGCCCAGATTAAAGCGATAAAGGAAAAGAGCATTCCAAAGATTAAATCCACAGTTTATTTCCTCCGACTGTGTTAATTTCTACCTATTAAATATTTTAAACCTTAAATCAAATTTAGCCAAATCAAAATTTAAAAACTCCAGCGATACTCTATACTCTAATTGACATATGTTCATATTAAAAGTACTATTATTATATAAAAAAAAGCTGAGGAGTTGGTTAAATGTATACTTGTGCTGTTTGCGGCGTCCATGTCTGCCGGACTGAAAACAAAGATAAAATGCCGGCCAACTGTCCTATTCGCGAAACTGAGGTAGAAGAAACATTAAAATGTTATCAAGAGCCGGAAAATTTTAAATTAGCCTACAATTCTTCCTTAGTTGAGGCCGAAGGATACTGCCAAAAATCCCGCTTAGAAGAAATTATCGATTTCGCAAAAAAATGCGGCTATAAACATCTAGGGTTAGCTTTTTGTATAGGCTCCCGTAACGAAGCCAAAATCCTCCACAAAATCCTAACCGCCCATGGTTTCCAGGTTGACTCCGTAGTTTGTAAAAACGGCAGTATACCCAAAGAAAATCTAGGCATTACCGAAGAACAAAAAGTAAGACCGGGCACCTTTGAACCCATGTGTAACCCCATCGGCCAGGCTAAATTTTTAAACAAAGCCAAAACGGAATTTAATATTTTATTAAACCTGTGCGTAGGACATGATTCCTTATTTTTTAAATACTCCGAAGCACCTGTCACCGTCTTTTCCGCCAAAGACCGCGTCCTGGCCCATAATCCCATTGGTGCTTTGTATCTTTCAGAAAGTTATTATAAAGGAAAGTTAGCTCCCAAGGAGTAATTAAATTATTATATTATACAAGAGAAGTCAAAAACCGTTTATTAACGAAAATAAACAAAGGGTCAGTAGGAGAAATTTCCTCTGACCCTTTATTATTAAAGATATTTTATTATCTGAGAAGTTGTAAAACTCCCTGGGATTGCATGTTAGCCTGAGCCAGCATTGCTTG
>DGEF01000093.1:14430-15293 GCA_002385805.1 Peptococcaceae bacterium UBA3933
GGAGTGACACGGGGACGGAGTTGTTGTCACCTTACCTTGGCAATTACACCTCTATTGATTCCGGTCAACCTTTCTAATTGCCTAACAGACAAATTATGTTTTTCTTTTAACTCTTTTATATAAAAATTCCTCGTCGGTATATCAAATTTTTGCAGTTCCGTTGCATGATTAATCTTACAAAATTGAGTGATTATTTCTCGCGCCTCTTTGTCGGTAATACTTCTTTTTTCCTCTACATCCAGGCACATATCCTCGTTAGGAGTATTAACATATTCTAAAAAACTCTTCCTAGCTAACTCCCGGTCCTCATTGAATAATGCAAAAACAAAATCCACATCTGTCATAATATTTTCAGTTAAAAATTCTTTATAATTGCTCCATTTGTAATCTCCTACAGATGATACTATTCTAGCCTTTACAGGGTTTTGAAGGATATACCTTAATACCACGAGAAAATATTTTTCATCCTCAACAGGCTCACTTTTAAATCTATCCTGGAATAGATTTCCTACCCGGTCATACTTCCTATTGTACCAGTAAACATAACTGCCACAGATTCTGCGCATCACCTGTTCTAACGGCTCTATACCCTCTTTAAGTAATAAATGCAAATGATTCCCCATTAAGCAGTAAGCATAAAGACTATACCCGCAATGTTCCTTGTATCTTTGCAGTGTTTCAATGAACCGCTCACAATCACTTTCTTCTTCAAAAATATTCTGACGATTTATGCCCCTCATTATTATGTGATATATACCCGTTTCACTTCTAAGCCTCGGTCCCCGTGGCAAAACTATCACCCCCTACCCAAAAGATTAGCGTGAATAATAAAAGGTGTCAATAACCCCGTCCCCGTGTCAATC
>DGEF01000093.1:15476-17522 GCA_002385805.1 Peptococcaceae bacterium UBA3933
TCTAAGGTGGCATATTTTTCTTTAAGATCATTTACATCCCGTTTAAGAACCTTAATTTCACCTTTAATTCCAGCAATTTCCGCTTTAATGCTTTCATTATCTTCTCTAATAGCTGCTAGTTCTGCTTTAATAGCGGCATTCTCTTCTTTAATAGCCGCTAGTTCTGCTTTGATACCGGCATTCTCTTCTTTAATTTCAGCTATTTCTCCTTTTATCCCCGTAATTTCCGTAAGTATTTTTTGTAGAATTTCCTCCACCTTATTCCCTCCCGGCAGAACGAAATTTCTCTTAATGAGATTATAACAAAATCCGGCCAAGTTGGGCAGATAAAAATTATGTAACAATGGGTGACAACAACCCCGTCCCCGTGTCAACCAACTTTCCCCGTGTCAACTTCAAATTATCTCAAATAAATTTAATCACATACCACTTGAGAAAAATCAGCATTTTTGCTTAAATCTTTTTTTATTTTCGAAGTGGATACTTCTGGAGTTCTTGGTAAATATACAACTTTACAAAATTCTTGCAAAAAGTCAAACTTTCCTTTCCAATCTTCTCCCATAACAAAAATATCAACTTTATACTCTTTTATATCCTCAATTTTTTGTTCCCAACTATACTCAGGAATAACGAGATCCACGTATCTTATAGACTCAACTAACTTTTTTCTTTCTTCATATGAAAAATAACATATCTTTCTTTTAATCAAATTAAACTCATTTGTAGATAATCCAACAATCAGATAATCACCCAGAGACTTTGCTCTTTTTAACAAATTAATATGACCATAATGAAGTAAATCGAAAGTTCCATAAGTTATTACTCTTTTCATATCCCCATCACCTTAATTTTTATCTTCTTTTGTCCTGCTAATAAAGCAATCGTTTATTATTTTAAATTACTTACCCCTAGGAATATAAAGACGAAATAAATTTCCATACTCTTTCCGAAGATTTTCCATCCTGAAAATGATGGACTTGGTCTCTAACCGTTTTACGGAATAATTTGAAATAATTTTTATCCTTTTCATATTTAATGATTTCATTTTGCAACTGTTTTTGATTAATTACTTTTGGCCCAGGAGTCCATTTATCAAAAGGTTCAAGACAGAATCCTCTCTCTATTTTATAATCTTTAAAGTCTGGAACTATAAATATTAAAGGCTTGTCTAACAAAAGATAATCGAAGTATACTGAGCTATAATCTGTTATCAAAATATCAATTCCACTTAATAATTCATAAACATCTACAAATTTTTCTTTAGCCTTAGCTTCAGGATAAAATAATACTCTGGAACCCTTAAATAATGATTCATTTAATCTTTTTTTATAAATGGGATGCAGCTTAACAATTAACTGATAATTATTTTCCTCCAAAAAAGTTTCTAATAGGTCAATATTAAAATCTTCAAATCCAAAAAGATTTGCGGAAGAATTAGTTGTATTAACAGCGGCATCGGCAGCTCTAAAAGTTGGCATATAAAATATGAACTTCTGTCCTCTGTCCTTTTCCCCCAACACTCTTAATAATAAATTCCTGCTTTCATCAAAATTAAATAAAAAATCATTCCTAGGAGCTCCCGTAACAACGTATTTTCCAGGATCAACTTTAAACGACTCATTTATTACTTCATTATAAAATTTCGAATAAGAAGTTAAATAATCCACGTTTCTCCAGAAAGGGGATATAGAATTTTTGTCAAAATAATTTGGATCTGTAAAAAACATATTTTTTATCGGAAAACCATGCCAGGTATCAATTACTATTTTATTCTTAAGTAATTGATTTTCTTTAAAATTAAATTCCATATTTGTAGTTACTATAATGTCACTTTCATAAACTTTTTGAGCAAATTCCATCGTTGCTCCTTTTACCAATTCCACTTCAAACTTTTCACTAATAAACTGGGGCATTAATTTATACAAGGCAAAGGTATTGCTCCCACTATAATCTCTATATCCTAATAAAACTTTAGGTTTGCTTTGTCTATTATTTCTTTTAATAGATTTTTTCACAGTAATTTTTGATACACCTGTTTTAAGCTCT
>DGEF01000044.1:0-1904 GCA_002385805.1 Peptococcaceae bacterium UBA3933
GGGAGTTCTATAATAATGTTAGATACAGCAAAGGAAGTGATTAATTTGCCTGATACCATCTGTAATGAATTTCAACATAATGTCCAGCAGTATCTGATTCGTCATCAGAGTATTTTAGATATACTTTCTAAGTTAGGCGAAACCACCGCCAGAGTTAACCGAGCCGTTACTAAATCAGTGACCCAGTGTGGTTGTATAGAAATCAAAGGTAAAAAAAATAGCCTGCCGGAAAATGTTTCAATAAATGAATTGAAATCATTTTTCAGCAGCCAAGTAGAAGGCAATTTATGTGAACAATGCCGGGAAATAATCGAACAGGAAATGGGTAAACATCTCTTTTATCTAACTGCACTTTGTACAACCTTTGACCTGAACCTGTTAGATATTATCCAACAGGAAAATAAAAAAATATCCACTTTACGCATCTTTAACTTAACTTAGTACATACTTTTAACTTAATGCATAGTGACTAGGTCACTATGCATTTAATTTTATCCCCCTAGTATTAATTCCAAAGCTTCTCTTACAGTATTGACTCCTTCCACCTCTAAAGGATACCCTTCCTTTTTCTTTATATTTCCGAAAGGCACCACAGCCCTTTTAAAACCTAGCTTATCCGCTTCCGCTAACCGCCGTTCCAAATGATTTACTGCTCTAACTTCCCCTGTTAAACCTATTTCGCCGATTACAACCATATCTTTGGCTGCAGGAATATTTTTGAAACTGGAAGCTATGCCTGCAGCAATACCTAAATCAAGAGCCGGCTCTTCTACCTTGAGACCTCCCACAACATTAATATAAGCATCATAACTACCCAGATGAAATCCTAACCGTTTTTCTAAAACAGCCATAATCATGGCCACCCGGTTGTAATCAGTACCGTTAGTCATTCGACGAGGTTGACCAAATACCGTCGGCGAAACTAAAGCCTGCAGTTCAATTAAAAGAGGTCTGGAGCCTTCCATACAAGGCACAACAATAGAACCGGAGCTTTCTTCAGGTCTTTGGGCCAAAAACACTTCCGAAGGGTTCGCTACTTCCACTAAACCGTTTTCCTTCATTTCAAAAATACCCAGTTCATTGGTAGAACCAAACCTGTTTTTTAGACCCCGTAACACCCGGTACTGGTAATGCCTTTCTCCCTCAAAGTAAATAACCGCATCCACCATATGTTCCAAAACTTTCGGTCCGGCTACGGCCCCTTCTTTCGTTACATGACCGACTAAAATAACAGGTATACTTTTGCTTTTAGCCCACTGCAAAAATTTTGCCGTACACTCTCGTAACTGACTTATACTTCCGGGGATAGAAGACAATTCAGGATAATACACCGTTTGAATCGAATCCACTACAACTAAGCCAGGATTTAACTCCTGGATTTGTCTTTCAATTACATCTAAATTAGTTTCCGCTAAAATCATCAGGTTTTCTCTGGTAACATTAAGTCTTTGAGCCCTTAATTTAACCTGTTGCGGGGACTCCTCACCGGTTATATAAAGAACCAGCCCTTCTGTTTTTACCATATTGGCAGCCTGTAAAGTAAGGGTGGACTTACCGATACCCGGGTCGCCGGCTAAAAGAATCAAAGCCCCCGGTACCAACCCCCCTCCTAATACTCTGTTAAACTCCGGTAAACCTGTATCTAACCGCCGGCTCTCGTCCATACTTATTTCCGTTAGAAACTGAGGTCTGCTTTCTTCATCGCCCCAGCTTACCGTCCTGTTATTTTTAGTTTCTCGAATAACCTCTTCACTAAGGGTATTCCAATTGCCACAAGCAGGACACCGACCGTACCATTTTAAACTTTCCTGCCCGCATTCCTGACAGACATACCTTGTCCTAACTTTTCCCATTCTATCGCCCCTTTTACAAATTAAACCACGGATAAACACGAGTTTTTAGTG
>DGEF01000044.1:2232-9476 GCA_002385805.1 Peptococcaceae bacterium UBA3933
CAGAATACATCCACCTCTCGCCCACTCGCTCACTAGTTGACTCGCCCACTTTCCTGCTCGCTCACTGACATCTTGAATATCCGGTAAGTATTAGACACGCCCACTTTTTATCCGTGTGCATCCGTGGTTAATAAATCAAAAATTTGGCGCCCCCGAAATCGGGAACGCCTCTATACTTCTACTTCAATACTATTTTTCCTTCCTCGGCCTCAACAACAACCTTATCTCCCGCCTTATAACGACCTTTGAGCATTTCCTCAGCTAAAGGATCTTCGATTAATTTTTGGATAGCCCGGCGGAGAGGACGAGCACCATATGTGGGGTCAAAACCTTGCTCTACTAAAATTTCCTTAGCTTTTTCACTAACCTCTAAACTCAATTCATTCTCTTTAAGTTTCTTCTCTAAATCTTTAAGCATTAAATCAACAATACTGGTAATATGTTCTTTTTCTAAAGCGTGGAAAACTATAGTTTCGTCAATTCTATTTAAAAACTCCGGCCGGAAGGTTTTCTTAAGAGCTTCCAAGACCCTTTCCTTCATTTCCTGATAATTATCCTCAGCAGCAGTAGTTTGGGTAAAGCCAAGACGTCCTGTTTGTTTTATGTGGCTGGCACCCACATTGGAGGTCATGATCAGCACAGTATTACGGAAGTTAACGGTTCTTCCTTTGCTATCAGTCAAGCGTCCATCTTCCAGTACCTGTAAAAGAATATTAAATACTTCAGGATGGGCTTTTTCAATTTCATCCAAAAGCACAACTGAATATGGCTTGCGGCGCACAGCCTCTGTTAATTGGCCACCTTCATCATATCCCACATATCCGGGAGGAGCACCTACCAAACGGGAAACAGCATGTTTTTCCATATACTCGGACATATCAATGCGGATTAGAGCATCCTCATCTCCAAATAAACTTTCCGCTAAAGCCCGGGCTAATTCGGTTTTTCCTACCCCCGTAGGTCCTAAAAAGATAAAGGAACCGATAGGTCTTTTCGGATTTTTTAAACCGGAATGGGCTCTTCTTACTGCTTTGGCCACGGCGTTTATCGCTTCATCCTGGCCAATAACCCGCCGGTGCAATATTTCTTCCATTTTCAGAAGTCTTTCTGTATCCTCTTCAGCCAGTTTGGTAACTGGTATTCCCGTCCAGGAAGAAACAATATATGCTATGTCCTCTTCTGTAACAGTTTGGGTTTGCCCTATGTTCTTGTTTTTCCAACTGTCTCTTTTTTCTTCCAGTTCTTTGCGTTTTTGCTGTTCCTTATCTCTGAACTCAGCAGCTTTTTCATACTCTTGAGCCATTACCGCCGCTTCTTTTTCTTTACTTAATTTTTCTATTTCCTCCTCTAACTCTTTTAAATCGGGAGGAGCGGTATGAACTTTTAAGCGCACCTTAGAAGAAGCTTCATCAATCAAATCAATAGCTTTGTCCGGTAAAAACCTGTCGGTAATATAACGATCTGAAAGTTTAACCGCCGCTTTAATAGCCTCATCGCTGATTTTTACACCATGGTGGGCTTCATACCTATCCCTTAAGCCATAAAGAATTTCTTCTGCTTCTTCTATAGTAGGTTCATCTACTTGAATTGGCTGGAATCTACGTTCTAACGCCGGGTCCTTTTCTACATATTTCCTATACTCATCTAAAGTGGTAGCTCCGATAGTCTGCAACTCACCTCTTGCCAGAGCAGGTTTTAAAATATTTGCTGCGTCAATAGCACCTTCCGCTGCACCGGCACCGATTAAAGTATGCATCTCATCAATAAAGAGAATTATATTGCCTGCTTGCCTTATCTCATCCATAACCTTTTTCAAACGTTCTTCAAACTCACCCCGGTACTTAGAACCGGCTACAAGAGAACCCATATCTAAAGACACAACTCTTTTATCTTTTAAAATTTCCGGCACATCACCTTCAATAATCTTTTGAGCTAAACCTTCAGCGATAGCAGTTTTTCCAACACCCGGCTCACCGATTAACACCGGATTGTTTTTAGTCCTCCGACTTAACACTTGGATAACTCTCTCTATCTCCTTTTGACGGCCAATAACCGGGTCTATTTTATTGTTCCTGGCCAGTGCGGTTAAATCACGCCCAAACTCATCTAAAGTTGGGGTTTTGGTTGAAGCGGCTGTTTTTATAGATGACCGCTGGCTACCTTCACCTGCTTCCCCAAAGGGAGCACCCCCTAAAAAGGCCAACACCTGTTTACGTATCTTATCTGGGTTAGCTCCCAAGTTCAAAAGTACCTGGGCAGCCACACCCTCTCCTTCTCTGATTAAGCCTAAAAGGATATGTTCTGTACCGACATAATTTACACCCCATTTAAAAGCTTCATCTTGAGCGAGCCCAAGAACCTTTTTAGCTCTAGGAGTAAACCCAATTTCACCGGTAACCGGTTCACTGCCTATGTTTATTAGTTTTTTCACCGTTTCTTTAACCTTCTCTAAATCTATCCCTAACGCCATGAGGGCTTTAGCACCTACTCCCTCACCTTCACGCAGTAAACCCAATAAAAGATGTTCAGTACCCACTGCAGGGTAATTCATGCTCTTGGCTTCTTCCTGAGCATAATATAACACTTTTTGAGCTCTTTCCGTAAATCTGGCAAACATTAATAATTACACCTCCATTTAAATTTATTGTTTTAATTTTTCTTTTATCATTTCTGCCCGTTTTAAATCGCGGTTTTCGGGACCCATTTCCTTTTTCGCTAAAACCTGTAAATAAGAAGGCTGGCAAAGTAATAATAACTCATTAATTAATTTTAGGGAATAGCCTTCTATCATACCTAAAGTTTTTCCTAATCTCAGGTCTGATATAAGACTTAATGCTTCCTGGGAAGAAATAACTTTAGCATGGGTTAAGATACCCAATGCTCGATTAGCCTTGTCGGCAATCTGTAAACCCGCGTTTTCTTTTAAATAGTTCCGGGCAGCTTCTTCTTGGGAAATTAATTTGCGGGCCACTGAATTAATATTCGCTAATATTTCCTTTTCACTTTGCCCCAGAGAGATCTGATTGGAAATCTGGAATAAATTTCCCCAGGCCTCAGTACCTTCACCATACAGCCCCCGAACGGCAATACCGATCTGAGATAACTGATGTAACACTCTACCGGCCTGTTGAGTTAAAACCAGACCTGGCAAATGCATCATTACCGAAACCCGCATCCCAGTCCCTAGATTAGTGGGACAAGTAGTCAAAAAGCCATACTTTTCGTCAAAAGCATAATCTATCTTTTCCTCAATTTTATTGTCAATCTGGTTAGCCAATTCCGCCAACTTTTCCAATTCCAAACCGGAAGCAAAACACTGAATCCTTAAATGGTCCTCTTCATTAACCATAATACTTACAGAACCGTCAGCATTTATTATTAACCCTCTGTTTTCCGGGTCTTTTCCATGTTCCGGACTTATTAAATGTTTCTCCACTAATACCTGACGTTGCAACTGAGGAAGCTCCGCCAGCCGGTAAAACTTAAAATTCTTATTTCTACTTACCACTTTTTCCATTCGTTCTAAAACGGCATTGGCCGTAGATTCCGTCTGTTTTGAAGGAAAAGGGAACATTTTTAGGTTTCTGGCTAATCTTATTCGGGAACTTAAGACAATTTCCGGAAACTCACCGGAACCTTGAGTCCAAATACTAAAAGGCTCCTGAATTATCCTTTCAATCATTTAAACCACCTCCCTGGACCCCTTTTCCCTTTTCCAGCTCTTTGATTTTATCTCTTAGTTGAGCTGCTTTTTCATATTCTTCGTTCAAAACGGCTTTCTGTAATTCCAACTTTAGTTCAGTCAATTCTTTTTTCAATTTAATATCAGCACCTGCTCGATTAGGGATTTTACCCAAGTGCTGAGTATTACCATGAATTCTTCTTAACAGATGTTCCAGATAATTACCAAAAACACTATAACATTGGTCACAGCCCATCCTGCCGGTCTCCATAAATTCGCTGTATGTCATTTGACACTTATTGCAGGTTATGTCTTGCCGATTAACCGTTTGTAAAGAAAAGAAAGGATCCGACTGCAACATACTTGTTAATAAGTTTGAAAAAGAAAAGTCAGGCATAAAAGGAATGCTCATTTGTTCCTGTTTTTTTTGAGCACAATATTCACATAAATGCATCTCCATTTTCTTCCCGTTAACTATTTTTGTAAAATGCACATTAGCCGGACGTTCATGACAATTTTCACAGTACATAAAAAGACCTCCCTTGAGTTAGTGACTAGTGAATAGTGACTAGTATATTAGTGGTTTCTGGTGAAACGATTCACGCCCACTCGCCCACTCGCATACTAGTAGACTAATTATTAGTGGCTGGTGGCTAGACATCTTCACGTAAAATGGTGATTAAAACGCTTTGCAAAATGTTCGACCGCAGTTCATTGGCATTGGTTACCGCTCTGGAAAGGACCCTATCACTACAGATATTCTTCAGGAGATTACTTTCTCTATTTGTTAATATGCCTTCTTCTTGTAAAAATTCAATAAATCCTTGGGCTTCATTTTCATTAATTCCCTCGTCTAATATTTCCTTTAAAAATCGCCTTAACCTTTCGTCAGCACTTAAATTTATTCGGACGATCCTAACATACCCACCGCCACCTCTGCGTGTTTCCACAACATATCCATGAGCCAGAGTAAACCTTGTACTTAAAACATAGTTAATTTGGGATGGTGCACAATTAAACAACTCAGATAACGCACTTCTTTGCACCTCAATAACACCATTACTAGCTCTCTCCAACATTGCCTTTAAATACTGTTCGATTTGCCAAGCTATGCTCCTCACATGATCACCTCTGACCATCTTTGACCTTATTGTACCATTAATTCCCTAGTTTTATGCAAAGGTCAAATAAGGTCAGTTAAGGGCAATAAAGGTCAAATAGGGTTAATTATTTAAATTATGTTGAAGTTATTCATTTTTTCTCTTGAATACATCAAAAAAGCAAGCAGATTATTATTCTGCTTGCCTTTTAGTTAGAAACACGGTATTTTTCTAGCCTTTCCTGTTTTCTTTTAAGCCATTTTCCCAAAAGATAAGTAACAATTAGAGCAATCAAAAACCTGGTAGTAAAGATTACCGGCACATTGCCGCCAACAGCTCCAAACAAAAAAGAATCCTCAAAAATAGCATGATTTAACCCTATAAAAACATTTAAAAGTAATAAATCTTTTGCCTGTAGATTACCTTCTTTAGCTGCTTGCAAAATAAGACCGGCACCATAGGTTACACCAAAAGTAGTACCTACTAATAAAGGAAAAGTAGCTTCTTTAGATAAATACAACTTCGCTGTTAAAGGTTCAAAATACTCGCTAATTTTATTTAAAAGATTTGCTTCTTTAGCGATTCTTAAAATAACCATTAAAGGTATAATTATTAATGCAATTTGCAAAATGGAAGAAAAGCTTTCTATAGTAGCAATTTTAATTATCTCCATCCACATAGTATTCATTCACCTTTCTCATAATATAATATTAAGTAATACTCCGGCAAATAAAGCCATAAGGGCACGTATACCAACAACTGTTACAGGGTTTGCACCTGATTTTTTTGCAATTACCGCTTCTATAGGTATACTATGGCATAACAGAATCATGGTAGCTAAAATAGTAATTTGCTTAGTGGTAAAAGGAAAAGCCATAATTGCCGGTAGTGCCGGATAAGTATTGATGGCATTAGCCAGCACTAAAGGCAGGGCGGCCTCTCCAGGTAAACCTACTAAAGAAGTAATTGGTTCAGATACCCTCACCATCCAATCGAGAGCAGGAGTATATTGCAAAAATGTAATTATAAAATAAACTGGCACCATGACTTTGGTTAATTCCCAGGTGATTTTTAAACCGTCAAACAAACCACGCTTGACAACCGCCAACTTATCCATGCTCAAACAGCTCCTTATCTATGCAAAAAATTTTTAGGTTAAACTATATTTAATTATAACAAACCTGCTATCTATTAAAAGTACTCGCTTCATAAAGTTTTTTTAATAAGTCTACCAGGACTAAAAAAGAGCAGGTATTCTTAAGAATGCCTACCCTAACACGATTTCGTGCTACTTAATCTAACTTATAGAACTCTACTGCTTCCTCATCTAAATGCAGCCCATGCCCCGGGCCCTCAGGTGGATACAAGAATCCATCCTTTGCTATCACCGGATTCTGTAAGACTTTTTGGAAATTAAAAACAATTTGAAAGCCATTCGGTAAATCCTCCACATCAATTATTTTCAAGGAAAAACCTCCTTAATTAATATAATCTATCACTTTCCTAAAAACGCTTACCATGCTCTCATGAGTTTTATAAATTAAACATTCTTTAACCTTGTATAAATTCCTTCCTAATTTTTTGTATTTTTTAAATACTAGAACATTTTACACTGGTCAAACATTTATTTTAAACAAAATAAAAAAAGCTAACTAAAATAGTTAGCTGAGACTTCAAGCTGTTCTTATTATAAAATCTCTGGACATTTTCTTCCGAATTCTTTGAATGGCATTATCAACTGACTTATTCTGAAGATTTAGTTTTACTGTTATTTCATTATATGAATGACCACTAATTCTAAGGTTCAAGACCTTTTTTTCCAGATCGGTCAGGGTATCATTAATTTTTGTTAATAATTCGTTTACTTTTTCCTTTTCCAAATATATACTTTCCGGACTAGGCGCATTATCTATTAAAACTTTTTCCATAAAAGAAGTATAACCTTTATAACTCCTTTCCGCTTCACATTCTGCAAAGGAATAAATAGGAATGGCGTCATTGAGAATTTGATGCTTTTTACGATTAGACCTTTTTATACAAGAATCTAATTCTCTGGTTATACAAAGTATAGCAAAGTTTTTAAATTTTTTACCACTGTCCATACTAAAAGCATATACTGCTTCAATAAGTCCAATCGTGGCCTCCTGCAACAAATCCTCCTTGTCGCCGTCTTTTAGAAAATACTTTTCACAGACATAATTTAGTAAACCCTGGTATGATTTAATTAAAAATTCCAGTGCTAATCTATCGCCTTTCTGCGAAGCAGCTACTAAACGTTCTTCAGACCACTGTTGATAGTCTGTCATTTACATTCACCCCTATTTTTTCCTTTATATAAGAAAATTAACATATATAAAATATTCATAAAACTAGCGAAAGTCCTGATTAATTAAGACTTTTGTCCCATCGTCGCAGCTTAGGGGCGAATTTTTGGGAAGCATCTGCTTTGAGGTCATTTTTTG
>DGEF01000087.1:0-3684 GCA_002385805.1 Peptococcaceae bacterium UBA3933
GAATAGGAACGCGATTACCATCCCTGGCCAAGTTATAGACTACAAAGATACTGAGTAACCCTGTCAGAAAAGCCATCAGGGAAGTTGCTAAAGAACCAAGGATAAAAGAAAGGTTAGTCACAATGGCAATAGCAGCTCCTAAAGCGGCACCGGAGGAAATCCCGATTATATAAGGATCCGCCATGGGGTTTTTGAAAATGCCCTGAAAGCTTGCACCAACAGTGGCTAAGGCCATTCCCACCAGGGCGGCTAATATTATTCGGGGGAGTCTGATTTTTAAAATAATGGTTATTTGACTTTCTTTAACATTTTCCGGTAATAATTGTTCCCATCCGGGAATTTGAGATAAGAGAATTTTACATGTTGTAAATATATCTATTTTGGTGGGACCGATACTAAGAGCTATAAGGCAGAACAGTATGAGAATAAGTATCAAAAAAGGTATTTTGTTAATAGATAATTTTTTTAAGTGCATTAAATTTAACACCTCAAACCATGGCAATTAAGTAATTTATAGACTAAAATAGAACATATATTATATTTTAACATAAATGCTAGAAAAAACATGAACATTTAATTATAACAATCGTGAGTTTAGATATTAGGAGTGGAAAGATGAAAAGGAAAAAGTTTATCATTATTGATGGAAACAGTTTGGCTAACCGGGCTTTTTATGCTATTCCTCTTTTAAGTAACAGTGAGGGAGTCATAACCAATGCTGTTTATGGCTTTACTAATATGTTAATGAGGCTTTTTAAGGATGAGGAACCGGATTATTTGGCAGTGGCTTTTGACAAAGGGCGAAAAGTTTTTCGTCATGAGGAGTTCGAGGAATATAAGGCAAAACGAAAAGGTATGCCTGAGGAACTACGCCCTCAAATGAATATTATTAAGGATATTTTAAAAGCCATGAATGTAGCTATTTTTGAGCAAGAAGGTTATGAGGCTGATGATTTAATAGGAACCATGGCAAAATGGGCGGAAAAACAGGGTTGGGAAACTCTGGTTGTCACCGGAGACAGGGATGCTTTACAATTAATATCCGAACAGACTAAGGTTTTACTGACACGTAGAGGGATAACTGATTTGGATATATACGACTTACAAGCTTTAAAGGAAAAATATAATCTTAATCCTTGTCAAATTACCGATTTGAAAGGGCTGATGGGGGATTCTTCCGATAATATTCCCGGGGTACCCGGGGTGGGAGAAAAAACGGCATTAAAGTTATTGGCTCAGTATGGCAGCATTGAAAACCTTTTGGATAATTTAGGTGATTTTCAAGGGAAAAAATTAGGAGAAAAACTTGCGGAAAACAAAGAGTTAGCCCTTTTAAGCAAAAAATTAGCCACTATAGAATGTTCCGTGGAACTGGATTTACAAGAGGAGCGGCTTAAAGTGAAAAAGCCGGATTATGATAGTTTGATTAAACTTTATGAAAAGCTGGAGTTTAAAAATCTGTTAAAAAATATTTTAACTGATGAATTAACTAATGAACAAGAATCTTTTTCTTCTCTAACAGCTGAAGGAGAGAGCATTACAGGCGTTAAAAAGTTAAAAAGCATACTCTCTGAAAATGAATTACATGATTTCCCGTTTCTTTTAAATTATGATTCAACTGATGCCCAAAAAGGACAAGTAACTTCTATCGCCCTTTTAATCAACGGTAAAAAGTATTTAGTCAATTGTGCTAACAAATTTAGTGCCTTTGCAGGTGTATTAAAACCCTATCTGGAAGATGACAAGCTGCCCAAAATCACTTGTGATGCTAAAATGGCTCATATCTTTTTTTTAAGGGAAAAGATTAATATAAAAGGATTAAAATGGGATGTTTTGCTGGGAGCATACCTCCTTAATCCTTCCGAAAACGATTTAAGCCTGGAGCATTTAATCTATGAATATTTACATAAAAGATTAGATGAAGAAGAACCGGCTCGTACCTTTGCTTCTTTAGATGCTATGTATCAATTGGCAGATATTATTAGTAACAAATTAGAGGAAGATAACCTACTAGATTTATATTTAAATATTGAATTGCCTTTAAGTAAGGTTTTGGCTCAAATGGAGTTACAAGGTGTTAGGTTAGACCAGGAATACTTGCAGGTAATGAACAAGGACTTAGAAAAAAAGATTACAGAGCTAACGGAAAAAATCTATCAATTGGCCGGAGAAGAGTTTAATATCAATTCACCGAAACAATTAGGAACAATTCTTTTTGAAAAATTAAATTTACCTGTTTTGAAGAAAACAAAAACAGGCTATTCTACCAGTGCGGATGTTTTAGAGTCCTTGGCTCAAGAACATGAAATAGTAAGAGAAATCCTAGACTACCGTCAATATGTAAAGTTAAAATCCACTTATGTAGACGGATTGTTAAATCTAATTGATCCTAAAACTAAAAAGGTTCATACCTCTTTTAATCAAACAATAACCGCTACCGGAAGATTAAGCAGTACAGAGCCAAATTTACAAAACATACCTATTAGACTGGAAGAAGGAAGAAAAATACGTAAGGCTTTTATTCCTTCCAAAGAAGGTTATATACTTTTAACCGCCGATTACTCTCAGATTGAATTAAGAATCTTAGCCCATATGGCAATGGATGAAGTATTAATTGAAGCCTTTAGGGAAGGGCAGGATATTCATGTTCGAACAGCTTCGGAGGTTTTCGGTGTTCCGTTAGACAAGGTCACAAAGGAAATGCGCTATCGTGCCAAGGCTATAAACTTTGGTATCGTATATGGATTAAGTGATTTCGGTCTAGCTCAAGACCTGGGAATAACCAGAAAAGAGGCTAAATCATATATTGACGGTTACTTTACTCGTTATGCGGGAGTTAAAAGATGGGTTGATGGGATAATTGAACTTGCCCGCCGACAGGGTTATGTGACAACCCTTTTAGGAAGAAGGCGTTATTTAAAGGATATTTCAAGCAAAAACTATAATTTGAGGAGTTTTGCAGAAAGGGCTGCCATGAATACCCCTATTCAAGGAAGTGCTGCAGACATTATAAAAATTGCTATGGTAAAAATTCAAAAAAACATTGAGAAAAATAAGTTTAAATCTCGAATGATTTTACAGGTCCATGACGAATTAGTTTTTGAAGTACCTCCTCATGAAACATCACGGTTTATTCCGATGGTTAAAGAAAACATGGAAAAGGCCTATCCTTTGGCAGTGCCTTTAAAAGTAGAAATGCAAGCAGGTTTTAATTGGTATGAATTGGAGAAAATCTGAGGTGAAATAGATGCCTGAACTGCCAGAAGTAGAAACAGTGCTTCGGTCTTTAAAACCGAAATTACTAGGAAAAAAAATAGTTGAAATTACAGTAAATCTACCTAAATTAATAAAAATACCCCCTGGAGATGAGACAACTTTAAGAAAAAATATAACAGGGTCTAAATTTGTGGATGTAAAGCGACGCGGTAAATACCTTTTGTTTTATCTAGATAACGGGTGGGTGTTAGTAATTCACTTAAGGATGACCGGCAGGCTACTCTATTTAAAAAATAATCAGCCTGTAGAAAAACATACTCATTTAATTTTTGATTTAAATGATGAATATCAACTAAGATTCCATGATGTTCGTCAGTTTGGTTTAATTTATTTAGTTCCTCAGGATAGTTTAGACTTGATTTCCGGACTGAAAAATTTAGGTCCGGAACCTTTAAGTTCTGATTTTAC
>DGEF01000087.1:3864-8017 GCA_002385805.1 Peptococcaceae bacterium UBA3933
AGAGATTGCAGGCATAGGAAATATTTATGCTGATGAAATTCTTTTCCGGGCAGGGATACACCCGGAAAAACCGGTGGGTGAATTGTCCACAGGAGAAATAGAAGCCTTCTGGCAGGCTATTAAAGAAAAGTTATCCCAGGGTATAAAATATCGCGGAACTTCAATAAAAGATTATGTGGACGGTGACGGTCGGTCCGGATCTTTCCAGGAACATTTAAAGGTCTATGGCAAAGCCGGGGAATATTGCCCCAATTGTGGCTGTGCAATAGAAAAAATAATAGTAGCAGGTCGAAGTACCTGTTTTTGTCCCCATTGTCAAAGAAAGTAAAAAGTTTTTCACTCAATCCATTCCCTTTCATATAGTATGAATAGCTCAAACTTTTGAGGAGGGAATGGTTTGCTCTGGACAATAATTATTTTTGCTGTTGTTTTAAGTTTAGACGGATTCGGGGTTGGAATTTCGTATGGAATGCGGAAAATAAAAATTCCCTTGTTTTCCCTAATTATTATTTGTTTATCCTCTACCTCCGCTTTGGCTGTTTCCATGTTGGCAGGGAACCTGGTTGCCGCTCTCTTTTCCAAAGAATTAGCAGAAGTTTTAGGGGGCATAGCCTTATTATTAATAGGCAGTTGGCTTCTGGCTCAGGCCTGGGTGGAAAAATTAGAGTTTAAGGACATTGAGGTGAAGATTCCCAGTATAGGTATTGTTATAAAAATATTAAAAGAACCAAGCAAAGCGGATTTTGATGGGTCTGGGGAAATAACTTGCAATGAAGCAATTTTTTTAGGATTGGCTTTGGCCATGGATGCTTTAGGGGCCGGTTTTGGTGCAGCCATGGTGGGGCTTAACCCCTGGTTAACTCCCTTGGTAGCAGGTATCTCTAAATTTTTTCTAATAAATCTTGGGTTATATTTAGGTGCAAGGTCACAAATAAATAATTTAGTAAAAGAATTTTCTTTATTACCAGGCTTTATCATTATTTGTTTGGGATTTTTAAAGGTTTTTAGGGTATAAGGCGATAAGGTGGTGCTAAGGTGTTAGTAGTCGGTTTAACGGGTGGTATTGCCAGTGGTAAAAGTACAGTATCCAACTTTTTAAAAAATTTAGGTGCCACAATCATTGATGCGGACATAATAGCCCGGGAAATTGTGGAACCGGGGGAAAAAGCCTGGGAAGAAATACGTGCTTTTTTTCCCGATACGGTTATTAATAAAGACCTGACTCTGAACAGAAAAGAATTGGGCCGGATTGTTTTTAATGACCCGGAAAAAAGAAAGTTATTAAATAAAATAACTCATCCTCAGATTATTAATAAAACAAAAGAATTAATAGCAAAGTATAAAACCGATCCCAATATTCCTTTGATTGTAGTGGACGCTCCTTTATTAATTGAAACAGGGATGGAAAAGATGGTGGATGAGGTCTGGGTCATTGATGTAAAGCCCGAGGTACAACTAAGAAGACTTATAGATAGAGATGGGATTAGTCAAGAAGAAGCAGAAAAAAGAATCAACTCGCAAATGTCTACTCAGGAAAAGTTAAAGTATGCAGATAGGGTTATCAATGGTAACTTACCATTGGAGGAAATGTTAATGGAGGTTGGAAAAATCTGGGATATGGTAGTCGAAAATTAAAGCAGCATTTTTAGTGATATTTGTACATACAATTACACTAGTAATCTCAATTTTGGAGGTAAAAGTGGTTTTTCGATTAGGTTGTTTAGTCAAAGTTATCATTATATTTCTACTTTTGTTCTTGTTTTTAATAGTAATTTTAAATAGCACCTGGTTTCTTAAAATCATCTACCCGGAACCTTACAAGGAAATCGTAGAAGAAGTTAGTCAAATTTACCAATTAGACCCTTATTTAATTTATGCAGTAATGAGGGTGGAAAGCAAATTTAATCCTGAAGCTCAGTCTAAAAAAGGTGCCAGAGGGTTAATGCAACTTCTTCCGGAAACAGGTAGCTGGATAGCCAGAGAATTAAAGTACGAAAGCTTCGATGTGGATAAACTTTTCGACCCCGAATATAATATAAATTTAGGGGCCTGGTATTTAAGTTATCTTAATAAACAGTTCGATAATAATACTGTATTGGTTATTGCGGCCTATAACGGCGGGGAAACCAATGTAAAAAAATGGCTGAAAGAAAACATTTGGTCCGGGAATATTTCTGATCTGGAAAATATTCCTTTTAAAGAAACCAGAGAATACGTTAATAAGGTACTTACTGATTACGAAACTTATAAAAAAATATATGAAAAATAATTATTTCCGGTATGTATTTTAAATACATGCCGTTTTTTATTAATTAGAGAATTGTTATCAATAAAAAAATTGATTACACATAAAGTATTTAGGCGAAAAATATAGAATAACAAATAAATTTCATATATACTAAAAGAAATATATAAAGTGAGGAGAACTGTTTTTATTTTATTTTTATGGCTATAATTCAAGGAGGTAAAAAAGGGAATGACAGGTGAGAAAATAAAGACTCTCAAGCAAGTACATGAGTTAAAAATAGACAAGGACAGAAAGCTTTTTTCTGCCAATCATGAGGAGATAATTAACGGTGTTACAACAGATGTTTACTTTGTAAAAACTTTTGAAATATTAAAGGAGCTTGGAAAGGAAAATGTCCAAGTTGTAGCGGAAATTTTCGCCCGTAAATCGGGAATTTTTTGTGGATTGCCGGAGGTGCTTAATTTATTGGAAGATACCGGGGTGGAAGTTTGGTCTTTAAAAGAAGGGGAAGCTTTTAAAGAAAAAGAAGTGGTTATGCGCATTAAAGGGAGTTATGGTGAATTTGGAATATATGAGACAGCTATTTTAGGAATTCTAGCCAGTTCTTGTGGGTGGGCTACAGCTGCCAGAGAGGTGAAAGAAGCCGCCGGTGATGCTTCTGTTTTAGTTTTTGGTGCTCGCCATGTTCACCCGGCAGTAGCTCCTGTAATGGAAAGAGCCGCCATTGTGGGTGGTATGGATGGGGCAAGTTGTATTTTAGGAGCAAAATTAGCCGGATTGGAACCAAAAGGTACTGTACCTCACGCCATTTTTTTAATTGTAGGAGATACAGTGGAAGTAGCTCTTGCCTATGATAAAATAATGCCTTCCGGTGAAGCCCGTTTAGTTTTAGTAGATACATTTAAAGATGAAGCAGAAGAAACCTTAAGAGTAGCAGGAGCTTTACAAGATAGATTACAGGGAATTAGGCTTGATACACCCAGTGAACGGGGAGGTGTAACCCCGGCTTTGGTTCAAGAGATAAGAGCGCGGTTAGATCTGGCAGGGTTTAAACATGTAAAAATTTTTGTTTCCGGTGGAATAGATGTGGAAAAAATTAAAATCCTTAAAGATGCCGGTGCTGATGCATTTGGAGTAGGAAGTTTTATTTCCAGAGCCTGTCCAATAGATATGACCATGGATATAAAAGAAGTAGCCGGTAAGCCTGTTGCTAAAAGAGGACGTATACCCGGTATTATTGAAAACCACCGTTTGGTAAAGCAAAAATAAGAAACGATAACTGTTAAAGTATAAAATAGCACCACTTTCTTATTATTTATTGGAAGTGGTGCCTTTTCCCTCTTGACTAAAGAGAAAGGTCTATGGTACGATATACTTTGCCGAGAAAAATATGCGGAAGTGGCGGAATCGGCAGACGCGCACGTTTGAGGGGCGTGTGGGCACTCCCATGCGGGTTCAAGTCCCGCCTTCCGCACCATTAACGCCTTGAAACAAATGCCTCCTGGAACAGGAGGTTTTTTTATTTTTAGTGCCTTTTAGTTCTGAAATTGAGTTCTGCTCCTCAATCTGTTAACCTAATTATAAAAAATACATGGTGAATATTAATTACTATGGAAAAAACTGAGGAGGTAGAGGATTTAATGAAATTGGGCTTGAGAAAACCAAGCTTAAAAAGGCGGATAAAATCCAGAACTAGTATTAAAAGGCAGATTGTTCATCGTGCCGGCATTAAAATGCCCAGGGGTTATGGATGGATTCGAAACCCGAAAAAATATGTTTACAATAAGGTTTATCATAGAACTACTTTTGATATTTTTAAATTAATTAAAAAACTGTTTAAAAAGTAAAAATGAATTTGATTAGAGTTGTTTAAACATAAAATGAATTTTTTACTGAAAGTTGCGG
>DGEF01000087.1:8204-13131 GCA_002385805.1 Peptococcaceae bacterium UBA3933
TTTACTGAAAGTTGCGGATTGTTAAGCTTGATAGAAGCAAAATATGGTATAATATCGAAAACTTTTGGATAAAAATAAGGAGTAATAGTTAAACATGCGTTTGTTTATTGCAATTAACTTTAACGATTATATTAAAAATGAATTATGTTCAGTAATGGAAAATTTAAAAAAATACACCCTTAGGGGAAGATTTACTTCCCGAGAAAATTTGCATTTGACAATTGTTTTTATAGGTGAAACAAATAAGGTTGAGGCAGTAAAAAAAGCAATGGATAATATTAACGCAACTCCTTTTGAACTGCATATTCACCGTTTAGGCAAATTTTCCCGCCGGGGTGGCGATATTTATTGGATGGGTGTAGAAAATAATGATACACTGTTTTCCATTTACGAACAGTTGACCGCCTTTCTCAGTCAATCCGGATTTCAGATTGAAGAAAGACCCTATCGACCTCATGTGACTCTGGGCAGAGAAATTATTTTAGAAAAAAATTCAAAAGGGAAAATTTCAGAAGAGAATGTGCCTGATTTAAAAATAAAAGTGGAGAAAATAAGTTTAATGAAATCGGAACGAATTGCCGGTAAAGTTGTGTATACGGAAATTTATACAAAGATGCTGTAGTTTGTATAAATTATTATGGATATCTTTAACAGGGATTTTCGAAACAGTAAATTTAATGAGAATAGCTGCTAGGGTTTATTAACATGTTATTGTGTTAATAAACCCTTTTTCGTTGGTTTATTATGGTTTTTGCAATTATCAACACCTTTCTGCTATTTGCTGTTGCGATTGTGTTATAATAATATTGCAAATAATCTGAATTATATGTATAACAGAATAGTAGAATTAGTTATGTATCTCTGGAGGTTCCGATGAAAAACGTATATCGGTATTGTATTTTTATATTTTTATTAATAAACCTCATTTCACTTACCACCGCATGTGAAAGTAATGTTATGAGCAAAAAACATCCTCTGGCGGTTGAGGGTGTATTAGATCTCAGGGAATGGGATTTTCGAAACGATGGTTTGGTAAAGCTGGATGGGGAATGGGAGTTCTATTGGCAAAAATTATTAATGCCGGAAGATTTTGTGAAGGTTACGGATTATTTAGTTAATAGACACTTGATTAATATTCCACGTTCCTGGAGTGGTTATGAAATAGACGGCCAACCTATAGAAGGAGAAGGTTATGCTACTTTTCGTTTAAGAGTCCTTTTGCCGGAAAATGGACAACCCTTATCTCTTAACCTTTCTTCTATTTATACTTCTCATAAACTGTGGGTAAATGGTCAACTGGTATCTACCTTGGGTGAAGTATCAATTAACAGGGAGTCTTGTGTTCCTAAATATTTTCCGCAAATTATTCCTTTGAAGTTAGATGGTGATTCAGCAGAGCTAATTTTACAAGTTGCAAATTTTAGTCATCGCAGAGGTGGTATTTGGCGGTCTGTGGCTTTAGGTAACAGTGAGCTCATTCAAGGGATTCGTGAGCGTCAAATAGTATATGATATGGTTTTATTAGGTAGTTTACTGATTTTAGGGCTCTATCACCTGGCTCTTTTTAGTTTACGTAAAAAAAATAAAGCACCTTTATTTTTCGCACTGTTTTGTTTATTTATGGCATTAAGAATCTCTTTGGTAGGGGAAATGTTATTTTTAAAATTTTTTCCGCAACTACCGCAAGAGTTGGCTTTGAAACTGGAATACTTCACCTTTTATTTGGGAATACCCTTGTTTATTGTATATTTATGTTACTTATTTCCCGATGAAATATCCAAAAAAATAGGATTTTCTTATTTATTAATAGGCAGTCTCTATTCAGTACATGTTTTATTAACACCTTTTCGGATATACAATCGCTTGTTATATAGTTTTGATATAATAACAATTTGTTTCTTAATTTATGTATTAATAAAAACCATTTTGGCTGTTATCAGGAAAAGAGAAGGAGCAGTTTTAGTTGTTTTAGGATTTGCTTTTTTTGTAGGGACTGCCATTAATGATATGTTGTATTATAGTGATAATTCTCCTGTGGGGGATCTTTTTCCCATTGGGGCTTTAATCTTCGTATTTGCTCAAGCTTATATTTTATCCAGCCGTTTTTCCAAGGCTTTTGACACTGTAGAAAAAATGTCGGAAAAATTAATAGCCATGGACAAAGTAAAAGACCAGTTTTTAGCCAGTGTTTCCCATGAACTTTTAACACCTTTAAATGGAATGGTTGGCCTTGCCGAATCGGTATTAGGAGGAGCCAAGGAAGAATTGAGCCCTCAGCAAAGAAATTATCTTTTTTTGATTATTTCCAGCGGCAGGCGTCTAAGCAGGTTAATCGATGATTTGCTGGATTTTTCTCGTATGAAAAATAATGATATTCAATTACAGGTAAAACCTGTTAACTTAAGACAAGTGGTTCAGGTGGTTCTGACCCTTTCCCGACCTTTGGCGGCTAACAAAAATTTGGAATTAATAAATGATGTCCCGGAGGATCTTCCTTTGGTACAGGCTGATGAAAGCAGATTACATCAAATTCTACATAATTTGATTGCCAATGGTATCAAATTTACTCATGAAGGTAAAGTCCGAGTGTCCGCTTTAAGAAAAGGAAACTTCGTGGAAATTATCGTTGCGGACACAGGAATTGGCATTCCTCCAGAACGACAAGCTAAAATTTTCGATTCCTTTGAACAAGTACCATAAGAACTACCCAGTTATGAGAGAGGGTTAGGTTTAGGACTTAGTATTACTAAAACTTTGGTGGAATTGCACGGAGGAAGTATTCGTGTAATATCCGAACCCCAAAAAGGTTCCCAATTTATTTTTACTTTACCTATAAGCACTGTTAAACCCCAGCAAAGTGTCAAGTCGGAGGCAGTTCCGGAATTTTTGTTTGATAATACAATTGCTTCGGCAGTTAATCCGGATCTAAAAATCGGTTTTCAGATTTTAGTGGTTGATGATGAACCTGTGAATTTAGAGGTGGTAACAAGCCAACTTTCTATAGAGGAATACATACTTTCTATAGAGGAATACATGGTTACAACCGCTTCTACCGGTCAAGAGGCTTTAAGAAAAATAGAGGAAAATAACGGTTATGATTTGCTGATTTTGGACATTATGTTGCCGGATATATCCGGTTATGAAGTATGTCGCTGGATTAGAGAAAGGTATTCTTTATTGGAACTGCCGGTATTGATGTTGACGGCCAGAAACCGTACTGAAGATATTGTTCAAGCTTTTCAGGCAGGGGCTAATGATTACTTATCTAAACCTTTTGATCGTAATGAGCTGCTGGCAAGAGCAAGAACATTATTAACTTTGAAAAAAGTGATGAAACAGGTTGTTACGGCAGAATTGCAATTTTTGCAGGCCCAAATTCAGCCCCATTTTATTTTTAATACCTTAAACACAATCATGGTTTTCTGCCGGCAGGATCCTAATAAGGCGGCGGAATTATTAGATGAGTTGGGAAATTATTTACGAGGAAAATTCAGTTTCAGTAATGCAGATGAATTAATCCCTCTTGAGAAAGAACTGGATTTCGTTAATTCTTATCTAGCAATTGAAAAGGTACGTTTGGACGAACGTTTACAGGTAAGCTATGATCTGGACACGAACCTTGATGTTTATATTCCTTCTTTAATTCTGCAGCCCATTGTGGAAAATGCGGTACGGCATGGGATTCGTCCTAAGAAGGAAGGCGGAAAAGTGGAGATCACGGCTCACCGAGAGAATCATAATGTTATTATCAAAGTTAAAGATACCGGTGTAGGAATGACTCCGGAAAAAGTCCAACTGGTTTTAAAGGGTCAGGATCCGGAGGCCGGAATCGGTATCTGCAATGTGAATAAACGTTTGCGGAGTTATTATGGTCAGGGGCTTACTATTGAAAGTGAGGAAGGAAAAGGCACGGAAGTGACCATAAGAATTCCTGTTGGCGAGTAAAAATGGTTTTTACCTGGGTTTTTCAAACCCAGGTATTTTTTTCGCTAGAAAATCCTATGAAACTTTGAAAATTTTAAGATAATTTTAGGATTATTATTGTTTTTTGTATTTACAACTACATAGAAGCCAGGGAAGAAGCGGGACAGTGTGCTTTTTACTCTGTATTTCCCGATTTTGCCGGAAAAGAGGATTATCCCAGAGTCTGTGAATTTCTGGTGAGGATAAATAGCGGGTTACCCATTGGCAACTTTGAGTTTGATTTTGAAGATGGAGAAATCAAATTTAAAACTTATGTAGATGTGGGAATGGGAGAATTGGATTATTCCTTAATCCAACAAGTTATCGAAGGCAATGTATATGTTATGGATACATATTTTTCGGGAATAAAAGAGATTTTGGAAAAGGACACTTCTCCTGAAAAAATACTGGCCAGAATTGAAGATTAGTTTTTAGGTGATATTATGGCTGTTAACCTCAGTACGGATCTAAAGCCTTATAGGTCCAATTTAGATTATTTAACGGACCAACTTAAACTATTAGATACCAGGATCAATCTGTTCCTGTTAAGAAATAATAGAAAGCTGGATACGGATATAAAAAACTTTTACCGGGGGTTGGTACTGTCAGATAAAGAGTTTGGGGAAATAATGGCTGCTAAAAACTTGTCTTCTGATTATGCAAAGGAAATAAATAAACTGGAAAACGATTTGTTTTTATTGGAAGTTTTTATCCAGAGAAGGGTTGTATTGACCCAGGAAGAAGGCCAGGAGATAGCCATAAATAAGGTATTCAATAAATTTAAGTTAAGTAATTTTGAACAACAATGTATTCTCATTGCATTGGCGGTAGAACTGGACAGAAAATATGAGAAAATATTTTCTTATTTGCAAAACGATGTGGAAGAGAAAAATCCTACCGTTGGTTTAGTTTTGGAACTCCTGTGTTCTAAGAAGGAAGAACAAATCGAAAACAGAATATTTTT
>DGEF01000087.1:13310-14304 GCA_002385805.1 Peptococcaceae bacterium UBA3933
AAATCCTTTGCTTTCTAATCAGTATCTGGTGGAGAAAATCACCGCTATCCTTACTAAACAACAGGATATTATTTTATTTCTAACCGGAAAGCATGGTACGGGAAAAAAGCTGATCATCAAACATATAGCCCACAAAAGAAAGAAAAATATTTGTTTGGTTGATTTTCGGGAACTGAATTTTTCCGGCGAGGAATATATCAAGGAGATTTTAAAGTGTCTGCGGCAGGCGATGGTCAGAGAAGAAATGATCTGCCTTGATTATTTTGAGGCGGTTTATCAAGAGGAGGATTTTCCGGTTAAGCTCCGTAAAATTTTTGAGATTTTGGAAGAGTATACGGATACTGTTTTCATCTTAAGTGAGGAATATCTAAAAGGTCAAGTTTTTACCGGTAAAAGAGTGTTTAATTTTACCCTGCCTGTACCTGCCGGTACTACCAGGAAAAAGATGTGGGATTATTATTTAGAGGAGTCGGTTGGGGAATTTGTTAAAGAGGTTGATCTGAATTCAATAGCCAATAAATTTATCCTCACTCCCAAGCAGATTGCCCACGCAGTCAAGGACCTGGAAAACATTCTCTTTGCCAAGAGTGATGAAAAAATATTAGACGAAAAAGACTTTAATACTGCTTGTCGCAATCAGATTGTTAGCAACCTCGCGGAAAAAAGCGTTAAAATAACTCCCTTTTATACTTTTCAGGATATTGTTTTTGGAGAGCATCAGTTAAAACAATTAAGGGACATTTGTAACCGGGTTAAGTACCGGGCTAAAGTCTATGAAGAATGGGGTTTTCAAAAAAAAGTATCCTATGGTAAGGGTTTGACGGTTCTTTTTTCCGGTCCTCCCGGTACCGGAAAAACTATGAGTTCAGAGGTCATAGCCAATGAATTGGGTTTAGATTTATATAAAATAGACATTCCTCAGGTAATCAGCAAATATATAGGGGAAACGGAAAAGAATTTAAAGAGTATTTTTGCGGAAGCCAGAAACTCTAAT
>DGEF01000087.1:14541-14744 GCA_002385805.1 Peptococcaceae bacterium UBA3933
ACGCTAATATCGAAGTGGCTTATTTGCTTCAGGAAATGGAGTCTTATGAAGGGATAACCATTTTAGCCACTAACTTTAATGAAAATATTGATGAAGCTTTTTTTAGGCGAATCCAATTTCATGTACAGTTTACCATGCCGGATAAGGATATGCGGAAAAAAATTTGGCTTAAACTTTTTCCCCGGGAAGCCCCTGTGGCAAAA
>DGEF01000112.1:0-3158 GCA_002385805.1 Peptococcaceae bacterium UBA3933
GGTTGCATTAACTAAAATCAGTCTCGCCTTTCTCAGTTCCAAATCATCATTTAAAACACGACAGCTGTTATAAAAGGTATGGAAAAGGCCGGCTAAATCAGTAGCATACCTAGCCAGATGGTGTGGCTCTAAGGATTTTGCCGCATGAATAATCTCATCAGGCAGGTCAGCGATTTTCCGTAAAAGTTCTAATTCCGAAGGCTCAGTTAATAAGCTCAAATCAGTATCTTGCGTCAGAGGTAGTTTCTCGCCTGTGGCTTTTAAGATACTGCAGATACGAGCATGAGCATATTGAACGTAATAAACGGGGTTTTCTGAGGATTCTTGTTTAGCTAAATCTAAATCAAAATCCAGGTGGCTGTCCGGATTGCGCATTACAAAGAAGTAACGGGCAGCATCTTTACCTACTTCTTCAACTAATTCAGCTAATGTTACATACTTACCGGTGCGCTTAGACATCCTGACTATTTCTCCGCCGCGGAACAAACGTACCAACTGCATCAGAATTACAGTCAGGTTATCGGGATTATAGCCACAGGCCTCCATCGCACCTTTCATCCTGGCTACATGGCCGTGATGGTCTGCACCCCAAATATTTATAACCCAATCAAAACCACGGTCGAATTTATTTTTATGATAGGCAATATCAGCGGCGAAATAGGTAGGGATACCGTTAGAACGAACTACCACTTCATCTTTATCCTCGCCAAAACGGCTGGAACGGAACCATAAGGCTCCTTCCTTTTCATAAATCAAGTCTTTTTCCTGAAGTATTTTTAATACTTCCTCAATGGCCCCGCTTTCATGAAGAGAACTTTCTTTAAACCAAACATCATACTCTACCCCAAATTCTTTAAGAGTATTGCGAATTGAGGTAAGTTTTTCCTCTAAAGCAATTTCCGTTAACTTTTTCCTGCGTTCATCCTGGCTTAATTTTAAATACTCATCACCTACATCAGCGATAATGCGTTTTACCGTATCAATAATGTCTTCTCCGTGATAGCCTTCTTCCGGAAAAGGATAATCATAGCCCAGTTCCTGGTAGTATCTGGCTTCCAAGGATTTACCGAAGTTTTCGATCTGGTTTCCGGCATCATTTACATAAAACTCTTTAGTTACTTCATAACCTGCTGCAGAAAGTATGTTACTCAAGGTATCCCCAATGGCTGCTCCCCGGGCGTTTCCCATATGTAATAAACCTGTGGGGTTGGCACTTACAAATTCCACCTGTACTTTAATGCCTTGTCCCACATTACTGGAACCGTATCGAGTATCCTCTTTTTCCACTAAGGGCAAAACCTGATACAACCAAGAATGATTTAAATAAAAATTAATAAATCCCGGGCCGGCTACCTCTATTTTTTCCACCCAGGTATCCTCTTTGGAAAACCGCTCCACAATCAGTTGAGCTATCTGCCGAGGATTCATTTTAGCCTCTTTGGCCATTAACATACTGACATTGGTGGCAAAGTCCCCATGGGCCTTTTCGCGGGGCACCTCAATAACGAAATCGGGGATTTGATTATATTGCAGGTTACCTGCCTCTTTATTCGCTTCTAAAGAATCAATAATACGAGATCGAATTTTTTCCTTTAAATTTTCAACAATACTCATTGCTCTAACCTCACAATCAGTAGTGGCTTGTTTTTAGTGGCTGGAAACTAGTAAAGCGACCTTCGGTCGCAAGGTTAAGGTTAAGGGATTGCTTCAGTCGCTGTCGCTCCTTCGCAATTATCACGTCCTGGAACACACCTCTGTAAATGAAAATACTTTACTTGAGCGACTATACGGAGAACCGGCTAAATAATCTTAGCGAAGCCGAAGTAATAAAAGCTGGCCGTCTGATAGGACGTCAGACGGAGTGCGAATTTGGCTATGGACGGCCAATTGAGCACGTTCAGCTTTTATTCTCTAGCAAGCTAAGATTATTCCGATTCGGAGTCTAGCTTAGCGAAAGTAAATATTTTAATATTTTCATGACAATGGCAGATTAAAAATACTAAACCTTAACTTCAACCTAACGACCGAAGGAAGTTCGGTTCTCACTCACTCGCTCACTGACATCTTGAGTGTCCCGTAAGCATTGGACTCGCCACTCTCATACTTTATTTAGCATAATATTTTGTAATAAAGCTGTCAATAAAGATTAGATAGCCTTATGCTTCCGTTAAAATTATAAATTAACTAAAAGAGGTACTAACATGGGCACTAACATGGATAATACTGCCCCGCTGATAAAACCCAGAAGAGCCATTTCGGCTCCGGCTGATCTGGATATAAGAGGTAAGGTGGTATCCATACTTGTTGCACCACAGGGAGCAATAGCCGCAAGCCCTCCCAGCTTAAGAGCTAAAATGGGTATGAGGATTACTGCCAGCAGTTCCCGAAAAACATTTGCCAGGAAAGCTACGGTACCCAGTTCAATGCTGACCATTTCTTTTAACATTACCCCGGACAAACTATACCAGCCAAAACCTGCCCCCACCGCCAGGGCATGGTTGGTAGGTAAGTTGAGAAAGAAATTAACGCAAAAAGCACCCAGTAGACTACCCAAAGCAATCCCCAGAGGCAAAAAGATTATTTTCCAACCGAACCTGCTTATCTTCTGCCAGACTTCCCGGTTATGACCCATATCGAGACCTACCGTAAATACCAGGATATTTAAAGCTATAGCACTTATTAAATCAGAACTGGCATCCAATAAGGGAAGCAACCCTAATTTACCTATTATAATACCCAATATTACTGAACCCAAAATCAATAAAGTCACTTTTTTTCTCCTCCGAAGTATCTTTTTTGAAGAAACCAGGCAATAAGAATACTTCCCAGTATACTACCTGAAGCCAGTACAAAGGCCTGCAAACCCAGGCTATCCAAATTATTGAAAACTTGCGGATCGCCGCCAATTCCTAAACCCATGGTAAACAATAAAATTATTAGGCCTATTACTGTGATTTTTTCGGTCCAGGTAAAGATTTTTTCCGGAAGCAGTCCGCTTCTACCCAGGATAATACCTAATAATAATGCGCCCACAATACTCCACAAAGTTATCAACTCCTATATTAGTGACTAGTGGCTAGTTATATAAACCACGGACACGGATGAACACAGATTTGAAAAGGCATTACGGCTTTCGTGTTAAATACTTGGGTCAGCAT
>DGEF01000112.1:3329-5297 GCA_002385805.1 Peptococcaceae bacterium UBA3933
TTATATAATATCACATTATTTTTTTGGGGGGTATTATTAAAATATATCTTTTCAACTAACTACTTTTATTGGGGTGATATAGTCTGGAAATAAAAAATGAAGAGGCAGGATTTTTGTATCCTGCCTCAGTGTTTTAACGAACTGTAATTTTAAATTCTCTGGGTTTGGTTAGACGTACAATCCGGTTTTCTTCGCCGGTTTTTGCATCAATGAATAAAAGGAAGGTTTCATCATTAATTTTGCCTTTTACTTCATAGGTTAATAATTCCCGTTTTTCATATTCACTGGGGATTAAAGCTAACCTAATGTGTTCTACTCTTAAATTAGGATTAATTTTAGCACTTATTTGTTCTTCAGAAAGTTCAGGTTGGGGTATGTCTCTATTCCGGTGATAGGACAAGAAACTGGTTTGATCGAAACTAATTACCTGACCGTTATCCAAAGCTACATTGACTTTAAGCATATCGGGATAAAGCAAAACTCCCTCTTGGGTAGGCACAAAAGTAAAATTAGCTACATTAGTATCACTGTCTGTTTCCACAAGAACCAGGTTTTGAAAACCATGAGTGTTTAAAAATTTTCTTGCTTCTTTTTCGGCTTCATTATAGTCTAAATTAGCTTCCTGAATTTTTCTCTGTATATACATTTGCAGGATATGGCCACCTCTTTTAGTCACCTCTAAATAGGAAGGAGTGTCTTCTCTTTCTTTATAAATGGCCACTCCGTAAACGGGAATCCTACCTTCAGTATCAAAAGCAACTTCCGCTCTGGCTACGGGGCCGTCATGCTCGTTCATAAATTTGCGGGCAAGTTCAACGGCTTGCTCTTCAGTTATTTCTTCTCCCGATAAGGGTTGGGGTTCAGGTTCTATTTTTTGAATACCCTCATCAAATTGTAAATCAGGGAAGGCCTTTACCTTGTTTTCAATGGTAGTAAACCCTTCAATAATAGTATTATCCTTTAATTTTTTTCCTTTTCGCAGAGCTACCGTTTCTACTTCCACAAAACTTAAATCTCTATCTAGAACCTTTGCCTCTATTTGGTCTAATTCATCACGAACCACACGGCATCTTTTGTAAAGTTCTTGTAGTTTTTCCCACTCTTCTTCACTGAGTTCTTTACCGTCTAAATTATTTCTTTTTAAAATATAATAACTGTAGTCTGCAATATCGTTTAGTAGTTTTTCCGTTTTTTCCAATTCAACCATGGCAATAGGAATCCCACCCAGGTTGGAACTGGCAGCAAAAGTTTCTCTGAGTAAGTTTGTCAGACTCTGCATAATCTGTTCCGGACTGGAGGTTACCAATGTTTTGGCTAACTGAGAGTTAATTGTATCTACATTCCACACTAATTCATGGAAACTTCGCTGGTATTGGCTTTCGGCTCTGCGGGTTAGGTCCTGATTAAGTTGGTATTGATTATAAGCAAAATAACCGGTGATTAACAAAGCAACAACTAATAACGGAATAATTAATCTACGCATCTTGTCCCCCTTTCTAAATGCCGAAAACGTGTTTCCCAATCTGGGTTATTATTTTTCTGCTCCAGATCCAGCGGGAAGTGGCTGTAGCCGGATTCCAATAGTACAAGGCACCCCCCGTTGGGTCATAACCGTTAATTGCGTCTCTGGCCGCCCTAATTGCCGTTGGGCTGGGGTTTTGATAATACTGACCGTCTCTTACGGCATCAAAAGCTCCCGGTTGAAAACAGACACCATAAATTGTATTAGGAAAGTTTTTATGTTTCACTCTGTTCATTATTACCGCCCCTACTGCCACCTGTCCAATATACGGCTCTCCTCGTGCTTCACCATGAATCATCTTGGCTAAAATGGTCACATCATTACTGCTGGCAACGGTAGCCGCCCCTTCACTTTCCGCCCCGATAAAAGCACTTAGAAAAGTAACTATTAAGATATAAATAACAAATTTTATTTTTAGATTGTTTTTGACCAACCTTATCCTCCTT
>DGEF01000083.1:0-3409 GCA_002385805.1 Peptococcaceae bacterium UBA3933
TGTTACAAATTTCTTTCCTGGTTAAATAAGTAAAAGCCCGGAAACCTTTTCTCCGAGCTTTTTTTTCTATTATGTGTGTAAGTTGTCCAACAAATTGACAACCTCTTCCGATTTTAAAAACCGAATAAACTCCTCCGCCGCCTGAGTACGGAATTTCTTTTTGTGGTAAATAATTGTAAAGTCCCTTTCAAAATTATCTTCTTTAAAAGAAATCTGGGCCAATTGTCCCCGTTTTACTTTTTCTTTAGCCGCCCATTTAGAAATGATTGATACACCTAAACCGCTTTCCACAGCAGCCTTAATGGCGGAAGTGCTTCCCAGTTCCATAATTACATTTAAATTATTTGCAGAAAAACCGGCCTTCTTTAAATGCTGTTCAACTTCCAGTCTGGTTCCTGATCCCTTTTCCCGCATAATAAAAGGGTATTTATCTAATTCAAACACGGAAATTTTATCTCGGTTAAACCAAGGATGATTTTTACCGACAATTAATATTAAATGGTCTTTTATAAAAAGTTCTTTTTCTAAATCTTTACCGGCAACCGGTCCCTCTACCAGGGCAATGTCTAAAGTAGTATCGTGAATTTTACCTTCAATATCTTCAGTATTACCTACTTCCAAACTTAAATCAACTTCCGGATAATGTTTTTTAAAGGCTCCTAAAACATAGGGAAGAATATACTCAGCAATAGTGGTACTGGCACCAATCAAAAGCCTTCCTTTTATAGTTCCGGTAAGTTCTTGCATCTCCCTCTCTAATTCACTCTGTAGTTTGCTCATCTGGTTAGCATATTTTAAAAGCAAATGCCCTGCTTGGGTTAAAGTAATGTTTCTGCTGACCCGATCAAAAAGCCTTGTCCCATAGTATTCTTCAAGCATTTGAATTTGAAAACTAACTGCAGGTTGAGTAAGAAATAGGGCTTTTGCTGCTTTAGAAAAACTTTTCTTTTCAACAACTGTTAGAAAAACCCTAATACTATCGTTTAACAAATTACAATCACTCCTTTTTTCCAAAATAAAATATAACATCTCAGTTTTACCTATTATACCATAATTTAAAAAATAAATATAAATTATACAGCTTATGGATTTTCCCGTTTATGCGTACTTATCCTTTTGCCTTTTTTAGCAACCATCTGGCATTGTTTAATAAAAAGGTCTTATCTTCTTTTGAAAGTTGACCTATTATTTGTAACAATTCTTTAGTCTCTGGATCTATTTTTTCTTCCTCCATATTCAACTTATTATACTTTTTTAGAATATTAAACAAATCCATTATTAAATTAAAATCCTGTTCAGATACATCTTCAAACATTTTATTCATTTTATCCCATGATTTTGTCAAAATTGTTTTAAATTTTTGTTTAAACTCTATTTCTTCTTGTTCGGTTAAAAGAAAATAATAAACACTAACGCCTAAAATCCCTGCTATATTATATAAGGTATCAAGAGCCGGTTTTACTCTCCCGGTTTCAATTTGGGCGATTAAACTTAGAGATACTCCTACTTTTTCTGCTAACTGGAGTTGAGTAAGATTTTGTTTTTCTCTTAATCGTCTAATTTTATCCCCTAAAGAAAAATTTTCTTCCAATTGAAAGAAGAAACTGGTGGGAATTTCCAAAACTTTGGCCAACTTTTCTAAGGTTTTTAAAGAAGCACAAGTTTTTCCTCTTTCTATTTCACTAATATGTGTATAAGAAACACCTGACATTTTTCCTAGTTCAATTAGAGTTAAATTTTTTTCTTCGCGAATTTGTCTTAATTGTATTCCAATTTTTTTATAAATTTCTTTTTTGCCATCATTTTTTGAATCTTCTTTATTCATATTTAAAAAATCAGCAATTTTCTGAATAACATTTTCTGTAAATTCTCTCTCACCAGTATACATAGCCTGTAATTTTTCATAGGGTATATCAATGTTTTTAGCTAAGTATTCCAGTGTTATATTTTTTTCCGTCAAAATTTTAGCCAGGTTATTAGCCAGGTTCATATCACTCAACTCACTCTACCAAAAATATATTTTTAAATATATTCTTTCTGAGTTTCTAAATATTGTAAAAACTTGTTTGCGGCTTGAGTTTGAAACTTTCCTTCCCGATAAATAATTATAAATTTCCTCTTAAATTTTATTTCCTTTATTGGAACTACCACTAATTTCCCTAACCTTACCTCTTCGGCAACTGCATATTTTGAAACAATGGCCACCCCTAGTCCGTTTATGACTGCAGCCTTAATTGCAGTAGTACTACCTAACTCCATATTTATTTTTAAATTAGTCAGAGGAAAATCAATTTTATTAAAAGCCTTTTCTGTCACCGACCGGGTACCGGAACCTTTTTCTCTACTAATAAAAGGATACTCTTTTAATTCTTCAATAGAAATTTCCTCTCTATTAGCCCAGGGGTGCGTGGGAGGAACTATTAGAACTAATTCATCATCCAAAAAATCTTCCACAATAAAATTACTATTTGTAACAGGTCCCTCTACTAAGGCAATATCTAGAGAATTTTCCAATACTGATTTTGCAATTTCCAAAGTATTATTGATTTCTAAACTTACCATAACCTCTGGATACTTTTTCTTAAAACTTCCTATTAACCGGGGTAAAATATATTCGCCAATAGTTGTGCTGGCCCCTATTTGTAATTCTCCTTTTACTTTTCCGGTAAGTTTTTGCATTTCCCGCTCTAACTCAGACTGAAGCTTATTCATATGTAAAGCATATTCCTTTAACAACTCACCCGCAGCTGTTAAAGTAATATTTCTGTTAACACGGTCAAATAAAATCGTCCCATAATATTGTTCTAAGGTCTGAATTTGGAAACTTACAGCAGGTTGAGTTAAAGATAGAGCTTTAGCCGCATGAGAAAAATTCTTTTTTTCGGCAACGGTTAAAAATACCCTTATACTGTCGTTTAGCATTTTTAGTTGCCCCCATATAAATTTTTTTTATTATATTTATTTCAACTCTCACCTGCCATTTTCCTTCTTATTTTTACAGTAATAAAAAAATTCTTATAGTTTAAATAAGTTCTCCTAAAACAACTTGGTCGATTTTATCTACTTCTTCCAGCTTTACTAAAATAATTTCTTTACGCGAGGTAGGTATATTTTTTCCTACGAAATCTGCACGAATAGGCAATTCTCTGTGTCCCCTGTCCACAAGCACTGCTAATTGAATGGCTAAAGGACGACCAATATCAACAATGGCGTCTAAAGCTGCTCGAACTGTTCTCCCTGTATAGAGCACATCATCAACCAAGACCAGTTTTTTTCCCACAATACTTGATTTTATTTCCGTACCATGTACAACAGGTTGATCACCTAATGTTGTTAAATCATCACGATATAAAGTAATATCTAATTTACCCACCTCTATCTTAGTACCTTCTATTTTTAGAATTTTTTC
>DGEF01000083.1:3639-17084 GCA_002385805.1 Peptococcaceae bacterium UBA3933
CCCTTATTCCTTTCGATTATTTCATGGGCAATTCTAGTTAGGGAACGGTTTAAAGCCTCTTTATCCATAATTACTTTTTTTTCTTTAATATTCATCTTAATCAACCTCCCTTTCTAATCTTTCCAGTATTTCTAAAAAGTTTTTAGGTAATTCCACGGAAAATTCTAATCTTTCTTGCTTCCTCGGATGAGCGAAACCTAAAAGATAAGCATGTAAAGCCTGCCCGGTAAAACCTAAATTGTTTTTACGAAAACCATATAAAGGGTCTCCCACCACTGGATGATTTATATAGGCCAAATGAACACGAATCTGATGAGTCCTCCCCGTTTCTAAGCGACACTCTAAAAGAGAATGATTAGCATAGCGCTTTCTCACAAAATATTTGGTTACAGCCTTTTTAGAGTTATTCAGAACAACAGCCATTTTTTTACGGTTGGAAGGATGCCGACCTATAGGAGCATCGATTATTCCCCCTGGTTCTGCTACCACACCCTGAACTAAAGCCAGATAGGCACGGTCTATACTGTGTTCTTTAAATTGTTTGGCTAAATGGACATGTGTAAAATCATTTTTCGCTACAACTAAAAGTCCTGAAGTATCTTTATCAATCCGATGGACAATTCCCGGTCGCAGTTTACCGTTAATCCCTGACAAATCCTGACAATGAGCAAGAAGAGCATTGACTAGTGTTCCTGTATAATTACCACTGGCAGGATGAACCACCATACCCGCAGGTTTATTAACTACCAATAAATCCTTATCCTCATAAATTATGTCTAAAGGTATATCTTCAGGTTTAATTGTAATCGGTTCCGGCTCAGGAATTTCAGCTAAAATTAGATCATCTTCTTTTATTTTGTAACCTGGTTTTACCTGTTTTCCGTTAACTGTAACATAGCCCTCACTAATCAGTCTTTGTATATAAGAACGAGAAATGTCGTCAAGATTTTCGGCCAGAAAAGAGTCTAACCGTTGGTCTTGTTCTTCTTTAGAAATATTAAAAGTAATTCTGTCCATTAAAGTTCCTCCCAATGAAAGAGAAAATAATAGCTTAAATAAATTACACCTAAAACAACGGCGGTATCAGCAATATTAAACACAGGCCAAATTCTAAAATCAAAAAAATCGGTTACAGTACCGACGCGTAATCTGTCTATAAGATTACCGATTGCCCCACCTACAACCAAACCTAAAGAAATATTTAGGATAAGCCGAGGGGTTTTTAATTTACGCTGAAAATAGAACACACCGGCTAATATAAGCAGAGTAATGATAATAAAAAAGGTTCTTTGGTTTGCCAAAATTCCGAAGGCCGCTCCGGGATTTTCTATGTAGGTTATATGAAAAACTTTGGGAATTACAGGAATGCTCTCAAAAAGATTCATGTTGTTTCTAACTAATATTTTCGTAAGCTGATCAAGTAAAATTGTGCAAACTATAGCTAGCCAAAAAGCCAATATCCCTTCACTCCTTTTTTTATTTTCAAATTAATTTTAGCATAAATAGCTGGATATTAATAGGAGAGGGATATTGAATTGCTAGTTAAGGCTAAATAGCTATTAGGTGTTCTCCCTTTTTATAGCTATTATTTGTTGACACCAATACTCGGGAACTGTTACTTGAAAATAATAGTTATGAGAAAAGAAGGAGTTCTTTACTTTAATTACCAACTGCCCCTCCTCTGCCAGCAAAGAATTCAACATAATTGTTAAATCAACCAGATTTGGAGAACCTTTCTCCAAAACCGGTTTTAAATCTTTAATTTGCACGTCATTTGTTTCCTTTTTTACTGAAACACCATCGATTAAAGCTAAAGATATTTTAAAATCAATTTTATTGTCTTCTACAAATACTAATTCATTTTTAGTCAAAAATAATTTTCCTTGATAAAGATCATTCTTTCCAAAATAAACTACTTTGCCTTCGGCTAATACTATAGGACTTAACCCTAATTCTTGCGCCGTATTTCTTAAACATTGTTCTGAAAAATAGGGTTGGAAAAAAATTAAAATAAATCCTATAACCATCGCCAAAAGGCCTAACTTTAAATTGCCGAAAGCGGTAACAATTAAGCCCAGGAGAGGACTTAAAGAAAAGGCAAGTATTTGCATTAAAATACGTTCTGCGTAAATATACATAACCTTATTCTTGATTATAGGTTTCCTGAGGTTTACTCTCATCATCTAAACCTGAAAAATCTTCATAAAATTGTCCATCTTCATCTTTATAAATAGGAATTTGTTCATATCTCTCCACAATACCTACATCTTCGTCATAATCAAGATAAAGATGATCATAATCTAAGACACTACCAATATCGCTGGGTGACTCAGCAGTACCATAGCGGGCTACTATCTGCCAAGCATCTTCTCCATCAAACATATTTTCCTCAACACCTTCCCCTAACTCATCCCTGGGAATATCGTTCGTAAAGCCACCGAAAGGAGGCATTATTACCTGTTCCTCAATAGAACGCCTGGCTTTTAAATCATATTTAGTTCCATCTTCCCACTCTTCTTTACGACAATCGGCACACATAGTTGTAAAAGGAACTATTTCTAGCCTCTCTAAAGGTATAGGTTTTCCGCATTTATCACAGTAGCCATATGTGCCTTCTTCCAATCTCCGTAATGCATCTTCTACCTTTTCAATCTGCTGTTGAGCATAAATTTTAAACCCTATATCTTTACCTCTTTCATAAACTTCACTGGCCACATCAGCAGGATGATTATCATAAAGAGACAACTCAGCGATACTATCAGTTAAAGATACTTCTAAACCTTGTTCCAGGTTATTAATGTATTGTTGATACTCCTTCTTTAAATCTTCTAATTTTTTTCTCAATGCAATTTTACTTAAACTATCCACTGGTTTTCCTCCTTTTTAGTTTCTAATTTAATTAAGGAATTACCTTATTTTTTTACTATCTTCTACCATCCGAATAATTTCAGCAATAAAATCACTGATTACAGGTAAATTCAGCATGATAATTTTTTGCAAGAAATAAATAATAATGGCAAAAAGAATAGTCAAACCAATGGCAGTTCCTAAACCTCGAGCTATACCTGCAATGAAATTAACCCAGAGAAGTTTTTTGGGATTATTTAATAGCTCAACATACTCAGCTAATTTCATTTTCTCAATGGCTACCGCCAGCTTTTCAACCTTATCCTCTAAAAATTCTTTAGCCATTAAGTTATTGCCCCCTAATCGGGTTAATTTTTAATAAATGGCTCACTCTTAAGTTTTCCCTTAAGCTAAGTAGTAATACATAAAAAAAACCTGCTTAGCAGGTTTTAATAGTTGAAAAATATGTATTATTTAAGTTTCACAAAGGAAACTTATCTGAAATCATTAATTTGTTAAGGCTTGAATAGGAGCAGGAATCCTGCCACCTCTTTCAATAAACTTTTGCGAACTATAGCGGTTTACGGGCATAATAGGTGCTTTTCCTAACAGTCCACCAAAATGTACCATCTCACCAACAGTTTTACCAGGAACAGGAATAATACGTACTGCCGTTGTTTTTTTGTTAATCATACCAATGGCCGCTTCATCAGCAATAATTGCTGAAATTGTGGCAGCACTGGTATCACCCGGTACAGCGATCATATCTAAGCCTACAGAACAGACACAGGTCATGGCTTCTAATTTATTAATATCTAAAGCACCGGCTTCTACTGCTCTGATCATACCCGCATCTTCACTAACAGGAATAAAGGCTCCACTTAAACCGCCAACATAAGAAGAAGCCATGGCTCCACCTTTTTTAACCGCATCATTTAATAAAGCTAAAGCCGCTGTTGTACCGTGGGTACCACACCTTTCTAAGCCCATAGCTTCCAGAATGTCGGCTACACTGTCACCTATGGCCGGAGTAGGAGCTAAAGATAAGTCAACAATTCCAAAAGGAATTCCTAAACGGTTAGCAGCTTCTCTTCCCACTAGTTCACCCATCCTGGTAATTTTAAAAGCCATTTTTTTAATAATTGTAGCTAATTGACCAAAATCTACCTTCGGATTTTTCTTGATGGCGTTTAAAACTACTCCCGGGCCGCTTACCCCCACATTAATCACAGCTTCCGGTTCACCTACCCCATGAAATGCACCGGCCATAAAAGGGTTGTCTTCTGGAACATTACAAAATACCACAAGTTTGGCACAACCTAATCCATCTTGTTCTTTAGTTAATTCTGCCGTTTCTTTAATGACATTTCCCATTATTTTTACCGCATCCATATTAATCCCGGCTTTTGTGGTTCCCACATTTACAGAAGCACAGACCCTTTCTGTTTCTGCCAGGCTTTGGGGAATGGAAGTAATTAGTTTTCGATCTCCTTCAGTCATTCCTTTATGAACAAGGCTGGAAAAACCGCCTAAAAAATTCACTCCGACCTCCCGCGCTGCTTTATCCAATACCCGGGCAATTTGTACATAATCGTTACATTTGCAAGATTCTGCCACTATTCCAATAGGTGTTACAGAGATCCGTTTATTAATTATGGGAATGCCATATTCTTTTTCTATCTCATTACCTACCGCAACTAAATTCTCAGCATATTTGGTAATCTTATCGTAAATTTTTTGACAGGTTTTTTCTATATCTGAACAGGCACAGTCTCTTAAAGAAATCCCCATGGTAATCGTTCTAATATCAAGATTTTCCATTTGAACCATACGAATTGTTTCCAAAATTTCTTCACTTGCTAATGAAATAGGCATTTTTGTCCCCCCTAAATACGATGCATAAATTGAAAAACATCTTCATGTTGCGCCATAATTTTTACGCCAATCTTCTCACCGGTCTGTTCCAGTTTCTCTTTTAAAGTGTTGAAATCCACAACACACTGACTGATGTCCACAATCATAATCATGGTAAAGAATTCCTGAAGTATTGTTTGACTTATATCTAAAATATTTGCGTTATTTTGCGCCAAGACATTGGCTACTTCAGCAATAATACCTACTTTGTCTTTTCCTACAACTGTAACAACTATTCGTGAAGAAGAAATTTTTTGCATTATTTTACCTCCTTATAAAATTATAACCTTTCAATATTCTAACAATAGATAAAAAATCCTGCAAAAACTTTCTTTTCAACAAAAAGAAAAACTACTATTTACCTTTTTAGTACTTTTCTACTACAAAACATTTTTTCAGTGATGTAAATTAGATACTACATAATCACAATTTCTTATCTGCCTTTTAAAACAAATTTATTATTAAACTTTTTTATGATGAACATTCTCGCAAAATCTATAGGAAAATCGTATATCCCATATTTTTCTATTTATGGTTATTGTCATCTATATATTTTCCATAGTACGAAAGTAGGGTATCAAGAAAAGAATAATTTATTTATAATCAGGAAAGCAAGAAAATTTATATAAATTATAATTGATTATTTAATATTTAATATAATCAGTTTAATAATAAGGCAATTATAGGTATGTTTTTGAATTATATGTTTTAATGTTTTAAATTAAATTAATTCTTTTAATAAAATTACCTAAATAAAATTACATCATAATGTTAAAGGAGGAGTAAGAGATGAGCACAAAAAAGTCTAAAGTATGTAGTAGCGGCTGGTCAGACCTTTGGAAAAAGGAAGACTGGTGGGCAGTATGGTTAGGTTTAGGTTTGGTTCTTATTGCTATTTTATTCTGGTCAATGGGTACCTCATTAAAACCTCTTGCCGTTAGTGTCCCTGAATGGTCTAATTTTGAGGAAGTGCGGAATCATTTTAGTTCCTCAGCAAGTAATTATTTATTTCTTTTCTTAGTTTTAACCCTTATTTTCTCATTAGCTATTAAAATTTTGGGTCATAAATTAAAAGAATTTATTCCCGGCTTTGCTTTTATTTTTATTATGTCAGTAATTATCATGACTTTGGGTTCTAATACCTGGTTTAAAAATTATAACCTTGAGTCTCCTCTAGTTGCTCTGGCTTTAGGATTAATTATAGGTAACATGGTAAAAATCCCTAAATGGTTTGATGCTTCTCTTCGCACAGAATTCTATGTAAAAACCGGTATTGTTTTATTGGGAGCCACTTTACCTTTTACTAAAATATTAGAATCCGGCCCCATTGCTTTTGCTCAGGCCACAGTAATTGCCGTGACAACTTTTTTGACTGTCTATTGGTCAGGCACCCGACTTTATGGATTAGATCGAAGATTTGCAGCAACCTTAGCAGCCGGTGGCTCTATTTGCGGTGTCTCTGCTTCCATTGCCATCGGTGGAGCGGTTAAAGCAGAGAAAAACCACGTATCTGTAGCTATTTCCCTAGTTGTAGTTTGGGCTATGGTTATGATTTTCGCCTTACCTATATTCATTAACTTTTTTGGCATTCCTTCCGGACCAGCCGGTGCTTGGATAGGTACTTCCGAATTTGCTGATGCTGCCGGTATGGCCGCCGCTGCTGCCATTGATGAGCAGGCTATCCGTACCTTCACCTTAATGAAGGTTGTGGGACGGGATATGTTTATCGGTATCTGGTGTTTTATTTTAGCTTTAATCTCCGTCACTAAATGGGAAAAACGAGAAGATGGAACTAAAGCTGATGCTTCTGAAATTTGGCGACGTTTTCCCAAATTCGTTTTAGGATTTTTTGTGGCTTCCGCAATTATAACAATTTTAATTGCCTCTGCTGATGTGCAAGCTGCTAATGCTATTAATTCCGATGTTATTTCACCGATTAAAACTTTAAGAAGTTGGGCTTTTATTTTCTGCTTCTTCTGTATTGGTCTAACTACACGGTTTAGAGAATTAACTTCTGTTGGTTGGAAACCTTTCGCAGCCTTTACTACCGGTGTTTTAGTAAACGTTCCTTTAGGTTATATCTTGTCAGTTATCGTACTAGGTAGTTACTGGAGTAATGTATAAAAAACTAGGCTCAATTAGCCTAGTTTTTTTTATAGAACTCCCCATTTCCGTTCATATTCAACCTTTAATATAAACTCATCATCGGTAAACCCATGCTCTTTTAAAACATTTAAAGCATCATTAAAGTCTAAAGACTGGGTTTCCATTTGAATAAAATCTTTTTTAGCGTTTACAGCCCAATCATTATGGATTGCAAATAAAACCTCCATCATCCCAGCTATCCTCTCTAAACGCCAATTAAGAAAGTTTTTTAAATTTCTAACTTCTTGGGGATTTATTTTCTTTTCTTTAACAATCCTTTGTAAAGGCGGTACTTCTCCGGGTTTCCATTCTCTTTTTTCAAAAAAATGAAAAAAGAAACGTATCCTCTGAATACAAGTAATATTGTTCGGATCCATTAAGCCAATACCCCCATCTTTTAATGTTTACTATTTTACTTTTTTAGTTTAAAAGGGCGGATACAACCGCCCTTTTAAACTAATTTTTTTTCCAACGAAGTATAGGTTTTCTGGCAGCAGTTGCTTCATCAAACCGTGAAACATGGGTAGAATGTGGGGCATTATGAAGAATTTCCGGATTATCTAAAGCTTCCTGACAAATGTCAATTAAGGCTTGGGCAAAAGCATCCAGAGTTTCCTGTGTTTCTGTTTCGGTAGGTTCAATCATCATAGCCTCTTCCACTATTAAGGGGAAATATACAGTAGGCGGATGGAAACCGTAGTCTACCAATCGTTTGGCAATGTCTAAAGTTTTTATACCTTTTTCTTTAACCCGTTTTTCCGGAGAGATGATAAATTCATGTTTACAAACCTGATCGAAAGGAACATGATATTTTCCTTGCAAAATGGTTTTTAGGTAATTAGCATTTAAAACGGCAATTTCGCTGGCTTCCTTAAGGCCGGCTGCACCTAAGGCCAGGATATAAGTATAAGCTTTTACTGCCACACCAAAATTCCCATAAAAAGCCTTAACCCTACCTATGGAATGCGGACGGTTATAATCAAAGAAATATTTTTGCTTTTCATCATCATATTCCACCACCGGTTTTGGTAAATAGGGAGCCAAAAACTGCTTAACACCTACAGGCCCGGCACCAGGTCCCCCTCCACCATGAGGTGTGGCAAAGGTTTTATGTAGATTATAGTGCACGACATCAAAACCCATATCTCCCGGACGGGCGTAACCCATAATTGCATTCATATTAGCCCCATCGTAATAAAGTAACCCACCTGCTTCATGAACAATATCCGCTATTGCGATAATTTCTTTTTCAAACAAACCTAAAGTATTAGGATTAGTTAACATTAAGGCTGCAGTATCTTCACCTACTAATTTTTTCAATTCTTCCAGATCAACCAAACCATGAGCATTTGATTTAATTTCAATAGTTTCAAATCCACATAAACTTGCCGTAGCCGGATTAGTACCATGGGCAGAATCAGGAATAATTACTTTGGTTCGTTTCTTATCACCACGATGTTGATGATAAGCTTTAATAATTAATATTCCTGTAAATTCACCATGGGCTCCCGCTGCCGGTTGTAAAGTGAATTTATCCATCCCGGCTATTTCACTTAGAATCTCACTTAAATCATACATTAATTTTAAAGCACCCTGGGACAGCTCTTCAGGTTGATAGGGATGAGCTAAAGCAAAACCAGGCAAGCGAGACATGTTTTCGTTAATTTTGGGATTATATTTCATGGTACAAGAACCTAAAGGATAAAAACCTGTATCAACTCCATAATTCATTTGGGAAAGACGAGTAAAATGCCGTACTACATCAACCTCACTTAACTCCGGTAATTGAGCAGGTTCTTGCCGGATAATTTCTTCAGGCAAAAGTGTCGTCAATTCTACTTCAGGTGTATCTATGGGCGGCAGGGAATAAGCTTTACGACCAGGGGTAGATTTTTCAAAGATTAATTTTTCTTTCATTGAACTCCCTCCCAAACCCGTTTTAATAAATCAATATCCTCTCTACTTCTTGTTTCAGTAACACAAAGCAGCATATGATTTTCCAACTCAGGATAAAACTTGCCTAAATCTAAACCGCCTAAGATTTTATGTTTTAACAAACGTTGGTTAACACTGGAAACAGGTTCAGACAATTTAAGTACAAATTCCTTAAATGTATAATTTTGAGGAAAGGCTACTTCTACACCTTCAATCTCTTTTAAAATCTGTTTGGCATAATTGGATTTAGTCAAACACTGCATGGCTACTTCTCGCATACCCTGTTTCCCCAGTGTACTTAAATAGATAGTTGCGGCAAGGGCACAAAGAGCTTGATTTGAACAAATATTGGAAGAAGCCTTTTCACGGCGAATATGCTGTTCCCTTGCTTGTAAAGTTAAAACAAAACCCTCACGGTCTAAACGATCTTTGGCAATCCCCACTATTCTTCCAGGTAAACGCCGGAGATATTTCTCCCTGGTAGCCATAAAACCTAAATAAGGGCCTCCAAAACTTACAGGTAAACCTAGAGATTGCCCTTCTCCTACTACAATGTCTGCACCAAGATTCCCCGGGGCTTCCAGTAGGCCTAAAGAGATAGGGTCTACACAGGCAATTAATAAGGCTTTATGTTGGTGAGTTAATTCGGCTATTTCTTTTACTTTCTCAATACTTCCGAAAAAGTTAGGATTCTGGATAACAACGGCACCAACATCTTGAGAAATATGTTCGTCCAATATGCTTAAATCAGTCAAACCCTCTTGATAAGGAAGCTCAAGAATTTCGATTCCACGGGGCCAAGCATATGTTTTAACAACTTCTCTGTATTCAGGATGCACAGTACTGCTGATTAAGACTTTATTTTTTCTGGTTTGAGTTACAGCCATTAAAACAGCTTCGGCCAAAGCACTTGCCCCGTCATATACGGAAGCGTTAGCTACATCCATACCTGTAAGTTCACAAATCAACGTTTGAAACTCAAAAATGGCTTGTAAAGTACCTTGACTGATTTCCGGTTGATAAGGTGTATAAGCTGTATAAAATTCTGAACGTAAAAGCAGGTGGTCGATAATTGAAGGTCGATAATGGTCGTAAGCACCCGCTCCTAAAAATGATATGTAATCATTAAGATGGGCATTATTCCCGGCTAAAGTTTCTATTTCTTTTTGTAAAGTTATTTCATCAAGGCCAGTAGGCAAATTTAAGCCTTTCTTTAATCTGATCTCTTCCGGAATATCCCGGAATAATTCATCTGTTGAGGTAATGCCGATAGTTTTCAGCATTTCCTCTTTTTCTTTCAGGGTATGGGGGACAAATCTCATTCCTTTACTCCTCCTTTATTAATCTCTCATACTCCTCCGCTGATAGTAAATCTTCTTCTCCCCCAGTTATTTCCATTTCTACAATCCAGCCTTCACCATAAGGATCTTGATTGATTAATTCTGGATTGTCCAGCAATGCTTCATTTACTGCAGTTACTTTACCACTGACAGGTGAATAGACATCGGAAACTGCTTTTACCGATTCCACAACCCCTAAACTATCACCTACTTCAAACTCAGCACCTACCTCCGGTAATTCCACAAACACCACATCACCTAAGGATTCTTGAGCATAATGAGTAATTCCTATTTTTTTACTTTCTAAATCAACCCACTCGTGTTCTTTTGAATACTTTAAATTATTTGGATACATGTTATTTATCCTCCTTTTTATAGAATGGTGTTTTTATTATCTGAGCCTTTACAGCTCTATTTCTAATTATTACCTCTACCTCATTGCCTATTTCAGCTTCAGAGGATTGGATTAAAGCCATTCCTAAATGTTTACCCAAAGTGGGACTGGGAGAACCGGAAGTTATGTAACCAATTTCTTTGCCATCCTTTTGTACCGGATAACCTTCTCTGGGAATCCCCCTTTCCAACATTTCCAATCCAACTTTTTTTCTGGGAATTCCCTGAGCTCTTTGTTCTTCCAAAGCCTTTCTTCCTATAAAATCATGTTCGGATTTTAAATCTACAAAAAAACCTAACCCTGCTTCCAAAGGAGTTATCTCCGGACTTAATTCATGTCCGTAAAGAGGTAGACCAGCCTCGAATCTTAAAGTATCACGGGCACCTAGGCCTATAGGGGCCAGTCCATAACCTTTACCTTTTTCTAATAGAGTTTCCCAAATAAAACAAGCTTTATCTGAAGCCAAATAAATCTCAAAACCATCTTCACCGGTATAACCTGTCCGTGAAACAAGGCAATCTACACCGGCAATATCAATTGATTTAAACCGAAAAGGTCTTATTTCGTTTAAATCAAAAGTAGTTAAAAGTTGTAATATTTCCTGAGCTCTGGGTCCCTGTAACGCCAAAAGGGCAATATTATCAGAAATGTTTTCTATAGTTACTTGTTCATCTTTTAAATGTTTGTTAAACCAGTCCAAATCCTTTTCCGTATTAGAAGCATTTACTACCAGCCAAAAGTGTTCCCAGTTATGGCAGTATACAAGAAGGTCATCTACTGTTCCTCCATCTTCATAACAAACCGGTGAGTATAACACCTTTTCCGGTTCAATCTTTTCCAGGTTATTTGTAATGAGCTTCTGAATAAATTTTCCTGCATCTTTACCCTTAATTTCAATTTCCCCCATATGGGAAACATCAAATAAACCGGCCTGATTTCTTACGGTATTGTGCTCTTCTATTATCCCTGTATACTGTACAGGCATAGCAAATCCCGCAAAATCTACAATCTTGGCTCCGGCTTTAACATGATTTTCATAAAGTGGCGTCCTTTTAAGTTGGGACAATCAAATCACCTCTCAATTATAATTGATATCCAAATAGATGATAATAGTATGTGATTAATAATTAATAAAAAAACAGAGCAACAAGAAAATCAGTTGACTTGTTTCTCTGCCTAAACTTAAGAGATTTAACTCTTTAGCTTAACTTTTGCCCGGCCGATAATCTTATATTCTAGAACTTTTACGAAATTCCTGCAAAAAAAAGCCCCAGAGAGTATTTTATTTAGATAGTACTTTTTCGCACATACACTCTACGGGCTTATAACAATACCTTTTATGATTATTCATATCTACAGTCACTACACGGGTTATAAATCCCTGTTCAACTAACTTTTCAATAATACTACGACATAGTCCTTCATTCAACTTAGTTTCGGAAATAATCCTACCAATACAAGAGGCTTCCCCGTCATATTTTTTCCATAAATCACAAATTGCTTTTAACACCTTTAAGGATAACTCTTTATCCACTAAATCACCCCTAAGTATTTTCTTTTGTTATTATATTAATTGAAAAATAATCATTAGTAAAGTATTTCACATAATAAAATACATAAAAAAGTTTTATAATATCTACCAGTGACATCTTTCTTTTTTTACAATTCAACGAAAACATTTTGGTCAAATATATAAAGAAGTAGGAAGAGCGCTGCTCTCCCTACTTCTTGTTTATTCCAAATTATAATCCTTTCATTACACTTACACAACGTTGGCAAAGAGTAGGATGTTCTTGATCCTGGCCTACAGTTTCCGCATATGTCCAACAACGTTCACATTTTATACCTGTGGCTTGTAAAACCTGAACGGCTAATCCGGGCATCTCCTCAGATTTATATGCACCTTCAGGTTCTTCTCCAAGGGTATATACTTCAACTTGAGACACAATAAAAAGATTGGCCAAATCTGATTCCATTTCCTTTAAGAAAGCATAAAGCTCATCAGAGGCATAAACTTGAACACGCGCATCTAAGGAATGGCCGATAACCTTCGCCCTACGTTCTTCCTCCAGTGCTTTGGTTACAACTTCTCTAATCTCTAAAATCTTTTCCCATTTTACTTCTAATTGGTGATCTAGGTAAGTTTCATCAAATTCGGGCCAACCGGCCAATTGCACACTGAGTTCCTTATCCTGCTGAGGCAAATGAGCCCATACTTCTTCAGTAGTAAAAGCCAGGATAGGGGTTAATATTTTAACCAAAGCTGTACAAATCTCATAAATTACTGTTTGAGCTGACCGCCGTTCTAAAGAATCTGGTTTTGTAGTATAAAGCCTATCTTTAACCACATCTAGATAAAAAGCACTCATATCTACCGCACAGAAATTATGAACTGCATGGTAAACCACATGAAATTCATACTCATCATAAGCCTGGGTAACCCTTTTCACCAATTGAGCCAGTTTTAGTAAAGCCCAGCGATCAATTTCTAATAATTTTTCATAGCTTACTTTATCCTTAATATAATCAAAATCATACAGGTTGCCTAAAAGATAACGGAAGGTATTGCGAATTTTTCGGTAAGCTTCCGATACTTGTTTTAAGATACCGGGAGAAACTGCTACATCTGAACGGTAATCAGCAGAAGCCACCCAAAGCCTTAAAATATCAGCCCCCATTTCGTTTATTACTTCAAAGGGGTCAATACCATTTCCTAAGGACTTAGACATTTTTCTACCTTTTTCGTCAACTAAAAATCCATGAGTCAAAACAGCTTTGTAAGGTGCTTTGCCGGTTGTTGCCACTGAAGTGCACAGGGAAGAATTAAACCAACCCCGGTGCTGGTCACTACCTTCCAAGTATAAATCAGC
>DGEF01000083.1:17353-17565 GCA_002385805.1 Peptococcaceae bacterium UBA3933
GGTATCAATTCCTCCGCATCTTTCGCAAACCAGATATCAGAGCCGTGTTTTCTAAACAATTCCTGAATATGACTAATTGTTTCATCATTAATAATTTCTTTATTACAATCCTGACAGTAGAAAATAGGAATAGGCACACCCCATGTTCTTTGTCTGGAAATACACCAGTCGCCCCGGTCGGCAATCATGTTATAAATCCTATCCCGACCCCA
>DGEF01000059.1 GCA_002385805.1 Peptococcaceae bacterium UBA3933
TAATAACTCTCTGATACTCATGGAGCTTTCAAAAGCAAAAATGTCCGTTTTTTCAATAATTCTATCGGTTATTCTTTGCCCATATTTAGTTTGTAATTCTTTAATACTTAAATTACTGTTAATTATCCAAGGCTTATTTAGATTATTTCTATCTTCTATTAACATCCGCAGTTGATTTTCCGCAAAAGGTGTTAAAGATTCCGTCCCTAAATCATCAATAATAAGTAAATCTACATCTACTAAAAATTCCAGTTGAGAAGTTTCACTAGGGCCATTTTCTTCCCTCTGGTATTTGTATTCGCGAATAATATCCAGTAAATCATCAATCCGCTTGTAGATTACCGTTACTCCCTGTTTCATTACCTCATTAGCAATGGCTACAGACATATGAGTTTTTCCCCGACCTACTTCACCAGTAAAAAATAGATTATTTTGAGGTTCTTTTTTGATTAGTTTGGCGGCAAATTCTTTACACCTTTCAACTTTTTTTTCCATGCCTGCCGGATCAAGATAATAATTAACATTAAAATTAGCAAAAGTTTTTTCCCGCATATTTCCTATGAGACCGCTTTGACTAAAAATCCGGTCATAACGCTCCTGTTTAAAACATTCACAAAGAACACCGGGTTCTATGTAACCCCTATCTTTACATTGGGGGCAATCCCAATCAGGTTCATAAATATCCAAAGGTAAATTATTAGCTTTTAAAATATATTCTTTTTCCTTTAGTAAATTTAGAACTTTTTTGTCTATACTCTTAGCTTTTTCCGTGTTTCTTTCAATGAGCCCCACTCTTATCCGCTCTATGCTTAAACGGCTGACTTCCTGGGCAATTTCCTCCAGCCGGGGAAACCTTTTATGAAGTAGAGCAATTTTTTTTTCACACTCAGCAATTTTATTTTGAATCAAAATATCACGGGCTAACATATATTCTCCCCCTCATTTATTCCACCAAGTCATCTAAATCCCGAATTTTTCCGTAAACAGCTTGACCAATTCTAGTGGTATTAGGAGTTTTCTTTTCTTTTTCTCTTTCCTTCTCTTTTTCCTTTTCTCTTTCCAGTTTATGTAGCTTGAGTTTTTCGGGAGTATCTATCCCTTGTTTATGCCAGTTTTCTAAAACCGTATCGATATATTTAAAAGAAGGATCTGTGGCGTAAATAGTTTCCTCCACCGCCAGTAAAACCATTTCGTGAGTAAATTTCCATTCATTAACCCATTTCAGGTAACATTCTTTTTCCACTTCTGTTGGATAATTTTTTTGTCCTAACCTCCGTTTAACTTCTACTACTTTATAAGTTGTATAATTTAAGTTCTCAATGAATTTCCCAAAACTGTCCAGATTATCAACTTTGGCCCCAAAAGCCATTTGGGCAAAAAAAGAAAAAGCATATTGCCTTCGATAATTAGTTTGATAAAACATATACATTTCTTGTACTAAATTTAACGGCCAGTCATAACGCTGGGCAACCTTCTGAATTTCTATTTTTTCTTTAACTGATAAAAACCGTCCTAATTTTTTTTCTAAATTTTTTACCAAATCCGAATAGCTAAACTCTTCTTCGCTAGCGGCCGCTGTTTCTACATAAACCGGATCATCACCCAGCTTTTCCGCGATAAGATTAAACATGGGGGAAAAATCTACTCTTTCCATATCAGGAAACCAGTTTATTAAACCTTTTTTCTCTAAGGTTTTTGCTGCATCCCGAGCATAACTGTCTGTTTTTTTTACTTGATCAACACCGCAATAGAGAAGATAAACGATTTTCCCCAAGTCGTCAAAAGAAAGACCTAAAGGCTCCATCAGGCCTAACAGATTCTTGGGAATCCCCACAAACCCGCTTTCCATAAACCATGCTGTCATATTCTGCTTCATAAATATCCTCCTTAAGATGAGGTGACCTAATCAATGAAATATAGCGGCTAGTTTTTGGTGGTTGGTAATACGACCTTTGGCCGTATGATTAAGGTTGAGGTTAAGGTTAAGAAGGAACCTTCGCCGTCAGGCGAATTATTAGTGTTCATCCGTATTAATCCGTGGTTTCCTATTTCACTTCTAATGATTTTACTGTCACATCCACCTTTAGCACATTAAGTCCGGTTAAGTTTTCGATTATTCCCACTACAGCTTCCTGGTAAAGTTGGGCTAATTTTCTCATATCAACACCATAAGCTACATTCAAATCCGTATTAATATTAACCCCTTCTTCTCCCATGAACACATTGACTTTTAATACCCGGTTAATTCCTTTTATATCTGAAGCTGCTGCCTTGGTTAATTGCTCAATTACATTTTCCGAAATAGTAAGCTTGCCTAGCATATTAAAGCGGGGCCGAACAATAGATTTTTCTCCCACCTTGTTTTTACCTTTCTTTTTAAAGAAAAACTGCAGTGGGTCAATTAAGTAATTAGGAAAATCTTTTTTTATCTCAATCGTTGGTAAGGGAATTACATGCTTACCAAACTCTTTCCGCATTTTTTTAGCTTTGCGTATCTCTATTTCCGAGCAAATATCTTCTATATATATTAAATGTTTAGGCTCAGGCAAATCTAAAGCAGAGGTGATTTTCTTCACCATTTTATGGGATGTGCCCAAAATTAATATTTTTTCGGGTTTAATTCTTGCGATTTGATCTTTTACTTCTTGAGCGTGTTCCGGGTCAAGAAATATAGCCCTTTTTACCGCTTGGAGAGCAGTTAACTCCCTTTTTGCTGAAACACCGGCCAGTTTTTTACCATTACGAATCAACAGTCCATCATCGATTATTGTATCTATACCTTTTTCCTCGGCTACAAAAATAGCATTATGACTTTTGCCCGTTCCACTGGCACCGATTAAGGCATATATTTCCAACCGTTACACCCCCTTTTAAATTAAGATAATTAATACTTTTAGTATACTTTACAGTAAATATTATTTCAATAAAGAGGGAAACTAGAGGGATAAAAATACCTTTTTAAGGTATAATTGATTTATTAGAGACATGATTATAGATAAAGGAGGTATTTGAGATGGATGAAAGGATGAAATTAATTAAAGAATTAACTGATTTACACGGTGTCTCTGGATTTGAAGAACCGGTGAGATTCTATATTCAGGAAAGACTAAAGGATTTAACCGAAATCACTACAGACAACCTGGGAAGTATTATCTGTAAAAAGCAGGGAAGCAGCGAACAGCCAAAGATAATGATTTCCGGACATATGGATGAAATCGGTTTTTTAGTAAGTTCAATTACCAAGGAAGGTTATCTGAAATTTATCCCCATCGGCGGCTGGTGGGACCAAGTTTTACTATCTCAAAGGGTAATTATCAAGACCAGTAAAGGAGATATTCCCGGCGTAATAGGTTCTACTCCTCCTCACTTGTTAGATGCTAAAGAGAGAGAGAAAATTGTAGATAAGAAAACCATGTTTATAGACGTAGGCGCAGAAAGTAATGAAGAGGCCATGGAAAAATTCGGTATTCGGCCTGGGGATGTAATTGTCCCTGATAGTCCTTTTACCCTTATGAAAAACGACAAGTATGTAATGGCTAAAGCACTGGATAACAGGCTGGGTGTAGCTTTATTTATCGAAACCATTGAAGAATTGGCGAAAATCCAACACCCCAATACCGTCTATGGAGTAGGAACCGTTCAGGAAGAAGTAGGATTAAGAGGTGCCCAAACTGCACCGGATGTTGTTAAACCGGACATTAACTTTACTGTTGATGTAGGTATTTCCGGTGACACTCCCGGTTTAGAAAAACACTATATTGATGTTAAATTGGGTAAAGGTCCTATTCTCCTTTTAGCTGATTCGTCTATGTTACCCCACCGTAGTCTCCGTGACTTTGTCATGGATACTGCCAGTACATTAAATATACCTATTCAGTATTCCACCATGATGGGCGGCGGGACCGATGCCGGTGCCATTCATAAATACGGTAGTGGAGTTCCTTCAGTATCCTTTGGTATTCCCACGCGTTATATCCACAGCCATGCAGGCATTTTCCACCGGGATGACTACGAAAACCTGCTCCGCTTATTAGTGGAAATGATCAAAAAACTGGACGAAAGCACAGTAGATCTAATCAAGAAATAAGCAGTTCAAATTGATTATTTAGCCACCAACCGATAATTAAACTGACCATAATCTTCTTTTGCAATTCTTTGGGCAGCAATACGGCTATTGTTTAGTTCCGAAAAATTATCTTTCACCAAAGCAACCAATTGAGAATCTAACTCATTGTTTCTCGCCATCTGCTCCAGTACATCTATAGCCATCTTGCTGTCCATCCCCCGGCGATATGGCCGGTCTTCGGTAATAGCCGTAAAAACATCAGCTACAGCCATGATTCTTGAACCCAAGGAAAGCTCCTCCTCATTTAAATGAAAAGGATAACCTGTACCACTAAGCTTTTCATGGTGCAAAGATGCCCATTCATTAACAGTGGCTAATTCCGGGAAGGATTTCAAAGCTTCATATGTATAATAACTGTGACAACGAATCCAATTAAATTCCTCTTTAGTAAGCTTTCCTGGTTTATTAATAATTTCCACAGGAATTGCCAGTTTGCCTAAATCATGTAGATACCCGGCAATTCCCATTAATCTACATTCTTCCCGGGAAAAGCCCGCCAGAGAAGCCAGTTCCTGGGCAGTTGCAGCAACACCGCTGGAATGATTAGCCGTAAAAGGACTCCTAAAGTCAATAATTTTTGCATAAAATTTAGTTAAATTAAGTAAATTCGCATCATCCAGACTGATTTTATCCGCTTCTTTCTCCTCAATAAACAATTCCGGAATTGTATCAGAAATAGCCTCCAGCCAAAAATACTCTTTGTGAGCTAAACTTTTAAAAACTTCTACAAGTTCCGGCATGAACATTGTTCCTGAACGTTCAGTTATTTTTTTGTATACATCATCAACTTGATTTAAAATCCCCCGGTCTTTTTTAATCAAAACAGCTATCCGGTCCGCTAAGTGAAGAAGGTGACTTTCCATAGGAACTTCCTGGCCGTTATGCTCTCTACCTTTTCCTCCCCTCCAATAAACATGATGGAAACGTACTATTTCAGCTACAGACTTAAAAGGAGTATATTCACTTATTAAATAGTATCCTGTTTTCATGTGGTCTTCTAAATTTTTCCCCTCAAAATCCAAAGCTGTTAATCTTTGCTCTAGAGTAAGTGCACCTATATCGTGTAGAATAGCAGCTAAAATTATTTCTTTTTGCTTCGACCAGGGTAAGCCTTTCTCTTTAGCCAGGTTATAAGCAATTATGGCTACCTGTTTATGGTGATTGACTAAAACAGGAGAAATTAAGTCTATAGTATTACTTATAATACCAACCAAAGAAAATAAGGATATTTTCCTATTTTCCAATCCTTCCACTCCTTTTTAAAACCTTTTAAATATTCGTTTAATAAAAAATGAAACCGTTAAATTGCTTTGCAAATTTATTATTCCCCGTAAAAATTTCTTTTCCTTCCATGAAATTCCTGGATTTTTCGACACAAAAGGCCACAAAAGGCCTTTTGTGTTAAAATATAAATCTTATAGGCAATCAGCCAGAACCGGCCAAACTTCATCTGTAGCGTAACTTCTCATCCAGGTGGCAATTCCGGCTAAACGATATTTCTTCATTAACTCTACCCTCCTGGATAAAGACAGCTCGTCTTCCAGCCACATTTTATAAACAACTCCATCTTTTTTCAGTTCAGCATAGTTTTGACCGGTAGCCTGATCTTCTTGAATCTGGACTTTGTTTTCTTTCAGCCACTTTTGGGCTCTTTCCATAGATAAAGCTTGAGATTTTACTACTAATTTTCCGTTCTCGTCATAACTTTCTTCCCATAACCTGGTATAAAGGGGAACCCCTAAAATTATTTTTTTGTTAGGTACCTGTTCTAAAATAGCTTGAATCCCCTTTTCAACCCAAGGTAAAGAGGATACTGAGCCGGCCCTGGAACTAAAGGTACCGTGTTCATCATAAGCCATAACCATCATATAATCTACAACTTCCCCCAGCTTTTGCCGGTCATAAACAAGAGACCAATTCTCACTTTGAGAAATAAAAGTTACATCTAGTGAAATAACCCGGTCTTTTTCACGTAAAAGGGGGGCCAATTCCCTAACAAACTGCACATAAGCATCCTTGTCTTTTAAATACATGTTTTCGAAATCTAAATTAATGCCATCAAGATTATATAAATCAACATAAGTCAGTATTTGCTTAATCACTTTGGCCCTGAGGCTGGCATCATTAAGAAAAACATGGGTTAAATCCGGGTCAAAACTGTTATCAAACAAGCCCCAAACCTGTCTGCCTGTAGCATGAGCCCATTTTACATAAGCAAGGTCAGCGGTGTTATTAACTAAACCATTTTCCTGTAAACTAAACCAGGTAGGTGAAAGCACCTGGACGCCGGTAATATCTCCTATCTTATTAGGGTCAGGAGTAGTCCCCCATGCCCCCTCCCAGGTCAACAA
>DGEF01000058.1 GCA_002385805.1 Peptococcaceae bacterium UBA3933
AATCCAATGTATTTTTTGCTTAAAAGCCTAATAACTTGTAAAATATAGGTAGTTTAAAATTTGGAGGTGTAACAAAAAACATGAACAAAAATAATCAGCAATACACCTGGGACTTAACCCATATGTATAAAGATTTACAAAGCTGGCAAGAAGATTATGAAAAAGTTATAAAATTAACTGAAGAAATCGAAGGTTTAAAAGGACAAATTACAAAATCTGCAGATAACCTAGAGAAAGTACTTACTTTACATGAGCAACTGTCCATTAAACTAACCGGCATATTCGTTTATGCGAAAATGTTCTTTGACCAAGATATGAGTAATCCCCAAGCCAAGGAATTATATGAAAAAGCTGATGCTCTACATACCCGTATCCAAGATAGATTAGCCTTTTTACAACCGGAATTGTTAAAATTGGATCCGGAAAAATTCAGCGAATTTGTAACATCCAATCCCCAACTGAAAATATATAACCATATGTTTGAAAAACTTTTCGCCCAAAAAGAACATGTGCTTACACCGGAAATTGAAGAAATACTGGCTAAAATGAATTCTCTGGGGGGTTCCTTTGAAAAGGTCTATGATGACCTTACTATAAACGACATTGAATTTCCTCAGGTAAAAGGTTCAAAAGATACCGAGACTATAATTGCTAACAACGCAAATTACAGTAAGGCTTTGGTCAACCCCGACAGGGTTTTACGGAAAAACTTTTTTAAAGGTCTCCTGGGCACTTACGGTAAGCACATAAATTCGCTTACTTCAGCCTATTACGGTTCGGTAAAACATAATGTTTTTTTGGCTAAAACCAGGAAGTACCAATCAGCTCGACAAATGACTTTACAAGAAAACTTTATTCCTGAAGAGGTCTATGATAATTTGCTAGAAACAGTCCGTAACAATACCCTTGTCCTACATGACTACCTTAATTATAGGAAACAAAAATTAAAATTAGATGAGCTGCATTTTTATGATTTATTCGTTCCCATCGTTGAAAACATTGACCGCACCTATACCTTTGCCGAAGCTCAGGAAATTGTACTGGAAGCAACGGCTATCTTAGGAGAAGATTATACCAATGTCCTGAAAGAAGCCTTCACTAACAGATGGATTGACGTCTACCCGGGCAAGAACAAAGCTACAGGAGCCTATGCTATTGAAGCCTATGGTCACCACCCCTACTCCCTGTTAAATTTTACAGGTACTCTAAACGATGTTTTTACCCTTGCCCATGAACTGGGGCACGTTATGCACAGCTACTATAGCTCCCAAAATCAACCTTATGTTTATTCCAACTATACTATTTTCACGGCGGAAGTAGCCTCAACAGTTAATGAACAATTGTTGTTCGATTATTTGCTAAAGAAAACCACTTCTGCACAAGAAAAAGCTTTCTTACTGAGCAACCATCTGGACAATATCCGTTCTACCCTTTACCGACAAACCTTGTTTGCTGAATTTGAGCACCAAGCACACAAAATGGTAGAAGAAGAAAAACCTTTATTACCGGAAGTTTTATGTAACCTCCATGAAGAGCTTTACCAAATTTACCATGGAAAAGAATTTGTTATTGACCCGGAACTGAAATTTGAGTGGGCACGAATTCCCCATTTCTATAGTGCCTTTTATGTCTACCAATACGCTACCGGAATCTCTGCTGCTATCAGCATAGCAAAAAAGATTTTAACGGAAGGCAAACCTGCAGTTAAAAAATACAGAGAATTTCTTACCAAAGGCGGTTCTGATTATTCCTTGAATCTCTTGAGGTCGGCCGGAGTAGATATGACCACTCCCCAGCCCATTCTGGATGCTATTGAAGATTTTCGACAAACTTTAAAGCAGTTAAAAGATTTATAATTTCAAAAGCCGCCTAGGGGCGGCTTCTTTACACTAAACTGGAGAGAACTGAAACCCTAACGATTATTCCTAGCAGTCGGTCATCATCATCAACTACGGCAATAGGGTATTTACTCTTCGTAGCTATAGGAATCAACTCATGGACATATGTTTCCGGCTTAGTTGTATAAAAAGTCTGTTGTAAAATGTCAGCTAACCTTTTATTTTCCTTTAAAGCTTTGATAGCATCATCTATAGTGACCAATCCCTGTAACCTCCGGTCATTATCCACCACAAAAATACTGGAAATACCGCTTTGTTCCATTTCTTGAATAGCTATTTTTAGCCCGTCCTTCAAAGAAACCAGCGCTGATGGTCTAAACATCACATTTTTAGCTTGCATAACTTTAGAACGATCAATATCCCGGACAAAGTTTTTAATATACTCATTTTTGGGATTAGCCAGAATTTCTTCCGGTGTTCCGATCTGCTCAATAATCCCGTCTTTCATTATAGCTACTCTGTCCCCAAGCTTAAATGCTTCATTAATATCATGGGTAATAAAGATAATCGTCTTTTTTAGTTTTGATTGAAGATCCAATAGTTCCTGCTGCATCTCTCTTCTTATTAAAGGGTCCAGGGCACTGAAAGGCTCATCCATTAAAAGAATATCCGGATCATTGGCTAAAGCCCTAGCTAAACCTACTCTTTGCTGCATACCTCCACTCAACTGTTTTGGATAATGACTTTCCCATCCTTTTAAGCCTACGATTTCTAAAGTTTTTCTAGCAATTTTATACCTTTCATCCCCAGGGACTCCTCTGATTTCTAAACCATAAACCACATTATCCAACACTGTCCTATGGGTAAACAAGCCAAAATGCTGGAACACCATGGCTACTTTTTTTTGCCTGAATTCCTTTAATTGTTTTTTATCATATTCTACAATATCCTCATTATCGATATATATTTTTCCTTCTGTAGGCCGGTTCAAAAGATTTAAACAGCGAATTAAAGTAGATTTTCCGCTTCCCGAGAGACCCATTATTACAAAAACTTCTCCCTCTTTTACCTCAAAAGAAACATTACAAACTCCTACAGTGTGTCCTGTTTCTTGAAGGATTTTATCTTTGGGCATACCGCTTTTTAATTTGGCCAACACACTTTTGGGATTCCTGCCGAATATTTTAGTTAGATTTTCCACCTTTATTTTAGGATTCATTCTATCCCTCTTTTCTATTCAGGATACTCAAACTTTTTCGCTATACCTTGAGTCATCCGGTCAATGATAATAGCTAGAAAAACAATACTGATACCTGCTTCAAAGCCTTGGGCAATATCAATATGTTGGATTGCCACCAATACCTCCAATCCTAAACCTTTAGCCCCAATCATTGAAGCTATAACCACCATAGACAAAGCCATCATGGTAGTCTGATTTATCCCGGTCATAATAGTTGGTAAAGCCTGAGGCAACTGTACCTTGACTAGGGTTTGCCACCCGGAAGACCCAAAGGAATGGGCGGCTTCCACCATTTCCTGAGGTACCCGGCGAATTCCTAAATCCGTTAACCTGATAACAGGGGGTAATGCATATATGGTAGTTGCAAAAACCGCCGGTACCTTACCCATGTTAAATAACATTATGGCAGGAATCAAATAAACAAAACTAGGCATTGTCTGCATGGCATCTAAAATAGGCCGCATAACTATACTGAATTTATCACTGTAGGCTGAAAGTATTCCTAAAGGAATACCTAGCAAAAGGGAAATAATAACGGAAGTCAGAACAATAGCCAGAGTCATCATCATATAATCCCAAAGCCCAAAGGTTCCTACTAAAAATATTAATACAGCAAAAGTTAACCCTATTTTAAAATTTCGCGCCTTCCAGCCTAGGAGGAAAATCATTAACAAGAAAACCCACCAAGGCAACCATAAAAGAAACTTTTCCATTTTAACTAAAAACCAAAGTATCCCGTCGGAAACCCCATCAAAAAAATCACCGAAATTACGCATCAGCCACTTTACAAAATTGTCCACATATATACCGATTTTTAATCGAAAGAATTCTGGAAAATTATTCATAAAATCATCCCTTTAATGAATAAATTTGGAAACTGCTTTCCCAAAACCGGTTAAATTGATTCTAAAACTTTAGCCGCGATTTCTTCCGGCACCCATTTTGTCCAAAGATCCTGGTACTCTTTTATAAACCATAAAGCAGCATCCATGGGGGTAGCTTCATTTCCCTGCATATAAGCCAAAGCTTCATTAGTTAGAGCACTGCTGGTTTTATAGTTCTTTAAAAATTCCACTACATCCGGGGCCATTTCCGGCACTTCTTTATTCACCACAACGGTACAGGGAACAGTCGGAAAAGCACATTTATACCCATCATTCCACAATTCATCACTATAGGGGGCATCCTCTAATAAAGTCATATCCAGTAAACCCATTACCCAGGTTGGCTCCCAGTAATATCCCAACCAAGGCTCACCTTTTTCATAAGCCTTGACCATGGAAGTAGCTAAGGCCGTATCGGAACCGGGGCTAAAATAGCTGTAATATTCGTCTAAACCATAATTGATTATTTTTTGACGAAGGATGGTATCTACTTCCCACCCGGGTATAGCCCCATAAATTCTCCCTTTTGTAGGTTCCTCAGGATCCTTGAATAACTCCCAGTACTTAGGCAAATCTTTAATACTTTTTAAATCAGGAGCCATAGGCTCAATCCCTCTTTCAGGATCTCCTTTTATCAGATACGTGGGGACATAAAGGCCTTGTACGTTATCGTCAAAATTAACACCAAGTTCAATTACATCACCACTTTCAATAGCAGGCTTATATAACTCAATAATATTAGACGTCCAAGTTTCCATATAAATGTGTATATTTCCCCTTGTTAAACCATCAAAAGTGATTGGCGTAGAGCCGATCATAGTATCAGTAGGATAGCCATAACCCTTCTCAACGATGATTTGGGCCACACTGTTATGAAATTTCATACTATCCCAACCTGCATCCGCAAAAATCAGAGTTGGCTTTCCTGTATCACTTTGTTGCTTATCACCAGAGGCACAGCCTGCACCAATCAAAACCAAAGAAAAAATTAAACTAAAAATAAGCAATCTACCAAAAGCATTCTTACCAAGACTAATCATTTTCCTAACCTCCTTCAAGATAAAGAAATTAATTTATTTAATTTTATGAAAATTTCTTAGATAAAGCAAACGCGTGGTTTAAGGAAATTTGGGGATATAAGTTTCTGACATACTATATGACCTGATTAAAGTTGTCATTCATTGAATTCTGCAAACTCCTGTCGATTTGCTATGCAACTTCTAATCATTTATGAAGTTGTCTGTAAGATTTTTTTAAAATCTGCCCATTACCGGAAATTTGTAAATTTCCAGTAACAGGCAGTTCCTTTATACTTAATCGAAAAACAAAGATAGCAGTTCTTCTCTGTTTATATTACCAAAATACCTGGTGAAATCAACGTTTTCCAACTTTTTTCGTATTTCTTGCCGATCATACTTACAACCTAGAATAAGATTTTCCAATTCTTCTAGGTTTTCGGTGCCGAAAAAATCTCCATAAATCTTTATTTTGTTAATTAAACCTTTATTTACATCTAAGCGAAGATCAATTTTGCCTACCGGAAACCGTTGCTCTTTCCGAAAGTTAAAAGCCGGTGATGAACCATAATTCCATTCCCAGGTATCGTATTTCTCCTCTTTCAGTTTATAAATAGCTTTTAAATCTTCCTCCCTTAATTTATATTCCACAGGAAAATCGGGTGCAAATAAACTCTGTAAAAGTATTTCCTTAAACTCTTCAATTGTAATCTTTTCTTTTAAATAATCACTTACATTAGTGACCCTACTCCGTACCGATTTTACACCTTTTGAGGTAAATTTGTCTGCATTTACCCTTAAGGCAGCCTGCACATCTTCCAGATTTGAGTTAAAAAGAATTGTACCATGATGCAAAACTTTTCCTTTATAAATAAACTGGGCATTCCCGGAAAATTTCTTTCCCTCAATGGCTATGTCATTTCTGCTGTTGTGTTCTGCTTTTATGCCCAGCTTTTCCAGGGCAAGAACAATTCTCTCATTATATTTACGAAAATCAATACTATCCGCATCAGTTTTTTCAATAAAAGAAAAATTCAAATTTCCCAGGTCATGATAGACCGCACCTCCACCGGTAATCCTTCTTACTACATTTATACCTTTTTTTTCAATGTATTCTGTATTGATTTCTTCTACGGTATTTTGAAAGCGTCCGATAATAACTGAAGGTTCATTTTGCCAGAGCAAAACAAAAGTAT
>DGEF01000047.1:0-2689 GCA_002385805.1 Peptococcaceae bacterium UBA3933
GGAAGCATTAGTTTTGTTCCCTCTGTGGCAGGCTTAATTATGGCATCTGTAGTAGTGCGTGATCTCCTGGAAAATTATTAACAAAAGAATAATTGGTTAAACTATGAATAAATACCTAAATAAGGGGGATCTTGCCTTGGATAAACTCCAGAAAGCCAAAATGGCGGGAGCAATATCAGTCCTAATTGAGATCGAAGGAGATCCATTACGTAAAACCCAACTGGTAGAATTAATGAATAATTTGCAATTGGATTCAAAATTATCACCGGAAGATGCAGAGCTTCTCAAGGAAATCGAATTTTTCACCACTCCTTCTGTTTAATATTTTCTAAAAGAAAAACCCCTGAATTTCCTTCAGGGGTTTAAAACCTGTTTAAACCTAAATCATACTTTTTTCGGTGTATATTCACTGCAACAATTGTTAAAATATTTAGCTTCTACTTGTTTAGCCATGCAGAAGTTCTTCCGACCAAGAAAATATTTGCAAGTAAAGCAACTACAATTTTTCATCATTGATACCGCCCCCTTTTTTTATTTTCTTTGTGGTTTTATTATATTCCCAATTTTCAGAATTGTAAAATTACTAGATTTTATCTGCCGGATACCCCTACTAAAAATAAGGTAGATAAATATGTTCCTTATAAGAATTATAAGTAGGAATTAATCCACTAGACTGTTTGCCTCCCCTTTTGTTATAATGTTTTCTAGTAATTGGTTGTGATTTTTTTTACTTTTAGGGAGGTTAGATAATGAAAAAAGTCTGGTTTGCCCCATTAAATACTTTGAACACCGACGAAGTTGCCGCTAAAGTCATGGCTTTATATGAAAAAGCAGAAATTAAGAAGATACTGGCAAAAGATGAGTATACGGCGGTAAAGATCCATTTTGGTGAAAAAAATAATACAGGCCACATCCGACCAGATTGGATAAAACCTTTGTTAAAGGCTTTTAAAGAAACGGGAACTAAGCCTTTTTTAACAGATACTAATACACTTTACCGAGGCGAACGTCAAAATTCTATTGACCATTTACTCCAAGCTTACGAGCACGGCTTTAGTATTGAAAATTTAGGTGTACCTATAATTATTGCTGACGGATTGCTCTCCAAGAATTACTCAGAAGTACCTATCAAAGGGCAACATTTTCAGACAGTCAAAATAGCCAATGATATTTTACATAGCCACTCTTTAGTTGTTCTCAGCCATCTAACAGGACACATTCTCAGTGGATTTGGGGCAGCGATTAAAAACCTAGCCATGGGTTGTGCCCCCCGAAGCGGCAAACAGATACAACATGCAGACATTCGCCCCCAGGTGACCGTTGAAAAATGCCGGGCCTGTGGTTTATGTATAAAATGGTGTCCAAAAGATGCTATTGTCATCTATGACGGTGCTGCCAAAATCGATACAGAAAAATGTTATGGTTGTGGAGAATGTATCGCCAGCTGCCGCCATCAGGCCATTAAACACTCCTATGCTGATTCTAGTGTAAACTTACAGGAAAAAATGGCGGAATATGCCTTGGGAGCAATACAAGATAAGGAAGGAAAAGTTTGTTACATTAACTTTTTAACACATATCACCAAGGAATGTGATTGTGTCAATAAGGCTCAGGATAAAATCAGTGAAGACATTGGTATTTTAGCTTCCTATGACCCTGTTGCCATAGATCAAGCATCTTTAGACCTGCTTCAGGATAAAACTCAAGAGGACATCTTAAAAAGGATCTGGCCTAATAATGATTATAATGCACAGTTGGCCCATGCAGAAAAAATCGGACTGGGAAGTAGAAAATATGAATTAATAGAAATTTAAAACCCTGCTTTATGCAGGGTTTATTTATCAGTAACCTAGATTTTCACCTATTACTACTACAGTTATATCAGTTTTACTGGGTTTGCGCTTTAATATGGAATAAATATTGCAAATCCTGGTTTTTCCTTGACAATCCATACATGTCCCCGTCTTGACACAGGGATTGGGGTAGCCAAGCCGCTTATTGTTTTTAGGGCTGGCAATAAGCTGTATCCGCTGCAAAGCTGCGTGGGTATCCTTTACAATTTTATTTACGCCGGTCAAGACAAGAACCTTTTTCGGTCCAAAAGTCATGGCACTGACTCTGTTGCCTGTACCATCAACATTCACCAGGTACCCATCTAAAGTTAAAGCATTGGTACTGGTTAAAAAAACATCGCTTACAAGCTGTTGCCTTCTTATCTCCAACTTTTCCTCCTCTGTTAAACCAGGTAAGTTATGGTTTAGAATCTGAGCTCCTTTTGCCTCAATTTTAGATAAGATATCTAACTCCTTGAGGGTCATAGACCCTCCCATGCCTACCTTCATACCTGGAGAAATAAATTTTAACACATGCTCAACTGCATCCTCTTTATTATCAAAATAAACAGCATCAAAATTATTTTTTCTTAATGCTTCCACAACCTTTTGACCCAATGTTTCATTGTGCCACTGGTTAACACTCATCAGAAAATCCTCCTTTAACTTTCACTCCCTTTATATTTTTATAATTTTAATTCTTTGTATTTTTTTCAATACCTGCTTTGGCTAAAACGAAAAAAGTAAACCCCCGCCCTTTAAGCAGAGGTTTTACTTGTATTGCTTTTTGTTACTTTATATTGTTTTTATATTTTCTTCTTCATTTTCCTCCATAATTTGCTCATCTTCTTCGATAA
>DGEF01000047.1:2840-6767 GCA_002385805.1 Peptococcaceae bacterium UBA3933
GAATGTGATTTTTCAGGAATATTTCCCTCATTTTCAAGAGTCATGTCCTCCATGTCTTTAAAGAAACTCAAAATTTCCCTTAACCGGCCGGACAGTTCTTTCAAACCTTGGGCTGCTTGAGCTACTTCATTAACGGCAGCAGTCTGTTCTTCAGCCGTAGCCGAAATTTCTTCGGCACTGGCAGATACCTCTTCACTGACTGCACTGACATTATTGATATAACCAATTACTTCATCTTTACTTGTATTAACCTTATGCATAGCCTGAGAAACTTCATTAATCTGGACAATTATATTTTCAATGCTTTGATTAATTTTTGCAAAAATTTCTTTCGCCCGGTCAACAACCTCTGCTTCCTTAGTTACTGCTTCACCTACCTGATGCATATTGGCTACTACTTCTTTAACCTCTTTCTGAATTTCCACAATGATTTTGTTTATTTCTTTAGTACTGCGAGTACTTTGTTCGGCTAACTTTCTAATTTCTTCAGCAACCACAGCAAAACCTCGACCGGCTTCCCCGGCCCTGGCCGCTTCAATTGCAGCATTTAGAGCTAACAGATTTGTTTGTTCAGCTATCTCATCAATAGCAACCACAATATTACCAATTTTTGCCGATTTAGTATCAAGGGCTGCTATATCTTCAGCAATCTTTTTGGTTTTGGCAGTGCTCTCATTGTTTGTGGAAGCCAACTCTTCAGTAACTTTGACCCCATCCTTATTTAAAGCAGCAATAGCTAAACTTTCTTCCTGCATATTTTCAACTAATTTAACCGTATTATTAACATTCTGTCCTACTTCATATAAGGCGTTACTGGTCAATTCTACGTCTTTAGCGTTATCACTGATGCCTGCTGCGACCTGTTCGATAGAAATAGATACCTGCTCCGCACTGGCCAAAACTTCCTGGCTGATAGTACTTAACGAACTGGCCGCATTATCCAATTTGGCTCCGGTTGTAGCCACATGTTGTAAAAGGTCTCTCTCTGTAATTACCAGAGTATTAAAAGAATCAGCCAGAACCCCTAGTTCATCTTTTCTTTTAATATCAGTTGTTTCCAAATACCCTTGAGCGACCTTTTCCATTGACTCTTGCAGTTTAGATATAGGCTTGGTTATTAGCCTGCTTTGCCAGATACCGATTACTGTAGCCAAAATTGCCACCACAAAACCAATAGTTAATACTCTGTTTCTTAAATCATCTAAAGTATCTAAAAATTCATGAGTTTCTTCTTCAGCAATTACCAGCCAATTTAATTCAGGAATCTGCACATAAGCAAAAGTTACAGCCCCATTATTATATGTATCTTGCACAGGTTCTAAAAACTGTTCTCCTTTGAGCATTTGCACAATTATATCTTTGATTACTTGGTTTTCTACACCTTTACCTATTTTTTCTTTATCTTTATGAGTTAAAACTTGCCCGTTTTTGTCAACTACATAAAAGAATCCTGTTTCTCCTAAATTTTCCTGACGCATTTCAGTAAAAAAGGAGTCAGTATAAACGGCATTAACAATCATCCCCACAACAGTATCATTCTCAAAATCTATAAGGGGAGCTGCAAAATGCATAACATTGTTAACGGTATTAGTGGAAACCATGTTTTGAGAAACAACACTTTGTTTTTTATACACCACATCATAAAAATAAGTTAAAGTAGAAAAGTTTTTTTCCAGCGAATTGCCTATACTATCCAGTACTACTTTTCCGTTAATATCTACAAGGAAAACTTGTTCCAAGTTTTCTTTGCTTTCTGTAATATTAACTAACTGTCTTTTTACGTTGTCTATTAATTCGGGTCGATGTTGTTTAAACTCAGCATAATTATAATACCCTTTACTTTCCTTAACAAAATTAACAAACTCACCCCTGCGTCCCATGTTGGCTACTAATTCTTTTTCCGATTCTACTATTAAGTTAGTAATCCTTTGATATTCGTTAGTAATCCTTTTAAAATACTGACCTTCTTTATCCAAAATAATATCATGGCTGGTTCTGTAGCTTAAAATACCTAGCGCAATGACACTAATGAGACTTAAACCAATCATCAGTAACGATAATCTGAATCTTAATTTCAATACTTTCACCCCTAGTTTAATGTTTTTCCTGCTTTTTCTTTGTATATATTTTCATTTAATACTAATATTCAATATAAATTGACAAATTCCTCCATATTTTTTGAAAAAAAATAAAAATAAAAAATCCCGGGATCCTCCGGGATTTATCCTATAACAAAAGGAGAGCCTACTACTGCCAAAATCATTAAAAATATACAGAGTCTATCAAATCCGGTTATTTCCATTTTGCACACCCTTTCTAACAATTTTACTAACCTTACTAATATTAAGAACATACTTTTATGATTCCTTATTTTTTATTTATACTGACGAAAAACATGAAAAAAAGTTTCGGATTTAGTTAATTTTTCATAAGAACTCCTGGCATAGAATTTTTTCAAAAGATAATACTAAAGTCAAAGGAGGGATGGATTTTGTTTAATAATAAAAGACTTTCTATTTTTTTAGTGTTCACTTTAGTCGTAACTTTATTACTCAGTGTAAGCTGTACTCCCCAAAAAAGACCTGCCCCTAGAGACACTAATCCCGGTGCAGGTGATACAAGAATAGAAGAAAGAACAGACCGGGAAAGAACACAAGATATTGAGCGAAATAATGAAGCCAATCGCAAGGCAGCCCGCATGGCCCAAACCATTGCCAATGAAATTGAAGAAGTAAATTCCGCCACAGTTGTCTTTGCTGATGAGGTAGCTTATGTGGGTATTGATTTAAAGGCAAAGGTACCTGATGCACGGGCTGAAGAAATTAAAAAAGAAATTGCCGGCTTAATTAAAAGACAAGACCCTGATGTAGATACTGTTTATGTAACCGAAGATGCGGACACCTTTACCCGTTTGCAAGAAATAGCCCAGGATATTGAAAACGGACGACCTCTTTCCGGTTTTCTTGATGAATTGGAAACAATGTTTAAAAGAGTAACACCTTCCATGGATTAAAAAAGGAGGCTCTGTAGTGAAAAGAGGAAGACTGAGCTCAATAATTAAATCACGGATTACCAATAATGAAATTTTTGATAATGTGTTTGATACTTACATGAGTTTTCTTAATGAAGACACTGAATTCGCTTTAGAACTTTCTGATGAAACCGCCCCTGCTGAAATGGGTGTTCTTGAAGAAGAATAAATTAAGGATAGATAAAAGGAAACGGCGCAGTCTTTATTATGCGCCGTTTAATATTTCTTATCTAATTGCAGATCAAATTAGCAACTGCCACCGCTCCTAAGCCACTGGCTACATTATTTAAAGGGCTTACTCGCGTATAAAAACCTAAAAACTTTTTATTATACATAAATAAACCAATCATTTGATTGTAGTTTTCCTTGACCAACTTACCTTCTCTGAAATCCACCAGTTCTAGTTTAGGCACCTCCACAAACTCCTGTACTAAATATTCCCCTGGGGGGATATTATTGACAATTTCCTGCCACGTTTCCCAAGTGTAATCCCTGCCAATATACACCCCTTGCGACTGATAGGAATCTAAAGGTTTTAAAACCCATCTTTCCCGGTTCTTTAATATCTCCGGCTTAATTTTTTCAGTGAATATTTGGGTAAAAGGAATAAATTTTTTAATAAACTCTTGTTCCTCTTTCCTTAAAAAGTCAGTTAATTGTGGATTGTGGAGAAGGGCAAAGATTTTTTTATTATGAATAATTTGAGAGCGAAAAGCTCCCACCAGGCAAACTGCTTTTTTCTTTACAGCTTCTACTAGGTCGGCAATCTCAGCATAAATTTCTAAAAGATCAGAGGTAACTGCTCTCCGGTAGATAAGGTCAACAGGTTTGTCGTGAAAATAAAGTTTTTCTTCCCTGAACTTTAGCTCACGGGGATCACAAATAACAGCGGTATA
>DGEF01000124.1 GCA_002385805.1 Peptococcaceae bacterium UBA3933
CCTGCCTTTCTAAAAATATATGTTGGTAGGAGGAGAATATGACTTAATAATTAAATTTTAGTCTTTTTTAAATGCTATTAGATAATATTTATCGCCCAATTGTTTTTCCGGTTCTTGAATGCTTTTTACCTCTTGTTCGGTAATATTCGCCAAGGGCACCTCATTTAAACGATTTTTTTGTTTCATATTTCTAAATATCTCCCCTTTACTAAGAATATTCATAGTATGTCCAAATTGGAGAGTTTTGTCAATTATTCCCGGTAGTTACACTATTCTTACTAGCTTTCTCCATCCGGAAAACCAAAACCTATTTTCAACATTGTCAAGTAATTAATTGATAAATTTTTTTAATTATATTAATATTTAAATTAAGTAACTAAATTCCGGAAGGAGGTGGCAAAAATATGCGCATTTCGGTTTTAGAGTATTACATAAAAGCAATAGATTATGGATCAATAAATCGAGCAGCCAGAGAGCTGTTTATTGCTCAATCTTCTTTAAGTGAAGCTTTATCAACTTTAGAGAAAGATTTAGGATGCACATTAATTAAACGGTCTAATAAGGGAATTGTACCAACAAAGATTGGCGAAGAAATCTATAAAGATGCCCAAAAAATAATTCAAATAATGAAAAAATGGGAATCATTTTCTTCTGTAGAACCTGAGTATAATGGCGATTATCATATTTTGGCTACATATGCAATGTGTAACTGTCTTTTAAAAGAAATGGTTATCGAAGTAAAAAAGATTTACCCCAAATTAAATCTAATTTTACATGAAACTAGAGCTGAGCGTTTATTAAGTGATTTTGAAAAAGGGAGCTATCATATAGCATTTTGTTTCTTTTTGCCCTATGAAGAAAAGAAAACTGATGATTTTATAAGAAGACATCGTTGGAAAAAGCAACTGCTGTATAATGACTACTTTCATATTGCATTAAGTAGCAAGAATAAGTTAGCACAAAAAAAATATTTAGAAAAAAAAGACCTTAAAAATCTCGCTTTAGCCCAATATGCAGAATCAGATTATGTTTCCAGAAAATATTATCAAAAATATTTTAATAATCAGACTATATTTCTATTAAATAATAAAGACAATATGCTTCAAATAGTCGCCGAAGACAAAGCCGCTACAATTGGTTCGGGGCTCCTAATGAAAAATAATTTTTATTATAAAATAAATTTAATAAATGTTTTGCCAATAAAAGATAAGATGCTTCCTCTCACCTATTATGCCGTCTACAGACCCCATCGTTTATATGATAAAGTGGCAGAATTATTAATCAACGAGGTTAAGAAAGAAATAGATAAACTAAGAAGTAGAGATAATAAAAAAACTATACAATATACAAACTGATAACATAAAATGCGGAATAAAAAGGGGCTGTTGCAAAACGAACTTAAATAGTTCGTTTGCAACAGTTCTTTTTTTGTGCCATAAAATAGTAACTGCGGGTCCCAAAGAACCCGCAGTTACTGTATAATTTAATTATGCAACTAAATAAACTATACACTAAAAATTATACCGAATTTAATGCGACTTATCAATTAGTACTTCCACTAAATTATGAAGTACTAATACCAGAGGATGACTCAGTTCGACTGCTAAGCCAAATATTGGAGGGATTAAATTACGAAAGATTATATCAGGCGTACTCTTCCACCGGAAGAAAACCTGCAGTCGAACCAAAAATCCTGTTTAAGATTTTGACATATGCTTACATGAATAATATTTATTCTAGCAGAAAGATTGAAACAGCATGCAAAAGAGATATTAATTTTATGTGGCTGTTGGAAGGCAGGCGAGCACCAGACCACAGTACCATCGCTAGATTTCGAAAAGAATATTTAGCAGATGCTATAGAAGACCTTTTCTATCAAATGGTGCAGTGTCTTCATAATATTGGTGAAGTAAATTTTGAAAACCTTTTTGTGGATGGCACAAAAATTGAAGCTAATGCCAATCGCTATACCTTTGTCTGGAAAAAAGCCGTAAATAAAAATGAGGCTAAAATGTTCATTAAAATTCAGTCTTGCGTAGAAGAAATTAATCTAACCTATAAAAAGGATTTTACGGTTACCAAGGAAACTTTATTGGATGACCTCAAAAGCATACTGTCTTACCTAGAAGAAAAACGACAGCAGGAGCAAATAGAATTTGTTCATGGTATTGAAAAAAGAAAATCCAACCTGCAGAAGTATATGGAGAAATTGCAGGAATTTTATGAACGCCAAGAAAAATACAACATTCACAACCAATTATTTGAAGGAAGAAATAGTTATTCAAAAACAGATTCAGATGCAACATTCATGCGTCTGAAAGATGACCATATGCGCAATGCTCAATTAAAGCCTGCTTATAATGTACAAATTGGAGTAGAGGGTGAATATATAACAGGGATTGGAGTATTTCAAGATAGAAATGACACTACTACACTAATTCCGTTCCTAGAGAATATGGAATATTATTTAAAAGTCCGCTATGAGAAAATTATTGCGGACTCTGGCTATGAAAGTGAAGAAAATTATGGGTATTTAGAGAATAAAGAGTACAAACCATACATAAAACCCCAGACCTATGATAAATGGAAGAAAAAAAGCTTTAAAAGAGATATTAGCAAAAGAGAGAACATGTCATATGATCCTGTTAAAGATGTATATACCTGTCATAATGGGAAAGAGCTTAAACCTACAGGAATTATTCATAAAACTTCCGCCACTGGGTATGTGTCAGAAGTAACTGTATATGAATGTGAGGATTGTGGAGATTGTCCATATAAAACTAAATGTACTAGGGCAAAAGGAAACCGGAAAATGCAAGTCTCGAAAAAATTTCTGGAGAAACGTATGATTTCCTATGAAAATATTATGTCGGAAGAAGGGGTTTTGTTAAGAGTCAACCGTTCAATACAGGTAGAAGGAGCCTTTGGTGTTCTAAAAAATGACTATAATTTCAAGAGATTTTTGACACGTGGAAAGAACAGTGTAAAAACTGAATTTCTTTTATTATGTTTTGGCTATAATGTGAATAAACTCCATTCAAAAATACAAAATGACAGACTGGCAAAATCACTTCATCCATTAAAAATAGCCTAATATTTTTTAAAAACATTAAGCCCGTAAAATTTAGGGCTTATTTGTGGTGCAAAAAATTAATTACTTATCTGAAAAACTAATTGTTATTACGAAAAAGCCTAAAGGAAACCCCGAAAATTTTTCCATATCATAAAAAAGAGTGCCGCTAACTACTTCTAAAAAGTAGTTTTGCGACACTCCCTTTTATTTTTTATTATAGGTTTTTCCGATAATACCGAATCAATAAGAAGTAATATGAGGATTCAAAGATACTCATTATAATAAAAGCTGAATATAAAAAAATATAATGGCATGCATAAGAAAATATTTGTGCCGAAAATTAAGGAGGAGATTGCCAAATGAAACCATTATACAAAGAAAAGTACCCTCATCTTTTTGAACCACTGGTAGTAGGCAAAAACAAAAATATTATTTTCAAAAACCGCATTTTTCAGGCACCTGTTGGTGTTGGTGCAACCGGCGGTGGTGCCGATGACGGTCGTATGAATTTAATAGGTGTAGACTTCTGGACAGACATTGCCCGAAGTGGTTTTGCTGCCTTTTCCCTGCCCATGGAAATCCCCCATGACGGTAGCCACGAAGGAGTCTATAATCTTGACCCGGAAAAACATAATTATATAAACATGCACCTTATGCAACGTTCAATTCATGCCTATGACACCAAGAGCTTTGCCGAATTGATCCACGGCGGTCCTTGTATCATTAGGACTGACATTCCCTTACTTGGCGCCAGTGAACGTATATATAACGGTCGTCCGGTAAAAGCCATGGATTATAAAGACATGGAAGAAGTTATTGAACTATATGTTAATGAATCTAAATTAGCCGTTAGAGGCGGATTTGATGGCATCATGCTACATTTTGCTCACGGTTGGTTGCCCCACGACTTTTTATCGCCACTGTCCAATCATCGTAAAGATGAATTTGGCGGTTCTGTAGAAAACCGTTGCCGATTTCCGCTCATGATCTTAAAAGCCGTACGGGAAGCTGTCGGCGATGATATAGTAATTGAATTGCGCTTAAATGGAAGCGATGAAATGGAAGGTGGAATTACACCTGAAGACGCAGCGGAACAAGTTATGATCTTCCAAGATTATGCCGATTTAATTCACATTACCTGTGGTACACGCATTGATGTTACCAGCAGAACAAGACAGATGGCAACTTGTTTTTATCCCGGTCCCCGGAATGCTTACGCAAGCGAAATCGTAAAAAAACTGGCTAACCCAAAAATTCCCATTGGTACCGTTGGCGGAATTTACGATGCGGCTACCGCTGAAGAAGTTCTGGCAAAAGGACAAGCAGACTATGTACTGACAGCCCGAAGTGCAATTGCTGATCCGGATTTCTTGATAAAAGTCAGAGAAGGTAGAGAAGAGGATATTCGTCCTTGTTTGAGATGCAACTATTGTTTAGACCATGGACGCAGAAAATCTAAGATCGTTGGTAAAGAATTAGTAATGGCCAGCGATGCAAGTTTTGACCGTCGTTGTGCAGTAAACCCTCTGGCCATGCAAGGCGCAACCAAGAAAAGATTCCCGGCACCGACCCGCAAGAAAAAAATTGCCGTTATAGGCGGTGGTATCGCCGGTATGCAGGCAGCTTTGACTGCAGCAGACAGAGGACATTATGTTGTACTGTTTGAAAAAACTGACAGATTAGGCGGGCAAGCGTTACTTGCCGATGGAATGTGGTTCAAAAAAGAAATGAAATTATTCCATGAATATCTGGAACGTCAGGTAAAGAAACATCCAAATATTTATATTCTAATGAATACTCGGGCCACAAGAGAACTAATCAAAAAATCCGACCCGGATGCAGTAATTGTTGCCGTTGGCGCAAAACAGTGGGCACCGCCGATTCCCGGTATTGAAAAAGCAATCATGGCCTTTGATGTGTTTGGCAACGAAAAACAATTAGGTAAGAAAGTGGTTATCATTGGCGGTGGTTCCATTGGCTGTGAACTATCCATCCATCTCTCCGGTTTAGGTCATGAATGTACTGTGATAGAAAAAACCCATTTTCTCTGCGGCAATGTGGAATTGACAATGCGACTGTCAATTTTGCAGCACATAGAGAAAAATAATGTAACAACATTGGTCGACACAAATGTAATTAGCATTGAAGACAATGGTGTCTACGTAGAAGATGAAAATGGTGTGAAAAGCTTTATTGAAGCAGATTCTGTCATTATCAGCACAGGCACCAGACCCGATGAGGAAGAAAGGGATCAGTTCATTGATGTTGCCTTTGATGTTATTAATGTTGGTGACTGCAAACATCCGGAAAAAGCAGGTATTCCTCATGCAGTAGAAACCGGTTATGATGCAGGTGCCATTCTCTAAAAGGGTTCCTAAATACTCCAAACAACTCCAAACATAAAGTAAATAAATTTCATTAATCCCAGTTTAAACAAATAAAATACCGGATTTATTACAAAGGGGGTGGATAATATTCACCATAACCTAATAACCGTTAGCTAAATTAAAAATATTTAAGATTAATTAAACTATTTTATTTAGAAGAGGGGAGAAAACAAAATGAAACCTATTTATAAAGAAAAATACCCCCATCTATTTCAACCAATGGTTGTCGGTAAAAACAAGGTAGTCTTTAAAAACAGGGCTTTAGTAGCACCAATTGGCTCCATAGCCACCGGTGGCGGTGAAGACAGTGACGGACGAATCAATATTTTTGGCATTAATCATTGTATGGAATATATTCGCGGCGGGTTTGCTTCTATATGTCTTCCCATGGAGGTTCCCATTGACGGCGGTCATGAACATATGTTTAATGTAAACCCTAAGACATGTAACCAGATGAATTTTCATTTACTACAGCGTTCCGTTCATGCCCATAGAGGTTTGACCTTTGCTGAATTGCTCCATTGCGGTCCCTATGTTTATGATCGATTTAAGAAAATAGCGGCCAGTGACTGCGTTGTCAGCGGTAAAAAAGTAAAAGCTGCTACCCGGGAGGACATGGAAGAAGTTTGCCAGCTTTTTGCTGAATATGCCACATGGGTTAGAGCTGCAAAATTTGACGGAATATTAATCCATATGGGTCACGGCTGGTTGTTTAGCTTTTTCTTATCTCCACTCACTAACCATAGAACAGATGAGTTCGGAGGCAGCATAGAAAACCGTTGCCGTTTTCCCCTAATGGTAATTAAAGCTATCCGGGAAGCTGTCGGTGACGACCTGCTTATTGAATTGCGTTTGAATGGCAGCGATGAAGTGCCGGGCGGCATAACACCGGAAGAATGCGCTCAACAGTGTTTGATTTTCCAAGATTACGTAGATATGATCCACATCACCTGTGGCCATCGTTTGGATGCTATGTCAAGACCGAAAATGCATCCCAGTAATTTCTATCCATTTGCCCATAACGCTTACGCCAGTGAAATTGTCAAAAACACACCGGGTATTAAAATCCCGATCGGAGTTGTAGGCGGAATCCATACTCCTGAAATAGCTGAAGAAATATTAGCCAAAGGCCAAGCTGACTATGTACTGATGGCCCGGGCTGCAATGGCTGACCCGGAAATCATCAAAAAAGCAAGAGAACTTCGTGAAGATGATATCCGGCCCTGTTTACGTTGTAACTTCTGTATGGATCACGGCAGAAGACAAGCCTTGACCAAGGAACTACATTTACTAAGTTTGCCTAGTTACGATCGTCACTGCGCAGTAAACCCGCTGGCTTTTCAAAGTGCTTCCAAGAAACTGTTTCCACCAGCAGACCGTAAGAAAAAAGTTGCAGTAATTGGTGGCGGAATTGCCGGTATGCAAGCTGCTATAAGTTGTGCTGATCGAGGTCATTCCGTAGTACTTTACGAGAAAACTGACCGGCTTGGCGGGCAAACATTACTATCCGATGTAATGCCATTTAAGAAAGAATTGAAGCTCTTCCGTGAGTACTTAGAACGTCAAGTTAGGAAACGTGAAAATATTATTGTTATGATGAACACTTTAGCCACACCGGAAATGATTGAAGATTTGGATCCGGATGCAGTTATCGTAGCCGTAGGAGCAGAACAAATTGTTCCTAATATTCCGGGTGTAGAAAAAGCTATGATGGCTTTTGATGTGTTTGGAAATGAAGACAAAGTAGGCAAAAAAGTCCTGATCGTCGGTGGCGGCAGCATAGGTGTTGAGCTGGGTATTCATCTGAGTATTTTAGGTCGTGATTGTACCATTATAGAAATGGAACATTACATAGCACCAAATGCCCAGTTGACAGAAAGAATGTCTTATCTTGATTGGCTAGAGAAGAAAAATGTAAAAACAATGGTTGACACAAAATGCGTAGAAATCACTGATAAGGGTGCTTATGTGGAAACTCCGGAAGGTAAAAAGTTTATTGAAGCGGACACTGTAATAATTGCTGTAGGTACAAAACCTCTGGAAGGAGAACGGGATAAATTTATTGATACTGCCTTTGATGTTATTAATGTCGGCGACTGTTTAAAGGCCTCTAATATTGTAAATGCGATTCATACTGGCTTTGATGCAGGTTTAACATTGTAGCTCCACAGGGAAAATTACCTTACAAGGGCCAATTTCCCTTGGTCAATATAATTTTTTTAAATGCCCTTGTAAGGTGTCCCTTTTAAATTTTAAAAGATGATATAGTTAATAATATATTTTTACTTCGAGAGGTGAAAAACATGCAAACTAGCTCACCTACTATTAATGGGGGGAAAGTATTAAATACACGGGTCACTAATTTAACGCCATTTTACGTAATTAATAGTATAATTGCCATTGCGATTATGGTAGGTTTTAAGTATGTATTTACTCCTGTTGAGCCGTTGACTCCACTGGGTATGGAGATCTTAGGAGTTTTTCTCGGCGTAATGTATGGCTGGTTAATTGTCGGCGATATTTACTGGCCATCCTTATTAGGTTTAGTGTTTTTAGGTTTAAGTGAATGGACTACGGTTCCAAATGCATTTAGAACCGGGTTTGGCCATAATAATGTTATGTTAATGCTGTTTTTCTTCCTTTTTACTAATATTATCAACGCTGCTGGCATTACCGAATACATTGCACGCTGGATTACCTCCAGAAAATTTGCCATAGGAAAACCGTATGTAATTACTTTGCTAATCTTTATTGCCTCTATGGTTTTATACTTCATGGTGACTGCTACTGCAGCAGCCCTAATCATGTTTCCTTTGGTGATCGAAATCTCTAAAATCTATGGTTTAAAACCGGGAAATAAATGGACATCAATGGTTCTTATAGGCTTAATCGTAACCAGTGGAACATCCTATATATTATTGCCTTATAAATCTTTGCCGTTGGTTGTGTTCTCTAGCTATGAAGCCCTAGGCGGTGAACCGATTAACATGGCTAAGTATATGTTCCTGGTTATAGTAGTAAGTTTATTAATGTTAATAATGGTATTTTGTACGGTTAAATATATTGCAAAACCTGATGTTTCGGCAATTGCTTCCCATAAAGCCGGTTTTAAGGAATTACCGAAATTAACTACATATCAAAAATCAGTTTTAATCTTCTTTGTTATAACCATTACTCTGGTTATGATTCCCAATTTTGTCCCAACGTCATTTTGGCTTTCCAAGGCTTTGAAGACCCTCGGTACTCCCGGTATTATGGCTGTTGCGGTTATGATTTGGTATGGATTACGTTGGAAGGAAGGTAAATCCATTAACCAATTGTTTTCTACGGGTATTAACTGGGGTGTTATCTTCATCTTAGCCTTTGCTTTAACCGTTGCCGCCGCAGTATCCGATCCGGCTACCGGAATCCAAGATTGGTTAACTGTAAAGATAACTCCTTTAGTTGAAGGTAAAAGTCCCTTTATGATAACCTTTATCTTATGCATCATAGGATTGGTTTTAACCCAATTTTGCAATAACCAATCAATTGCCGCAATAGTCACCCCAATACTTTTATCTATCGCCATGGCCACGGATGCTAATATTCACGTCTTACTATCATGCTTACTTTTAAGTGTTAATGCGGGATTCTGCACTCCACCGGCCTCAGCTACCGCTTCCATCCTTTTCGGTACTGTTGATTGGGTTCCCGGTAAACAGCCATATATTTACGGGCTAATTTATGCCGTATATACCGTTATCTTATGCTTTGGTGTAATGTATCCTTTAGGAAATTTAATTTTCTAAAGGTTGGCCGGTAGATTTAAATCTTGCTCAAGTAGCAATACTTGAGCAAGATTTTTTAATGATAGGCGATTACTTATAGTTAATTACTATATGATTTTATCTGCAGTTTTATTCTCTTTAAAGTATGCTTGTAAATTATCTACTTGGAAGTTTATTAATGTTGGATTAAGATTATTCATTGTATAAGGAGGAAGGGCAGCACAAATTTTGTCGATTGGGAGGAATGTCATGAATATTACTTTAAAACGTTATTTATATGTAGTTAATGGTTTTATTATCCTCTTGGTATTGGGCATAGGCTATGCCTGGTCGGTATTCGTTGGACCTCTGGAAAACCACTATGGCTGGGGACGAGCCCAAACCTCCTTGGCATTTACAATTTTAATGATAAGCTTTGCTTTAGGCAACTTAATGACCGGCATATTGTCACGTAAAATTCCCCATAAAAGAATTGTTCAGATCTCATCGGTGGCAATGGGTGGTGGGATGTTTTTAACTTCAATGGTAAGTAGCATTCAATTATTGTATTTTACATACAGCATTGCCGTTGGGTTATCTATTGGCATGGTTTATAATGCGGTTGTTTCAATTACTCCAAGATGGTTTCCGGAAAAGCAAGGTACTATTACCGGTGTTTTATTGATGGCCTATGCTTTATCGGCCAGTATTTTAGGACCTGTCTGTCAATTTATGTTGGCCCGGATAGGAGTACCTTTTACCTTTGTAACCTTAGCCATAATAGATTTCCTGGTTTTGTTTGTGGGCAGCTTTAACTTAGTAGCACCAACTACAAAGCAGAAAGAATTATTGCCGCAAGCAGCAGCACGTAAAAAAAATGAAGGAATAAAAACAGAAATAAATCACTGGCAAATGTTAAGAAGCAAAGAGTTTTATATCTATTTTATTTTAACGGTTTTTTTTATTAGTATAGCTTTAAGCTACCTTAATCATGTGGTACCGGCTTTGGAAAATGATTTATTGTTAAGTGCAGAAACGGCAGCCTTGGTAGTAAGTGCTATGAGTATTTCAAATGGATTGGCCCGTCCGGTTTTTGGTGTTTTCTACGATAAAACCGGTTTAACTTTAAGTCTCACTACCTTAAGTTTTATCTATATTTTTGCAACTTGGACCACATATTTTGGCCTGTGGAGTCGTACAACCAGTCTAATGATTATCGGAGCATGTGGAGTCTTGTTTGGTTTTGGTGGCCAAGGAGCCCTTATGCCGACTATTACTAGAAATCTTTTTGGGGAAAAAAACTTTTCGATGAATTTTTCTATTGTTAGCCTGGTAGGCATAGTTGGTTCAGTTGGCCCCAGCATTATTGGAATAATTCAAGCAGCCCACGGCAACTATCAATTGGCCTATCTAATGCTGGCAATAGCTACGGTAATTCCTGCAATTTTAATACAATTACTGTTGTTTTTTATTAAGCGAAGAAAATAAACAATTAATAAATCCAACTTTTAAGCCCTTTAGGGCTTATTTTTTTCGAATTTTAGGGAAAAGTTTTTGTATGTGGAAAATAAAAGGTCAGGTTGAATGTTATTATTAACAATCGTCTATTTTTATTCTTTTTAACTTACCTCTTACATATATTTTATATTGTAAAAAAAATTGAGGAGGGATAGTGTGAGTGGTAAAGTTAGAGAGTTTTATCCTGGCGGTAATACCTCTTACGGTTTTTATTCTTTTTATGATTTTATTATTGATAAGGACGCAACCCGCATCTTCATTATTAAAGGAGGTCCGGGGGTCGGAAAATCTTCTTTTATGAAATCCATTGCCAAAACAATGCTGGAAAAGGGTTTTGACGTAGAATACCATAATTGTTCTTCTGATAACAACTCTATTGACGGAATCGTTATTCCTGCCTTGAAAGTAGCCCTCATTGACGGTACCGCTCCTCATATTGTAGACCCTAAATTTCCTGGAGCCGTAGATGAAATCGTGAATTTAGGAGAATTTTGGAATGAAAAAGGTTTAATTGCCAATAAAGAAGAGATTTTACGAGCTACCCAAAAAGCAAGTAGGTTTTTTAAAATTGCTTATTTCCATTTAAAAGAAGCTAAGGTAATACACGATGAGTGGGAAAGTTATATTACGGAAGCCATGGATTTTGCTCCTATTAATAAAATAACCAGGTATGTTGCTAATGAAGTCTTTGGAGATGTGGAACCTGATTTCAGTAGAGTAGCTAAAGCCAGACATTTATTCGGCAGTGCCATTACACCTCAAGGCCCGGTTAATAATCTGGACAGCATCTTAATTGATGTAGAAAATGTCTACATTTTAAACGGAGAACCGGGAACAGGCAAATCTACTTTTATGGAAAAGATGCTCTCCCGGGCTCAGGAGATGGGTATTGATACAGAAGTTTACCATTGCCCCCTGGATCCGCAAAAACTGGACTTTTTAGTGATTCCCCGCCTAAAAGTAGCCTTTATTAATGGATCTGAGCCTCTGGACGCAGATTTATCCACCTTTCAGCGTACAGAAATTGATTTCGACCAGTATCTGGAATTAGAAATTTTAGACGAATATAAAAAAGAAATCGCCTCCTGTAAAGAAAGATTCTGGGCAGCATTTAAGCGAGCCGTCCATTACATAGGCGAAGCTAAAAGAGTCCATGATGAAGTAGAAGGTTACTATATCCCAAATATGGATTTTCCGGCTATTAATGCTAAAAGAGATGAAGTGTTAGAAAAAATTTTATCCTATGCCGAAAAGGTTTAGCTTAACTTAAAAAACCTGCCACAAGCAGGTTTTTTAAATTAAGCTATTTTCCTAGTAAATAAAATTTAATTAATCCAAAAGTTTCCCGTAAGGTATATTTAAACCTTAACCATTTGTTTGTATACAAGGGACTTTCTAAAGCCGGTACACCTTGCGCACTAATGTCCTGGGCAGCGGCAATTGCTAAAGCCCGCTTTAGATGAAAAGCATCAGTAACGATTAAATAAGTATTAAAACCTTCTCTTTCCCCAATTATTTTGCTAAACTTCAAGTTTTCCTCTGTAGAGGAAGATTGTTTTTCCAAAAGAATATCCTCCCTGGGAACCCCTAATGAAACTGCCAAATCGGCCATTACCTCCGCTTCTGTAGGAGGGATTCTTCCCAGCCCGCCGGAAACTAGCAATTTTTTTACCAAACCATTTTGATATAATTTAACACCTTCCTTTACCCGAGCATACATAGAAGGACTGGGAGTTGAACCCTCCCAAACCGCCGCCCCTAAAATTATAGCTGCATCAGCTTTGGTTACCTGAGAAACTTGTCCGGATTTTTCTATTTCGTAATACAATGCGCCAATTAGCAAAATAAAAATTAAGGATGAGAGGATAAGGCCATTTAATGTTTTCCTAGGATTCAATTTACTGGCTACACCGCCAATAACAATAGATAAAATTAAACTTAAAACAAAAGAAAAAAATAAAGAAATAAAATTCAGTAAATTGGTAGGATAAATTTGATAAACTACCGGTATTAATAACCAAACAAAGCCGTTTAACTTTACCCCGGCCCATTTATCCTGGGATAGTCCTCCGACTACAAAAGCCGCAGCACAGGTAACCAGTAGAAATAAAATACCGGGTGGATATAAACCATATCTAAAAATTATAGCGGCTGTTATCCAACCGCCTAAGCCTAATATATATGCTAGGTATTGCATTGTTTCACCTACTTTATTAGTGGCTAATGGTTAGTGGCTGGTGGCTAGTATCACGACCTTCTGTCGTTTTCCCTATACAGGCAATCTGCATGTCGGTGGGCGAGTGAGCGAGTGGGCGAGTCAAATACTTTTCATCGCGAAAGAGAAAAGCAACTAAAGCGAACCCCTCATTTTACGCACCGTTATAAATGGGGATATTTTACTTGAGCGGCTATACGGAGAATCGGCTAAATAATCTTAGCGTAGCCGAAGTAATAAAAGCTGGCTGGACGATAGGACGTCGTCCAGAGTGCGAATTGGGCCATGGACGGCCCATTGAGCACGGTCAGCTTTTATTCTCTAGCAAGCTTAGATTATTCCGATTCGGAGTTTTTAGCCTAGCGAAAGTAAATATTTCCATGACATTGACTCGCTCAATGACCCAAAAAAATCTCAGTAGCCGTCATACCGCCCCCAAATATTCGCCCAAAAGCCATAATGCCGTCCCAAAAACTAAACCCCAAAGCTGTAATGCTGACATGCAGTATAGCTCATTAGACGTAATGCCATCCTAAAGTCAATGCTTATATTTCCATCTTTTTAGCCGCAGAGCGTTGCTCACTACCGACACAGAACTAAAAGCCATGGCACCTCCGGCAATAACCGGTGATAATAAACCTAAAGCAGCAATAGGAATGCCTAATGTGTTATAAATTAGAGCCCAGAATAGATTTTCCTTTATATTTCTAATAGTGGCTTTGCTAAGTTGGATAGCGGCCACTATTCCTTCTAAATCACCGCTAATTAAGGTAATATCGGCCGTTTCCATGGCTACATCAGTACCGGTGCCAATAGCAATACCTACATCAGCCGTAGCCAAAGCAGGGGCGTCATTAATTCCGTCACCCACCATAGCTACAACTTTACCTTCATTTTTTAGTTTTTGTACTTCTTCCGCTTTTTTCTCCGGTAATACTTCTGCTAAAACCTTTTCTATCCCTACCTGATTAGCTATAGCTTGAGCCGTTCGCCGGTTATCGCCGGTAATCATGACTACCTCAATTCCCATTTCTTTGAGTTTCTTTATGGCTCTGGCCGAACTTTCCTTAACCGTATCACTTACAGCTAAAATACCCGCCAAATCAATATCTAAAGCCACTAACATGGCTGTTTTACCTTCGCCTTCTAACTTCTCCAGATTAGGTAAAAAAGCATCTATATTTATCTGATTTTTTTCCATTAATTTACGGTTACCTAATAAAATTCTTTTTCCCTCAATTTGCCCTTGCACACCATGTCCTGGTATGGCCTGAAAATCTTTTACTTCTAAAAGCTTCAGACCTCGCTTCTGACTATATTGCACAATTGCCTGGGCTAAAGGATGTTCCGAATTTTTCTCGACACTTGCCGCATAAACTAAAAGCTCTTCTTCAGTAATACCCTGGGCCACAAGAATATCCGTAACCTGAGGTTCCCCTTTAGTAACGGTACCCGTTTTGTCAAAAACTACTGTATTTATCTTGTGAGCATTTTCCAGATGCTCACCACCTTTAATCAATATGCCGTTTTCCGCTCCTTTACCTGTTCCCACCATAATTGAAGTAGGTGTGGCCAGTCCTAAGGCACAAGGACAGGCAATAACTAAGACGGCTATAGCCGGCAGTAAGGCTTCGGTAAATTGACCTGGAGCAGCAATAAAATACCAAATGACAAAAGTAAGAAAAGATATAGCTATTACCACCGGTACAAAATAGGCAGAAATCACATCGGCCATCCTCTGAATAGGTGCCTTAGAACCTTGGGCTTCCTCTACCACTTTGATGATTTGGGCCAAAGCCGTGTCTTTGCCCACTTTGGTGGCCTTAAACTTAAAACCGCCGTGTTTATTGATAGTAGCGCCAATAACCTCACTACCTACATTTTTATCAACCGGTATACTTTCCCCGGTCAACATGGACTCATCTACACTGGAACTACCTTCAATTATTATGCCGTCCACCGGGATTTTTTCCCCTGGTCGGACAAAAATAATGTCACCTACTACCAGTTCTTCAACAGGAATATCCAATTCCCGGCCTTCACGAATAACCCGAGCGGTTTTCGGTTGTAACCCCATTAATTTTTTTATTGCTTCAGTGGTACGTCCTTTAGCTTTTGCTTCTAGATATTTTCCAAAGAGAACCAAAGTAATAATGATAGCCGCACTCTCATAATAAACATGACTTGTACCAATCCAATTACTGAAAAAGGTGGCACCAACACTGTAAAAGTAAGCAGCTGAGGTACCTAAGGCTACTAAAACGGACATGTTGGCACTACCGCCTTTAATCGCCCTATAAGCATCCACATAGAAATAACGTCCTACACCAAACTGCACCGGTGTGGCTAAAACAAACTGAAAAAGTGGACTCATGAGAAAAGCTGGAACTATTTCATGCAAATTAAACCAATCTATAAACATCATGGCTAAAAGAGGTAAAGAAAGAAGAGCAGAAAGGATAACGAGATTTTTCTGCTGCTTAATCTCCTTCTCCCTGGCTTCCCGCTCCCGATCCGTACTGCCTTCTTCATCTGCTTCAATTACTTCATAACCAATTTCGCGTATTTTCTTTTTTAAATCAGCTATGCCGACTATACTCGGTACATAATGAATATGAGCCTTTTCTAAAGCTAAATTAACATTTGCTTCCAAAACTCCCTCTGTCTTATTAAGTCCCCGCTCAACTCGACTGGAACAGGCGGCACAGGTCATGCCTTGAATTTTAATTTCCACTTTATCTGTGGGCACATCATAGCCGGTTTCCTTTATTTTCGCAATGATATCCTTTAATTTTATTTTGTCCCCATCATAAATAACACTGGCTTTTTCCGTACCTAAATTAACATTAATCTCCATAACTCCTTCTAATTTAGGTACTTTTTTCTCTATACGAGTTGCACAGGCAGCACAGGTCATACCTAAAACCTGAAATTGTATTTTTTTTAAATTGGCCATGATGAGTCCTCACCCCCAAAAAAAATTTAAGAACATTATAACATATACCCCCAGGGTGTATCTAGAGAAATTTTAACCTTCTATCAGGTCCTGGAAAGCTTTCGTCCCTTTTATATTCATAAAATCCGGGTCTTTGGCAGCAAATTTCCTATTTTCCTCATTTAATTTAATGGCAATTTTTAAAGCACGTAAAGCTTTATCTTGACGTCCCATTAAAGCATAAGTGCAAGCTAAATTGTACCAGCCATTGTCATAATAAGTATTTAGCCCCAAAGCTTTTTTATGACAACGGAGAGCTTGGTTATACTTGCCTAAATCAGCATATTCTACTCCCAAATTAGAATAGAGTACAAAAGAATTAGGATCAAAAAGTAACCCTTGTTTATAAGCTTTAATAGCCTCTTTCCTTTTCCCCAAGGAAGAAAGCTCTACACCAATATTCAGGTATGTTTCCACATCATAAGGATTAATATTAAGAGCTCGCTTATATTCTCTTAAAGCTTTTTTACTTTTTCTTAGCAGTGAATAAATTTGTCCTAAATTATAGCGAGCCTCAAAAAACTTTGGATCTATTTGGAGAGCTTTTTTAAAATAAAATTTAGCTGTAGATAATTGGTTCATCTCCCGGTAAATATTTCCCATTTGAAAGTAGATTTCGCAGGCTTCACCCGGGTTATTCTTCAAGAGCGTGCGCAACTTTTTCAATGTTTTTTCATAATTAGAAAGGTCTATTTCTGTATTGTCCATGATTAACCCCCTTTGTATTCTAATCTGTTAACTTGTGTTGATAAGAATATGTTTTGGTTAATATCTTCTCCTTGTTAATCAATGTTCATCCTTAGTAAAACTAAACCCTTAGGTCTCCACCTAAGGGTTTATTCTTCTACAAAGTAACGCATACTTGTTTTTTTGAATTCTTTTTCACTAAAAAGTAACCGGTAATTTTCAATTCCCACTACTTGGGACATTTCTTTTGCCAGTTGGAAACACTGTTCTTCCGTCTCGGCATGAATCATAGTATAAATATTATAAGGTAGTTTAGGCAGCATAGGCCGCTCATAGCAATGAGTCACCTGAGGAAAAGAAGCCAGTTTCTGACCTACCTCTTCCACTTTTTCTGAAGGAACCTGCCAGATGATCATGGGGTTAGCTTTTAAACCCATTCGCCTGTGCCTTAAGGCTGCTCCCATACGGCGAATGTATCCTTTTTCTTTAAATTCTTTTACTTTCTTCAGCACCTGTTCTTCAGACATTCCCAATTGTTCTGCGATTATTTTAAAAGGTTGGGGGTGAACAGGTAAATCTTCCTGCAATTTTCTAATCAAGGCTTTATCCAGCTCACTTAACAAAATCTTTCTCCCCTTCTTCTAAACCGGGAACATAAAAGTTAACCTTGATTTTAAATAATTTACGTGCCGGCAACTCATAAACTTTAAACCCGGTTTTTTCTTCTATTTCTTTAATGGTCTCCTTAAGTTTATTTTCCGAAGATGTAATCAGGGTAAACCATAGGTTATAATCGTGTTGGCGTAAATAATTATGAGTAACTCCTGTATAACTATTGACAATGGAAACCACATCGGCTAATTTTTCTTCCGGAACTTCCATAGCACAAAGGGTGCTTTTGTACTTTAATTTCCGGGAATCAAAAACACCACCTATTCTACGGATAATTCCTTCATCTTTAAATTTGCTTACCCGCCGTATAATCTCTTCCTCTGAAATCCCCAGCTTCTTGCCAATTTCCTTATAAGGGCGGGAACAAATGGGAAAATTGTCCTGGATTATGGTTAATAATTTTTTATCAATATTATCCATTAACAACTTCCTCCGTTAAACCAATTTCTTCATCCGTTAAGTAGCAGGCAGGGTCGGATTCCCAAAAATTACCTGTTACTGCTTCTGCTCTGGCCCTAAAATTACCGTTACAAATATCTAACCATTTACACTTAGCACAGCGACCCACTAACAGACCTTTCCGGTCTTTTAAACCTTTTAAAATAGGATTGCTAAGATCTGTCCAGATTTCCCCGAATTTCCTTTCCCGCACATTCCCAAAGGTATGATTTTGTGTAAATTGGTCCGGATGTACATTCCCGTACCAATCCACCTCACCGATGGCAATTCCGGAGCGGTTGCCTCCATTGTATTTTAGTAATTTTAAAACTTCTCCAGCCCGCTGAGGGTCTTCTTTCAAGAGGCGCAAGTATAAATAAACACCGTCTGCATGGTTATCTACCGTTAATACTTCTATATTTAAACCTTTTTTATGAAAATACTGTACTTTATCTATAATTAAATCTAGTGCCTGTCTGGTTTCTTCATGGCTAATATCTTCCTCAATCATTTTACTTCCTCGACCGGAGTAAACCAAATGGTAAAAACAGACCCTGGGGATTTTCTCTTCTTCTAATAAATCAAATATCCCATCTAACTCATGAAAATTATGTCTATTAATTGTAAAGCGCAATCCCACCTTTTGACCAACAGCCAAACAGTTGCGAATACCTTCTAATGCCAGATCGAAAGCCCCTTTTTTTCCTCTAAACCGGTCATTATTCTCACCTAGACCATCTAAACTGATACCCACATAACCTACTCCAATTTCCTTTAATTTTTTGGCGATTTTATAAGTTATTAAAGTACCATTGGTAGAAAAGGTAGTTCGTATACCCTTTTTAGCTGCATATTCGGCCAAATAGAGAATATCCTCCCGCATAAAGGGCTCCCCGCCGGAAATCAAAAGAACTGGAACTTTAAACTCCTGTAAATCATCTATAAAGGTAAGAGCTTCTTCTGTAGTTAACTCACCCTCATATTTTCGATTATCAGAACCGGCATAACAATGGATACACCGTAAATTACACGTTTTTGTACAATTCCAAACTACTACCGGCCCCCGACCGTGAGTTGTCCCATGACATGCTCCTTGGGAATTATGAGTATACCTAAGACTATCACCGAAATTATTAGTGTTTACCAAGAGCTTACTTATACCTATCATGAAACAACCTCCTAAAGGATTAAAGAGTTATAAATATTCATAATAATATCTTACCACATATCTTACCTTCTGTGTCCATTAATAATAACTATTATAAATGCAAATGATTTTTTATTTCTACCGGTAGTGAACATATAAGATATGGTGCCACCCTAGCTATTCTACTGATGGCCCAAATTAATCCCTGGTGACACATGGGGTTAGCTAAAGAATTAGTTATCAGTAAAGAAGTAAAGTTACCAAATAAATGGGGCTGGCTACTTATGATGCTGGCCATAGCCTCCGGAGAACCCCAAGGCACATTACCGGACTCTTGATCCATGGACAAAACAAGGCGCTCCAAAAAGTTTTTATACACTTCCGGTTTTTGAGAACCGAATTCTTTAGCCAATCTACCTAAAGCTTCAATAGCATACCATCTCAATGGGTTATGATAACCATGATATAAATTCAAGCGAATATACCTTAAAACTTTTTTGTGATTTTTAGCCGCAATTTTAATTAAAGCATCATATTTTTGCTCTGCTAACAATTGGACCACTAGCTGTTTGTTTACCACTTAAAACCCTCCGCTTTTATACCATCACTCCTATATAATTTAACCTGTAAAAATTTTTTTATAAGATTTAAGAAGGATTTAAGAAGGAAAATTAACTCACTTTGACAAATATCATATTAAAAAGTAATATAAAGTTGCGGAGGTAAAGGCAAATGGGTTTTATGAGTGTTTTAAAAAATATCCTGGGTCCCAAACCCCCTAAGAAAAAGAAACCTATTACCCAAATGCAGTTAGAAATTTCCCATTTATCACCTACGGAACCAGAGGAAAATAAGTTCATGGACAAAGAAGTGTTTTTAAGAATAGCTAACTTCTTTGACCAGGTAAAAGTAGTCAATTTCTCAGGTTGGGGAGATCCTCTGGAACATCCTGAAGCTTTGGAAATGTTCAGGATTGCCCGCGAAAAGGGAGGCCGAGTACATATTGTTACGGAAGGAAAACTCCTTACACCTTCTCTCTGCCAACAAATTGTTGAACTGGGAATCGAAAAACTTACTATTAAACTTTGCCCTCCCCACAATACACTGGACCAGGTAAGAGAAAGTCTGGAAAATATTTTAAGCCTACGGAAAAATGACCCTGAGATTATCCTGGATTATAAACTGACAGTTAATAATTTAAACCTGTTACCTCAAGTTTTGGAATCCGCATCCTCTTTAAATATTAACGAATTCAAAACCAGTAACCTTGATTTTATTTTCACGGAAGAATTAAATAATTCTAAAGTTTTTGAAGGTAAAGTATCCGATGAAAACAGAGGTGATTTAATAAAGCAAGGTAAGGTAAAAGGAAAAGCGGAATATGAGGAGATCATTAGCCAGACAGAAAAAATCGCCAACAAGTTAGGTGTTTATTTCACCCCTCCCCAGACACTGGTCCCCAAAGAAGCTGTTGTTTGTGAGTATGAACCTTTAAAGAATGTCTTTATTACCTGGGAAGGACGCCTTGCCCCTTGTCCTTTTCTATCCTTGAACAAAATTAGTTACTATTTTAATGAACAAAAATTAGAACAAACACCCTACATTGTAGGTGATTTAAAAACAACTGACCTGGAAAATCTGTGGAATGAAAATAAATATGAAGAATTTCGGAATGTTTACCAAAAAAGAGTACAGTTATTTAATGCATACATGGAAGAAACTTTTGAAGGTGAACCTAATGCCCAATTACTAGCTAATAACTATGAAAAATTAGATAGGCAGTTACTAGAAAATAAGGTGCCTGACTGTTGCCGCAGTTGTTATAAAGCTTATAGCATATAAATAAAGTCGCTTTAAAGCGACTTTATTAGTTTTACTTTAATATTATTTAACATATCCTTTTTTAAAAAAATCTGATTATATCCAACCTGGACTAACCATTCCATGGCTTCCACAGCTTGTTGTAAAACTATCACATACATACCTTTAGCAATTCCTAATTTTTCGTGTACATAAATTGTCTTCCCATTTTCTTTCATTTCAACTATTTCCCCAATCTGGCCAACTTTTAGTTTAGCCAAGCTAATTATCTCCGACATATTTACCCCCTTCTGCCTCTGATTTCTTATTCTTCTGCCTCTTCAGCCAACTTTTTTTGCTTTTTCCGATATATAATTATGGAAATAATAATACTAAATTCATATAAAACAATCATTGGTAAAGCTAAAAATAACTGGGTGAAAATATCAGGGCCTGGTGAAAGAACAGCAGCCAGCACAAAAATGAAAAATATTACGTAACGTCGATTTTTTCTTAAGAATTTTGGTGTAATTAAACCCATGCGGGTTAGAAAATAAGTAACCAAGGGAATCTCAAAAACCAACCCGAAAGGAAGTAAAAATGAAATAATGAAAGAAACATATTTACTTACAGAAATCATGGGGGTGAGACCGCCACTAAAGGTAACCAAAAGTACTCGTAACCCTAAGTCTAAAACACAAACATAACCAAACACAATTCCGGTTGCAAAAAGTATAAGACCACTAAAAAAAACGGGTAAAAACACTTTTTTCTCATGGCTATATAAAGCCGGGAGAATAAACTTTAAAACTTGCCAGATCACAATAGGACTGACTAAAATAGTTCCCCCAAAAAAAGAAACTTTTAATTGAGTAAAGAAACCTTCGGTAACGCCCAAGAAAACCAATTCTTCTCCTAACCGTTCCAAAGGATCAACAAGGATCGCCATTATTTGATCTAATAAAAAAACATAACTTACTACTGTTCCGGATAAAATAGCTAAAAAGGAGACAATGAGCACCCTTCGCAGCTCTTCTAAATGTTGGGTTAAAGGCACATTCTTCTCATCCATCTTCTTCACCTAACAGTAATTGTTTTATGTTCATTAGTTCTTTTTAACTTCTCCAGTATCGGGTTCCTTAACAGCACCTTTAAACTCTTTAATACTTTTTCCTAAGGCCTTGCCAACCTCCGGTAGCTTGCCGGGGCCAAAAATAATTAAAGCCAAAACTAGAATTAGAAAAATCTCAGGTAACCCTATATTAGGTAAAAATCCAAAACTCATTTTTCTCACATCCTTTTAGTTCTTATCTAAATAATATCATAAATAGTAATCTAATAAAATAAAATTTCCTTTTTCAAGTGTATTTTCAAACTTTACCCTGATACTCAATAGTTTCTTACAAAATAACCATGAGATAGCAGGATTTTCATTTTTTTTGGCGTATAGAAGATGTGTCAAATTAATTCTAATTTTGTTAAAAATAATATAATATTGGAGGTTTAATTGTGGAAAAAATCGCTTTGGTTACTGACAGTTCCTGCGACCTACCTGAACAAATATTAGAAAAATACAACATTCATGTTATTCCTTTACATATTATTTTTAAAGACGGTGATTATCGTGATGGTATAGACATTACTCCCAGGGAATTCTATGAAAAATTAAATATTGAAGAAATTCCCTCCACATCCATGCCTTCACCAGGAGAGATCTGGAAACTTTTTTTAAAATTAAAAGAAGAAGGCTATACCCATATCTTAGCAATTCATCTTTCCAGTGGACTAAGCGGTACTTTCTCTTTAGTAGAAAGTTTAAAAGATAAAGTAAATGAACTAGGCATGTCCCTGACAGTAATTAATTCGAAAGCATTATCTATGGGTTTAGGTTTTTTAGTCATACACGCCGGAGAGCTTATCCGCAAAAAAATACCTTTTCAACAAATAATTGAAAAAATAGAAGACCTTGTAAAAGAAACTAAAGTTTTTTTTGTTTTAAAAACTCTGGAATATTTACGTAAAGGTGGACGAATCGGATTAGTGGAAGGTACCATTGGTGATATTTTAGATATAAAACCCATAATCTCCATTAATAAGGATGGAATCTATTATTCAGTAGCTAAAGTTCGTGGACGAGCCAGGTCATTAAACAAGCTAATAGAAGTTGCCCGAGAAGCTATAGGAGAAAGAGGAGTTTACCTTGCTGTTATGCATGGTGCTGCTTTAGATGAAGCCCAGGCTGTTATGGAAAAAATAAAAAAAGAAGTAAACGCTGTCCAGTCATTCATCGGCGAAATAACCCCTTCCTTAGGTGCCCATACAGGCCATGGGTTGATTGGTATAACTTTTTGCCCGGCTCCATAATTATTAAAACTATAGATAAAGGGATATAATTTCCTGCGAAATTATATCCCTTTATTTTTTAACGTTCCCCAAGCACATACTCGGCAATATTAACCGCATGGTCACCTATTCGTTCCAAATTACTTAAAATGCCTAAAAAAACCGTACTGGCATTTCCGCTACAGGCTCCCTCATTTAATCTTATGATATGGCTTCTCCTTAAGTCTTTTTCCATTTGGTCAATTAAATCGTCATTGGCTACTACCTCTTGGGCTAATTGTTTATTCTCAGTTTTTAAAGCCTCTAGGGATTTAGCTAAAATCCCTTTTACTTCTTTGATCATTTTTTTCAAATCTTCCTGGGCAATTTCCGAGAACTTAACATTATTTTCTATAGCATATTCTGTTAATTCTAAAAGATTATCAGAATGATCCCCCACCCGTTCCAAATCACCTACAACTTGCAAAATTACATAACTGCGCCGGGACAGCTCATCACTAAGTTTCTTACTTCCTGTAGCTTTTAGAGTATAATTTGTAATCTCTGTTTCCAGCCTGTCCACAGCGTCTTCAAACTGTCTGGCCATCTGTAAACTTTCTTGATTTTGGGTAAATAAAAAATCAACAGCATAATTAAAAGTCTCGCTAGCTATACGGCCCATGCGTAATAGCTCTCTACTGGCATTGGCAATAGCTACAGGTGCATTTCCAAGTAAACGTGGTTCTAAGTATTGAGGTTTAGTATCTATAGTACTTTCTTCACCCGGCACTAACTTGGAAACAATAGCAGCCAGTAAGCCAACAAAAGGTAGTTGGATTATAGTATTACTTATATTGAAAAAACCGTGAGTTTGGGCTATTTGCATTTTTATATTTAAAGTTTCCCAGGTGCCATCAAAACCGGGAAGCAAAACATAAATAAAATCGGTAAACAGCCTTACTAATTCTGTAAAAATGCCTAGATAAAAAAGAGGTAAAAAGATACAAGTACCTATCACATTAAATAAAAGGTGAGTTAAAGCGGTCCTTCTGGCTGCTACTGATGCACCCAAACTGGCCAATATTGCGGTAATAGTAGTACCGATGTTATCACCGAAAAGAATCGGTACTGCCTGAAAATAGGTAACAACCCCCTGATTAGCCAATTCCTGCAGAACACCGATAGTAGCACTACTACTTTGCACTACAGCGGTAAAAATTGTTCCTATAAATACACCTAAAAAAGCATTGTGTTCAACATTGCTCATTAAACCGATAAAGAAAGATGAATTCCGAAGAGGCCTCATGCCTTCACCCATAACATCCATTCCATAAAACAAAAGACCAAAACCAAATAAAATCTGGCCAAGGTAGTTTACCCGTTTATTCTTAAAGAAAAAAAGCAGTAATACCCCTAATGCAATCACAGGTAGAGCATAGTCACTTAATTTAAACCCGATTAAATAAGCGGTGATGGTTGTCCCAATATTAGCTCCCATGATAACACCGATAGCTTGTCTCAAACGTAAAAGTCCAGCATTAACCAAACCGACAGTTAAAACGGTTGTTCCACTACTGCTTTGAATTAAAGCAGTCACCAATGTTCCGGTGATAACCCCTCTGAAAGGAGTCCTTGTTCCTTTCTCCAAAATCAGTCTCAAACGGTCACCGGCCGTAGCTTGTAAACCTTCGGACATTGATTTAATTCCAAAAAGAAATAAACCAAGCCCACCTAAAAAACTAAATAGCATAGGTGCTATGCCCGCCATTTATCACACCCTCCAATAGTTATATAATATCTAAATACCCGTTAAAATTTAGCCTGTCATTCCTTTAGCATGCAGAAATATTAATTTTCGCACGAATTTAATATTACCATAATTCGTGTATTTAATAAAGCTTATTATACTTAGACAAAAAGATTGGAATATCCTTTTATTAATCGTTATTTTGCTAAAAAAACCTGGATTATACGGAATCCAGGTTTTATAAAATAGCGACTATTAGGTTTTTTTATAAATAATTTGCTAAAAAAGTATTTTCTGCCTTCGCACATAAATATTACAAAGTAAAGCTAAACCGGACATATTGGTTAACATGGAACTACCGCCATAGCTTACAAACGGCAGGGGAATGCCTGTAATAGGCATAATCCCCATGGCCATGCCAACATTTTCAATAATGTGAAATAAATACATGGAAACTATACCTACCGCAATTAGGCTGCCGTATAAATCCTTGGAAAGTAAACTTATCCTTAAGCCCCTATAAATTAAAATTAAGTACAATAATAAAAGTAACCCCGCTCCTATAAAGCCTAATTCTTCTGCTAATACGGAAAAAATAAAGTCTGTCCATTGTTCTGGTAAAAACTGTCCCATGCTTTGGGTACCCCCACCTAAACCTTTACCAAAAAAACCTCCGTTACCAATAGCAATTTTAGACTGCCACATATTCCAACCAGCTCCCCGCGGGTCTATACTCGAGTCAAAGACCACTAAAATACGGTTAAGCTGATAGGTTTTTAAAGGCAGCCACCAACCGAATTTTAAATGACCGTAAATATAAAATAGAGCACCGATTGTTCCACCGCCGAAAAGAGTAACCAGAATTACGGGATTAGCACCGGCTACAAATAACATTCCCACCATAACTGCAATAAATACTAAACCGGTTCCTAAATCCGGCTGTTTCAGGATTAGTAATAAAGGAATGGCTACAAAAACAAATGCAGGAATCAAATCTTTAAAAGTATTTAATTCTCCTTGCTTTTTTACCAAAAAGTGAGCAAAAGTTAAGATTAAAAATATCTTTGAAAATTCTGCCGGCTGAATGCTTCCCAACCCGCCTGGTAACTGAATCCAGGATTTAGCTCCTTTTATTTCACTACCAAAAATTAACACTGAAATTAATAAAAGAAGATTAAAAAGATATAAATAGCGAGTATACTTAGTAAAAATAGTATAATCTATTCGTAAAATAATTAAAAAAACACCTATACTTACAAAAATCCACATTATCTGTTTTATTAGATTGGATGAGGAAAGATGGGCAGTAGCACTGTTTAAAACAAACAAGCTCATCACGAGGATGAGCGCCACAGCACCTAATAAAGTATGGTCAAGTTTTGGTAATATTTTTTTATAAAAATCCATGTTTATTAACCTCCGGTTAATATGTGGCTAGTTTTTAGTGGCTAGTGGCTAGATTTATGAACCACGGATAAACCTTGCAGAGTATCCCAAAATCAGTTACTGACCAAAGCATTAGCCCCAGAGACGTAATGCCGCCCCGAAAGCTAGGCCCGGAGGCCGTAATGCCGTCATGCAGGTTAGCTCGTGAGCAGTCATGCCGTCCCAAAATATTCGCCCAAAAGCCGTAATGCTTACATGCAATATATCTTAATTATATATGTTGCTGGGGGTAAGTTCCACCGGGAAAAAATTACTAAACCTTAACCTCTACTTTGACCTTATAGACCTTTAATTCGCACGAGCATCCTGGTAAGTACGCTTCATTTTGATAACGGGAATATTAGCCACAAGAGCAACAGAATCGTTATCACTGCTTAATTGCACATCTAACGCCTTTTCATCTATTTCCATATAGTTGGAAATAACTTGTATTAAATCTACTTTTAAACTTTCTAATAAATGAGGGGAAACACTCGCCCGGTCATGAACCAATACTAAACGCAATCTTTCCTTAGCCAGATTTTTACTCCCGGTTTTTTCTTTTCCCAATACACTTTTCAGGAAGTCGATCATTTTTTTAACCCCCTTATTCCTTAAAGCCTAAAAAGCGCTTCAATTTATTTACCAGACCTTCTTCATATCTTTCCAGATTTATTAAGGGCACTTCCTCACCTAAAAGCCTTTTGGCTATGTTTCGGAAAGCTTGTCCTGCCCGAGACTGTATATCTAATACCACCGGTTCACCCCGGTTAGTAGAAACTACTATTTGTTCATCTTCCGGAACCACACCCAGTAATTCAATAGCCAAAATATCAATCATATCTTCAATATTCATCATATCTCCCCGTTTGACCATATCAGGGCGAATTCTGTTAATAATAAGTTTAGGGTCTCTCAGGTTGTTGGCCTCCAATAAACCTATAATTCTATCTGCATCCCGTACTGCGGATACCTCCGGAGTAGTAACCACTAAGGCTTTATGAGCTCCGGCAATGGCATTTTTAAACCCTTGCTCGATTCCCGCAGGACAATCAATAATCACAAAATCAAATTCTTCTTGCAGAGACTCACATAAATTTTGCATTTCCGAAGCATTAACAGCAGTTTTATCTTTTGTTTGTGCAGCCGGTAGAAGAAACAAACCATCAAACCTTTTATCCTTAATCAAAGCCTGTCTCAAGCGACAATTTCCCTTAGTCACATCAACTAAATCATAAACAATTCTGTTTTCCAAACCCATGACTACGTCTAAATTTCTTAAACCGATATCAGTGTCAACTAAGACAACTTTTTTCCCCAAAGCAGCTAGTCCCGTTCCAATATTAGCTGTAGTTGTGGTTTTTCCCACTCCACCTTTTCCAGATGTAACAACAACAACCTCTCCCATGTTTTTCCTCCTTATTTTTTTTGTAAATATTTTTCTATAATTACCATATCATTTTTGATGTAAGCAATTTCCGGCTCCACAGGAACTACCTCTTCGTTATCAGGGGCCCTGGAAATAAAGCTACCGATCCTTAATTGGGTAGGTTGTAATCTGTTTGCAAAAACTATTGCTCCCGGATCCCCTTTAGCTCCCGCATGAGCTATCCCCCTTAAAGTACCTATCACTAAAATATGCCCTGTAGCTATTACTTCCGCTCCCGGGTTAACATCACCTAAAATTATGATACTACCTTCATGAAAAATCCTTTGTCCGGAACGTAGGTTTTTTCTGATTATTAAAGTAGGCCCTGCGGCTAAAAATTGATCACTATTAATCATATCCAACATTTCAGCAGTTTCTTGCGTAGCAGAAAAGACATTTTCCTTTTTATCAATTTCAGAGATAATTTTTCTAACCTCCACTCCTAATGATGAAAAGACATTTTTTAAATATTGAGCTTGTCCTTCATCTAAAACTACATCCCCGGTATTAATAACTACCTTTCTCTCGCTACCTAAAAATGCCTCAGCAGCTGTAAATTTTTCAATAATCTTTTCTGCCAAAACTTGTAAATCCAAATTACAATCTAAATGAACTACGATACCTTCACGATTTCCTTTTAAGATCACTGGTTCCATCTTTCTGCCCCTATTCTAAGTTATAATCAATTTACACCTTAAATCTTTTGTTAAATTCTACAAAATCCTTATTAATCCCTGCTATCTGCAAGTAAAAAACGGGGATTTTTTTCCCCGTTTTTCAAGCATTTCTAGACATTATGGTGAAAATAATCCCTTTTTTTTCCATATTTCCTGAAAACATTACATTCATTCTTTTAACCCAAAATACTCCTCAAAAACTGCTTTAGCAATTTTACCTGCGGAACCGGAACCACTATAACCGTATTCAACTACACCTGCAAAAGCTATTTCCGGATCATCTACCGGTGCGAAAGCAACGAATACTCCGTCATAATATTGTTTACCATTCTCACGATAACCGGCTTGACCAGGTTGAGCGGTTCCCGTTTTAGCGGCCACTTGAATATCCGGTGGAAAATTCCTGAATAAGGAATAAGCAGTGCCTCCCGGTTTGGTAACACCTGCCATGGCTTCTTTAATTATATTAATGGTTTCTTGAGAAACATTTGCTTTTCCTAATATTTGGGGATTAAACTCTTTCACTACATTACCTTTACTGTCCACGATTTTTTCCACAACATAAGGTTTATAACGAACCCCGTTATTAGCAATACCTGCCACATAATTAGCCAGTTGCAAGGGAGTATAATTCTGACGACCTTGGCCAATGGAAATATTAAAGGTATCCACATCATGCCAGCTGGTGTTCCAGTTCAAATCAACTTTCCATTGGGCTTTTATCTGATTGATAGCATTAATTTTTCTTTTTTCTATTTTTTCCCTTTCCTTCTCATCGGTAGTCTGGGCTAATAATTGGTCATATTCTTCTTCTACTTTTTTGAGCCTGTTTTCATAACGCTGATTGACAAGGGCTTCTGCCCAATCAAAATACTGCAGCCTTTTTTCAGGAGTAGGTAACCCCTGTAAGGGGGAAACACCGGCATTCTCATAGGGAAGATCAATTCCCGTAGGCTTATCTAAACCAAATTCCGCACCTATTTTAGCAATATTATCTATACCTGCACGACGCCCCACTTCCTGAAAGTAAACATTATCCGATTTAGAAATAGCTGTATAAATATTCATGGGTCCAATGGGTGCCACTGATTTAATATAGGGAGGATACCAATACCGCCCCGGATTATAGATGGTTTCTTTCGCCGTTACTTTGCCTGCTTCCAAAGCAGCCATACCCGTAATCATTTTAAAAGTAGAGCCCGGGATATATCTCCCTTGAATTGCTTTATTTTGAACGGTAACCCTATTATCAGGTCTGGTAGACATGGCCAGAATTTTACCTGTTTTTACGTCTATTAATACTGCTGCCCCACCGTTAGCTTTGTCAGATCTAGGATCTTGTTGTAATTCTTCTAATAATTGATCAAAAGCTTCATCCATAGTTTTCTGCAATTCAAAATCTATGGTTAAAATAATATCATGCCCGGGTTTAGGCGGAACGGTATCAATTTCTCTAATTGGCCTATTAACCGCATTTACTTCTACCTGCCGGAAACCGTCTTCACCCCTTAAAAATTGGTCATATTGTTTTTCCACACCGACTTTACCAATTAAATCACCTAATTTATAATCTTCATATCCTTCTTTACCTAATTCTTCATTAATCTCACTCAAATACCCTAATAAATGGCCTGCAAGATTACCATATGGGTACTGCCGTTGTGGCACAGATTGTATAGTTACCCCAGGTAGTTCGGACCTTCTTGATTCAATAGCTGTTACTGTCTCAATGGAAATATCCTTCTTTACAACTATCGGTTCATACAAACGATACCTGTTTTCTTTAATTAAATTATTTATAAATTCAGGAGTTATTTCCGGGTCATCCAGAATTTCAGCTAATTTATTCACCACCTGTTCTTGATTTTTTAGCCCCAGATAGGTTATGGATACCTGAAAGGTTGGAAGATCAGTAGCTACTACGACCCCGTCGGAAGTTATAATATTTCCCCGTGTATGGGGAATAGTAACCAAACGCATCCTGTTGTCTTCAGCCCTGGTTTGATAAATATCTGCTTCAATTATTTGGAGCCAGCCTAAACGCATAAAAAGGATTATAAAAATAATGGCCACAATTTTTCTATATATTTTTAAGGTTTTTTCCAAAGCCTTGCGCCGTTTATTATTCAATAAGCCGGCCCCCCTTTCCGGTAAAAACTGTTTAATAAGTCATGGTTTATGGTAAAATGTTCATAGCAATATTCCATGTTAATTTTTATAAGTGCAGGCTTTGTAAAACAGCCCGTAAATAAAAGGAGTTAAACAGGTGTTGTAAAGAGCAAAAGGCAAAATTATCTTTGCCAGAAAAACAATAGGTATGGGGTATCCTACAAAGTTTGAGAAAACAAAGTAAAGAAAGGTATGTAGTAACGAAGCAACAAATAATGCCATCATGGGCACGAAAAAGTTTTCTTTATATAATCTCTTTTCTAAAAAACCCACCAGTATACCAATAATAAGCTTACATAAAGCGTTTAATCCAATGTATTTTGCCGAATATAAATCCTCGATTAAACCTAATAAAAACCCTGCTCCTGCCCCTTCCCCGGGACCTTTTATTAAAGCAAAATAAACAGTAAAAATTAAAAGCAAATCTGGTTTCACACCGGCAATTGTGAATTCATTGAGAATTGTCGACTGCAAAATCAAGGCAAAAAACCCCAGGAGACTTAGAACTAAATATCTCATTGTTCTAACGCCTCCTCACTTTGTTGGCTTAGTTCTTGTTGAAGAAGATAAGCTTCATTTACATCTAAAATTATTAAGACTTCTTCTAACCGGGAAAAATCAACAAAAGGTTCAACAGTAGCCCGTTTCATTAATCCCGACGACTCTTCATAAACTTCTGTAACTTTACCTATCCTGATACCTGGTGGAAATATTCCCCCTAACCCTGAAGTCACTATAGTATGTCCTTCTCTTATCAAAGCATCATGGGGCAGATGAATCATAGTTAAGGTATCAGTACCGTCTCCCTTACCTTCAACTACACCGGGTGTTTCTCTGGTTTCCCAGACCTGCCCCCCTACAGCACCTTCCTGATCGATAATCAGCAAAACTTCACTGGCCCGAGAGGTTACATTGATAATTCTTCCTACTAACCCCTCATGAGTAACTACAGCCATATCCTTTCTAACCCCATCCGCCAAACCGCGATTAATAATGACTGTTTTGTGCCAGTTGCCAGGATCTCTGGCCACAATCTGGGCAGAGAGTAAATTAAAATCACCACTGTGAACACTTTTATATTCTAGAAGATCCCGCAAACGAATATTTTCCAAGGCAAAATCTTTATAAAGATCTATTTCATGCTTTAACTCACTGATTTGCTTTTTCAAGGCAATGTTTTCTTCCCGTAATGTTTTCACTTCCGTAAAAACTCCGATGAAATCCTTGAACTTCTGCACAACAGCAGTAGCCCCGCTTTGTAACGGAGCTACTATAGTTCTAATTCCATTTTCCCCTGGACTTAGATTTGGCCTTTCCATGCCGGTAAAATTGGCCATTGTTATGAGTAAGAAAAAAATACCGGCGGCTAAAATTATATTTCTTATAATCTTAAATTTGGTCATTTTGACGACCACCAATCCTATCCAATCCTTTTATTAGCAACACCCAGTTTCCTTAAGGTATTGATATTCTCTAAAATTTTCCCGGTTCCTATAGCTACACAGGATAAAGCCTCCTCCGTAACGTGAACAGGCATCCCTGTCTGATGGGCAACCAACTTATCAAAACCTTTTAAGAGAGCTCCTCCCCCGGCCATTACTATACCACGATCCATTATATCAGCAGCTAACTCCGGCGGAGTTTTTTCTAAACAAATTTTAATCGCATCTAAAATACTATTAACAGGGTCTTGTAAGGCTTCATAAACCTCTCTTTCGGAAATGGTTATATTTTTAGGCAGTCCGGTAACCAAATCGCGACCTCTCACTTGATAGGTTTCTTCAGTATCTTCTAAATAGGCGGAGCCTATGTTTATCTTTATCTCTTCAGCGGTCCGGTCACCGATCATGAGGTTATAGGTCCGTTTAATGTAATTGATGATCGCCTCATCCATTTCGTCACCACCGACACGAATGGAACGGCTGGTAACTATACCTCCTAATGAAATAATGGCCACATCGGTAGTACCGCCCCCAATATCTACAATCATATTCCCCGTAGGTTCATGGACAGGCAATCCTGCTCCAATGGCTGCAGCCATTGGTTCTTCCACTAAATGGGCTTCTTTTGCACCGGCCTGGAGAGCGGCTTCTTTTACCGCTCTTTCTTCTACAGAAGTTACTCCTGCTGGTACACAGACAACTACTCTAGGCTTCATAAAAATATTTTTGGTTTTCAAAGCTTTATTGATAAAATATTTTAACATGCTATGGGTTACTTCAAAATCAGCAATAACTCCGTCTTTCATGGGACGGATAGCGATTATATTGCCGGGAGTACGGCCAATCATCCTTTTTGCCTCCTCACCGACAGCCAATATACTTCCTGTGTCCCGTTGTATAGCAACTACTGAAGGTTCATTTAAAACTATACCTTTTCCCCGTAAATAAACTAAACAATTTGCAGTACCCAAGTCAATGCCGATATCTTTAGCAAACATTCTAGCTCTCCTTCCCCTGACAAAAAATTATATAAATCTAGATAAGTGCCTTTTCTTTCATACTAATAAAAATTTTATCACCAATAATTATATGGTCCAATACCTCAATACCTAATAACTTACCGGCTTCAATAATACGTTTAGTAATTTGAATATCCTCATGGCTCGGTGTGGGATCACCGCTGGGATGATTATGAACTAAAATTAGGGAAGCTGCACTCTTTTTAATGGCAATTTTAAAAAGTTCCCGGGGATGGACCAATGAACTATTTAAATTACCAATGGAAATAGTCTCACAGCTTATCACCTGGTTTTTAGTATTTAACAAAAAAACCCGGAAATGTTCCCGGTCCAAATGCCTCATTTCCTCCATCACTAAGTTACTAGCATCTTCCGGTGAACGAATAAACGGTTTAAAATTCATCTCTACCATACTTATTCTCTTACCGATTTCTACAGCGGCTAAAATGCGGGCTGCTTTTGCTTGCCCTACACCGTTAAATTCGGAAAGTTCTTGTAAAGTAAGGTTAACCAGACCTTTTAGTCCACCGCTTTGGGAAAGAATTTGTTCTGCCAGTTCTAAAGCAGTGGCCTCTCTATTACCGGTAGCTAACAGAATGGCTATTAATTCCTGTTCATTTAAAGCCTGGACACCTAAGTTACACAACCTCTCTCTAGGTTTTAGTTCAACTGGATAATCCTTTAGAGTTAAACGATACTCAGGATTATTCACTTCAAAACCTCCACACCGAATCTTTTTAAGCCTTGAGCCAGCTTTTGTAAAGGTAGGCCTACTACATTAAAATAACAGCCTGTGATACTTTCCACTAAAAGAGCACCTAAACCCTGTATCCCATATGCACCGGCTTTATCAAAAGGTTCACCGGTGGCTATATATGCATTGATCTCTTGTTCGGTAAGTTGGCGAAATTTAACCCTGGTTATTTCGGAATCAATATAAGACTCTCCGGACATTGCATCAATTATGGCAATACCTGTTAAAACTTGATGTTCAGCACCGGAAAGAAATGAAAGCATATCATAAGCTTCACATTCACTTTTAGGTTTTCCGAGAATTTTTCCGTCTTTAAAAACTACCGTATCAGCACCAATAACCAAACCCTGTTTTAATGAACTCGCCACAGAACTTGCCTTATCCTTAGCTAACTGTTCCACCCATTTTTGAGGATTATCACCCTTAAACTCATTTTCCTCTACATTACTAACCTGAACAGTAAAAGATAAACCTATTTGTTTTAATAATTCCCAACGTCGTGGTGAAGCAGAAGCCAAAATAATTTCCACCAAAAAATCCTCCTACAGACGAAAATAGACAAAAAGAGCAACTAAAAAACCAACTAAACTGGCCACATTTAATTGAATTATTAAACCAAAAGTGAGGGAAAAGACTACTAGATCAATAGTGGTAGGTTGTAAGCCGATAGGTTGAAAACCAGTTTTTAAAATTGGCCAATATTGACCGAGGGTCTCGCCGAGTAGTGTGCCAATAAGCCCTCCAATTATTAGTAATATTACCAAAATCCATGGACTTTTAACACCATGTCGCAAAAAAAAACCTCCTTAATTAGCAAAATACGACTTTTGCCTAAAGTAAGTTTATCATTCTGATAATTGATAGACAAGTAATTACTTTTTGTAATTGTTGCCAGGTAAATTTATGCAGGTGGATTTTTCACCTTTTCAATGTTTTCTTGTAAAAACCCTCTTATCCAGTCTAAAATAAGAGGATTGGTTATTGGGATATCATCTAACTTCTCCCTAATTGTTTCGACATCAAAAATAAATTCTCGACCGTTAAAATTGTATTTAAATAACAAATTTAGGTCAGGTTTACTAACTATTATACTAATCAACGTAGAAACCAAATCACCCAAAGGAACCCGATCTATATGGCTGTGTTGAAAAGAAGCATAAATTTTTGTACCGATACCTTTATTTGAAGTAATTTTAAACTCTCCGTTACATGATAAAGCATTGGCTTTAAAAAGAGGAATACCTAAACCCACCTTCCGTGTAGTACGGGTTGTAAAAAAAGGATCTTCTACCTTTTCTATTTCCTCGGGTGTCATACCTTTACCGTTATCCCTGACAGTAATCTCCAAGATATCTTTCCGGGTATCCTCGATAATTTCAATCTCCAAACAAGTAGCTCCGGCCGCCAGTGAATTTTCGCTGATATCTAAAATATGTAAAGAAAGCTCACGCATAGACGAATCCCCCTTTCGGGTTAACCTTCCGATCATTTAAAAAGTGAGCGAATAGGCCCGTTAATATTAAGACTCGCTCACTAACTCACATAAGCATATTTTTTTTAGATACAAGATTTATGCCGTCTTCAAAACCAGACCTTTAAACAAGTAAAAACGGATCCTTTCCGGATGCATAAGCTAAATACCTGCCCTCTTCCCTTTTTAAAGCCATTTGCAATTCTTTAACGGAAAACTCCTCAATATATGCCCAGGTATAGGGACCTCCGATTTGTGACAAATAATGGGCATCAGAAGACAAAACTACACCCAAACCTCTTTTTTTCAAAAATTCAATTTGTTCCTTTACTCTGGGTAAATGGGGAGTAAGTTCCACCCCGGCAAATTCCAGGTTATCAGGGATGAACCCTAAGTTAGTCCACAAACTGAAAGCCGGTCTATCAATATGAGCTGGAAGAGCCAACCCCCCTATTTTTTTTATCTCCGCAACGAGCATATCAACAGTAATGTTAGTAGACGCCAACAGAAGTCTTTTATTTTCCCTTATTAAATTTCCCTGAGCATCTACAATTTTTTGCGGACCGAATATTTCCTCTTTATTTTCTACATTGGGTAATCCGGCATAAACAATTTCCTGACAAGCCAGACTCTGTTCTAATGTATCAAAGACACAGAGAATATGAACGTCCTCCCTAGTTTGAACCTCTATGCCCGGCAAATAGCTTATACCGGCACTTCGGGCACATTCCCAAAAAGCTTCCTGGTTCTCACAAGAATTATGATCAGCTATCACCAAAGCCTGTAAGCCTATCTCTTTGGCCTTTCTAATTATATTAGGAGGTGTCATTTCATCAGCACCACAAGGTGATAAAACAGAATGAATATGCAGGTCTATAGAAAAAAATTGCATTTTACTATCCTCTTTCCCCTCTTAAACCCAGCTCATAAAGTTGCCCGGCCAGAGTAAAAGCAGTTTGGGAGGATTTTAAGAGTATTATATTTTCTTTTTCTGCCTTCATTAAAGTTTCCCGATCCGGGTTTAAATTTTCCGGTAAAAGAATAGCCGAAAAATTTAAAAGAGAAGCAACCGCTAGTATATTTTGATGTGTTTGGATAGTAATCCAAAGATCATTTTCCCGCCCATGAGCCATAACATTACTTAAAAGATCACATACATATACCCCTTCAACTATTTGTTGGTCAAAGGTATTACTTTTAACCAATACTTCTAAACCTAAATTTTTAACTATTTCTTGCAATTTCATATTTACCGCCCCTTAAAAGTTTATTTCTATATATAAATCAGTGCCTTTTCCCGGGAGAGAATCAATTTTAAAGTAGTCACTGGATTTTTTAATGTTAGGTAAACCCATTCCTGCCCCAAACCCCATTTCCCTAATTTTATCGGGAGCTGTAGAAAAGCCTACCTGCATGGCCTCCTCAATATTGGCGATACCAGGGCCACGATCATTAACACTTATCTTTAATTTGTCAGCGGTTATTACTGCTTTTAAAATACCTTCATCTGCATGTATTACAACATTCATCTCCGCTTCATAGGTGGCAATGGTAGCCTTACGAATTATCTCAGGTCTTATGCCTATTTCCTGCAAAGTCTTTTTTAAAGTGCTGGCAGCGATTCCCGCCTGATCAAAATTACCTCCCTGAAGGTGAAATTCTAAAGTTCTATTTATTTCAGAACCTGATTTTGTCCCTAAATCCCCTTCATTTATCTCTTCCAATTTTAAGAAAGCCGCCAACCCTGCAATTACCTCCTTTGGAGTAATCAGACCAACCAAAGTATTACCATCATCCACCACCGGCAAACGTCCAAATTGATACCTTCTAAATAAGGAAAGAGCCACGCTAATGGAATCTTCAGGTTTAACGGAATGAACTTTTACGGTCATTCTCTCTCTGATAGGAGCATCTAACTTGTGTTCATCCAAAGCTTGAAAAACATCAGCGATACTTACAACACCGATTACTTTTCTATTTTTGTCTATTACCGGCATACCGGTAATATTTTTCAACCGCATTATTTCTTTAGCTTCGCCCATAGTCATTTCCGGAAAAACGGTAACCACGGAAGTAATCATTATTTCTTTAACGGTTAAACTTGGTAAATCATGTTTATCATTATTCATAATTTTCTATCTCCTTAGCACCTAATCCTCCCTTATATAAACTTCCACAGGATTCATACATAGGTAAAGAAGTAGCCAATAAGGGGAGTTTTTGCTGTGTTGCCATTTCAATAATAGTTTGTGGTGGAATTTTACCGCGAACAAACACTATGGCTTTAATATCCAGTATCTCACAAGTCCTAATAACCTGGGGGTAGACTAAACCGGTTAACAGCAAGCTTTTAGGTTTGGCAAAAGCTAACACATCGCTCATCAAATCAGCACCACAAGCTGTTAGTACTTCTACATCCTCCCAGTCAAGCTCAGTTGTTAAAATTCTTGCGTTTAGTAGCTCTTGTACCCGTTTTAATTTCATAATCGTTCCTCACTTTTACCAAAGAAATGAGTTTATTTTTAAATCCGAAAAAAGACGTCCCTACAAGACGCCTTTCTACGCTCAACAAATCAGTCATAATTCTTTTTTAAGGCTAAATTAAAGGTTAGTATTTCCAAATTAACAGCTAAATCTACATTTCGCAATTCCACATTTTCAGGTACGGAGATAACACTAGGAGCAAAATTAAGGATAGCTTTTACACCACTTTCAACCAGGTGATCGGCTACATCTTGGGCATATTTACTGGGAACAGCTATAATACCGATTCGTGCCTCCTGTTCTTTCACAACTTCCCGTAGTTTAGTAATAGGAAAAATAGGAACACCGTTTAAAGTTAACCCGATTTTATTGACATCATTGTCAAAAACAGCAACAACCTCAAAGCCTCTTTCCCTAAACCCTTTATACTGGGTTAGAGCAGAGCCTAGATTACCGGCGCCTACAATTACTACTTTCCAACCTTTATTTAAACCTAAAATTCTGATAATATGCTGATTTAAGTCACGAACATTGTACCCTACACCACGGGTTCCGAATTCACCAAAATAAGCCAGGTCTTTTCTGACCTGAGCAGGACTACCCCCAACTCCTTCCGCAATTTCTCCGGATGAAATATTAACTATTCCCTTTTTATCTAATTGGGTTAAGTATCTCGAATATACTGAAAGCCTTATTATGGTTGCTTCCGGAATCTTTAGGGTTTTCAAAACCATCACCCTCCTTTTGTGACAATTATAACATATGCAAGAAGACTTCTACAATAATCTACAAAATTTAAACAATCAATTAATTAATACCTTGTTAGTAACCTTTTCTATTGTTTCATGGTAACAATCAATTAATTCTAAAAGATACCCTTGACATAGTAAAACAGCCTCATCCCGCTTTGTTTCTCTGATTTTATCCAAAACTTGCCCATATATAATAGCTTTTTCTTTTAACATTGACAATTCTTGATAATAGTTTTTACTTTCATCCATTTGTAAAATTTGATCAGTTTTAGAAATCGCCCTATTTACTTCCTCTTGGATTTTATTAATCATTTCCGACCAAACTTGTTCTTTATAAACGGAATAATGAGGTGAGACAAACATTTTTAAAGAATGATTTAAAACTAGATTATACTCTCCCAAAAGAGGAGCAAATTTTCCAGCCATAAAACTATTGTCGGACGGGAATTTCAAAGCCCGGTCATTAATTAAACCTTCACCGATAAATATTTCAAAACCTTTTTTCTCTAAATTTTCTTTGAGGACAATTCCATTATTTTTTTCACTAAAACAACCTACCCAAATTTTATAAGGTGGCCCGGAAGAAACGAAAGGCCTTAAACCTATTTCTATAAGCCGATCTATATTAGCTTGAGCCGCTTTCACTTCCGAATATATACCTATCTGTAATGTATAGAATTTTACAGAATCCAAACGCAACACTTTTAATTTTTCTACCGGAGCAGGATTTGAAAGAGTTTCGCTTACAGGGTTGTCCTCTGACAATATATTATAAATATAATAACTACCTAAAAACTGGCCAAACAAAATACAGATTACCACAATATTTATAGAAACAAGAACTATTACAAAAATTTTGCGGAAATTGATCATACCTTCACCCCAAGATTTGTGGCTAGTTGATAGTGGCTAGTGGCTGAAATTATTAAACCACGGATAAACACGGATGGACACACATAAACACGACCGAAGGTTGTAATACTAGCCACTAGCCTCTAGCCACTAACCACTATGTTTTATATCTTATTCAGTGATGAAGGTTTTTAGAACATATTCTCTACTTTCACCTACTAAATAAAAGGACCCGCAAATACAGACCAGGTCATTACTATGGGCAATATTTAAGGCACACTCTATGGCCCGGCGATAATCTTCCTCAACTAAAACATTATCGGTGTATTTATGGGCAATTTCGGCTAAACTTTGCCAATTACCGGCCCTAGGACTAAGGGGTTTAGTTATTATTAAGGTATGAGCTAAAGGTGCAAGATAGGCCAGCATTTTCTCCTGTTCCTTATCACTTAAAATACCTAAAACCATAACCAATTTTTCATAATTAAAATATTTTGGCAATGACTGCGATAAACGAAAAGCCCCATCAGGGTTATGGGCTCCATCCAGAACAATTTGCGGTTTTGTGTCATAATACTCCAGTCTCCCAGGCCATTTGACTTTTTCCAAACCTTTTTTAAGATCGGCTGGCGGGATTATCCAACCCTTTTCTTTTAATACTTCAACGGTAGCAATTGCCGTTACTGCATTTTCCAGTTGATGGTCACCTAATAAAGGCAAGAAAAACTCACCATAATCATTCTGGCCAGTCTTTACTTTAAAAAACTGCCCATAGCTGGAAAAACTTATTTGTTCATAAATATAATCACTGGCCCGGTAAAAGGGAGCTTGTTTTTCTTGAGCTTTTTGGGCTAATACTTTTTCCACCTGATCATCCTGCCGGGAAATGACTACTGGAACTCCTTTTTTAATAATTCCCGCTTTTTCCTGGGCAATTTGGAATAAATCAGACCCTAAATAATCTGTATGATCCATGCTAATACTGGTAATTACCGCAACTTCCGGCATAACCACATTGGTAGAATCCAAGCGCCCCCCCATACCTACTTCAAAGATAGCAATATCCACCTTCTCTTTTGCAAAGTAGTTTAAGGCTAAAGCGGTAAGCACCTCAAATTCGGTGGGGTTTTCCCCCACCTTTTTTAACACTTGAGGTATCAATCTTCTTAAATACTCCATTTCTTTGCTAAAATCCGCTTCAGAAATCTCCTGTCCGTTGATTTTAATCCTTTCCCGGTAATCATGAAGATGAGGGGAAGTAAAAACACCTGTTTTATATCCACTGGATTCCAGTATACTGGCCAGCATGGCTGTTGTAGAACCTTTGCCGTTGGTCCCTCCCACATGAATAGTCTTTATTTTAAAGTGAGGATTATCTAACAAATTTAAAAGATTAGTAATCCGCTCCAAACCCAAATTAATACCAAATTTACATAATTCATGAAGGTAGGCCAGAGCTTCGGAGTAGTTCATTTGTTCACTTCCTTTTAGTGGCACCGGTTTTCCGCACCCACTGCACTAGGGTTATTTTAGGCTGTCCAACCTGGTTAACAAGGCCTCTTTATTGGCCTGGTATTTATTAAGTTTATCTTTTTCTTTATCAATTACTTCCTGGGGAGCCTTGGCCAAGAACCCTTGGTTACTTAATTTTTTCTCAAGCCTACTGATCTCCTGTTCCATTTTATCTACTTCTTTTTCTAAACGGGCAATCTCTTTTTCAATATCAACTAGGCCTTTCAAAGGTAAAAATATTTCAATCCCCTGTACAACTGCGGTAACCGCCTGTTGAGGTTTTTGGGCTAATTTTAATTCCAATTTCAAATTGCTGACAGTAGCCAGCTGCTTAATAAATCCTTCCCCATTACTAATAACCGTTAAATAGTCCTCCCTGTTGGCTCCAATAATAATTTCCGCCTCTATACCCGGAGGAATATTCATTTCACTACGCAAGTTTCTAATAGCCCTGATGATTTCCATAACTAAGGCCATTTCTTCCTCAATCTTCTTATCTACAAATTGCTCCTCAACCTGAGGCCAGGTTGTTAACATAATTGTTTGGCCTTCATGAGGCAGATGCTGCCAAATTTCCTCTGTAATAAAAGGCATAAAGGGATGTAACAATTCCATGGTTCCCCGTAAAACATTAGCCAGAACACTTTGGGCAGTAGCCTTGCTTACCTCATTTTCTTTACCGTATAGACGTGGTTTCACCAGTTCAATGTACCAATCACAAAACTCACTCCAGATAAAATCATAAAGCAATCGTGCAGCTTCCCCTAACTCATACTTTTCTAAAAGTTTTGTTACTTGATCTACGGTAGAATTAAAACGACTTAAAATCCAGCGATCCGCTAGATTATACTGGGGAGCATATTTTCCTTCTTCATAATCTTTTAGATTCATTAAAACAAAGCGAGCTGCATTCCAAATCTTGTTGGCAAAATTACGGGTAGCTTCTAATCTTTCAAAATGAAATCTTAAGTCGTTCCCAGGGGTGTTACCGGTTATCAGCATAAACCTTAAAGTATCTGCTCCATACTCTTCAATTACCTCTAAAGGATCTACCCCATTACCCAAGGACTTACTCATTTTTCGCCCTTGAGCATCCAGAACTAAACCGTGGATAAACACTTCTTTAAAAGGTATTTCCTCCATGGCATATAAAGCTGTAAAAATCATCCTGGCTACCCAGAAGAAAATGATATCTCTTCCCGTCACCAACACACTGGTAGGATAATACTTGGCTAAATCCTTTGTCTGCTCCGGCCAGCCTAAAGTTGAAAAGGGCCATAAACCTGAACTAAACCAGGTATCTAAAACATCCGGATCCTGCTCTAAATTATGAGAGTTACATTTAGGACAAGTTGAAGGATTTTCTTTACTACAAATCACTTCCCCACAGTCCTGGCAGTACCAGACGGGTATCCTATGCCCCCACCATAACTGGCGAGAGATGCACCAGTCTCTAATGTTCTCCATCCAGTCCAGATATATTTTGGTAAACCTTTCCGGAACAAAACGGGTTTTACCTTCTTTAACTACTTGAATAGCCGGTTGGGCTAAGGGCTTCATTCTTACAAACCATTGTTTAGAAACTAAAGGTTCGATAACTGTATCACAGCGGTAACAATGACCTACTGCATGATCATGGTCCGTTATTTTAACCAGGTAACCTTGCTTTTCCAAATCCTCAACAATTCTCTTACGGCATTCATATCTATCCAACCCTTGATAAGGTCCCGCATTTTCATTCATACGAGCATCTTTGCCCATTACAACCACCTCAGGCAAGTTATGTCTTCTTGCCACCTCAAAATCATTAGGGTCATGGGCAGGTGTAATCTTAACGGCTCCGGTACCAAACTCTCTATCAACATATTCATCGGCTATTACCGGAATCACTCTGTTGACAATGGGTAAAACAAGGTTGGTACCTATTAAATGAGCATAACGTTTATCTTCCGGATGAACTGCCACTGCTGTATCTCCCAGCATGGTTTCCGGTCGTGTAGTAGCTATTTCGATATAATCAGTGCCGTCTTCAGTAGGATAGCGCAAATGATACAGCTTGCCTTTTTCTTCGGCATGTTCTACCTCAATATCGGAAATGGTGGTCTGGCAATGAGGGCACCAGTTAATAATATAATTATCCTGATAGATCAAACCATCGTTATACAAGCGGACAAATATTTCTCTTACTGCCTTGGAACAACCTTCATCCATAGTAAAACGTTCCCGGTCCCAATCACAAGAGGTTCCCAGTTTTCTTAACTGTTGAGTAATCCGGTTACCGTACTGTTCTTTCCAGGCCCAGGCCCTTTCCAAAAACTTTTCCCGACCCAATTCATGCTTATTTGTTCCCTCTTCAGCTAATTGGGCTTCAACTTTGGCCTGGGTAGCTATCCCGGCATGGTCAGTACCGGGGAGCCATAAGGTATTATACCCCTGCATCCTCCGCCAGCGGGTCAAAATATCCTGTAAAGTATTGTCCAAAGCATGACCTAAATGTAAAGAACCGGTCACATTAGGGGGAGGCATAACAATGGAAAAATGAGGCTTGTCCTCATCCACATCGGCATGGAAGAATTTATTATTTTCCCAATAAGTATACCATTTTTCCTCTACCTGCTTAGGATCATAAACTTTCGATAAGTTATTCTCAGTCATTAACTTTTCTCCTTTCCAATTTGCTGACAATATTATAAAAGCCTCTCTCATCCCTAAGGACGAAAGAGGCTACTTCCGCGGTACCACCTTAATTTCACAATAAATGTGACTCTTTACAAGCTATAACGGGCTTTCCCGAAGAAACCTACTGAGTTAGTGACTAGTGACTGGTGACTAGTCACTAGTTGGTAGTGGCTAGATTTAGTGATTAGTGACTGGTGACTAGTAATGTCTTAGTCTTAACCTCAACCTTAACCTTACGACCGTAGGGAGTTTAAATCTCGCCCACTCGCCCACTGACATCTTGAGTGTCCCGTGAGTGTTAGACTCGCTCACTTCTTTTTCCGTTCAGTTTCCTGCCTCCGGGGCTACCTTCAGGTTGGAGCATCCAGGGAATTTTTCAGCCAAGAATTCCCCTCTCTTTAGGAGCCGGAACAACCCTACTCCTCCCCTTCAACGGCTGTTATATTATAAATACACTTTCACATTTTCTATATTATACAATGAAATTCACCTCTGTCAAGTTCCGAAAAATTTTTGCTTTTTCGCTTCTTTAAAGCTGTAGCCCAGGCGTGCTTTTTTGGCCTGTAATGCTTTTAATCCCACTATTCCGCCGGAAGTTCCCAGCATTACTGAGGCTGCCCATTGAAAAAGCACATGTTCCCAGCCGACTAAAGTAGGGACAACTTCTAATAAGAAGATGGCTGAGAGAAATCCTAAAAATACCCCTGTCCACAAACCATGCTGCCATCCTTTAAATCCTGCCCGATAAGCTGCCAAAAATCCTCCTAAGAAAAATACACTCCAGGTTACTAATTTCAATAAACCTTCCATGACATAAATTGTTTCATCAGTGAAAATAACCAGACCCATAGTGCCCATCCCTACTAAAAGTATCCAGAGAAACAGGGACATTAAAATACCATACCATAATGCGGCAAAACTAACCCCCAATTCTTTGCTGTCCGTAAATTTTTTTATGCTTCCACTGATTTTCCTTAAATCTTTTTTCACCTCAGTCCTCCCCCTTTATTTACTAAACTCAGTAAATTTCTATGTAAAAAATATAAAATTATTCAAATTAATAGAAATTATTACTACTGAACTCTAATTTTTTGAATATACATAGATTGAGTTTTTCGGGAGGTGAAAATCCGGTGAACCGGAAAAAATGGAGCATTTTATTAATATTTCTATTTTCAGTAATATTAATTACCGCCTGTCATCTGCTAAAAAAAGATTCACCTTCTCTTACCACTATTCACTTACAGGAGTTTTCTCACAGCATTTACCATGCACCTCAATATGTGGCCGTAAACAAGGGTTTTTGGGCAGAAGAAGGCCTCATAATCCGAATAGAACAAGCTAAAAGTAATCCTCAGGAAATAATAGAGGGACTGCTTACAGAAAATACAGAAATTTTGTTAATTGACGGGCAATTAATACTACCTTTACTTAAATCATCGGCGAGAGAAAATATAATCGGTTTTGCTCAAATAACTCAGAATGAAGGCTCTTTTTTAGTCCACCGGGAAGAAAAACATGATTTTCAATGGGAAGACCTAAAAAAGGAAATAATTATTAGTAGCCCCTCGGAAACCTTATCCCAAGCTCTTTTAGAATATGTTCTTAGAGAGAATAAAATCAGACCTTATCGCGAGGTGGATGTGGTTGAAAATATTCCTTCAAAGGAACTGGCGGTAGGTGTATTTAAAAGCGGTAGCGGAAATTTAATTCAACTTTCCGAACCCCTTGTTTCTCTAGTAGAACAAGAAAAAGAAGGCTATGTTGTCACTTCTTTGGCCGGGCAAATTGGCAACATCACTAACGGTGTATATGTAGCTCCAAGAGATTATCTGGAAACAAAACAGGAAATCATTCAAAAGTTTACCAATGGCTTATATAAAGCTCAAATCTGGTGTGCTACCCACGATGCAAAAGAAATTGCCCAGGTAATAAAACCTTTTTTTCCTGAAGTAAAAATGGAAATTCTCGAAACAGCAGTAAACCGGTACAAAGACCTGGAAGTCTGGAATACTAACCCTGTTATTCAAAAAGAAAGTGTAGCCAGACTCCAGGAAATTCTGACAAATGTAGGAAAAATGGGGGCAGAAATTTTTGAAAATGATTTTATAGACAATTCCTTTGCCCAAAATGCCATAGAAAATATCCCCTGGCCGGAAGAAAGCAAGTAACTAGTGACTGGAATTATGAACCACTAATGCACACAGATTAACACAGATAAACACTAATGGTTCGCCTAACGGCGAAAAATATTGATATCTTTTGAATGAGCATCTGCTTTAAAGCTCTTTATTAGGGATGCATCTGCTCACGGGTTAAAATTTAGGGATGCATCGTCTTTAAAGTAATCTTTCAGGATGCATCAAAAAATGAATCCTAAAAGCAGATGCATCATGCAGCATAACCCTAAAGCAGATGCTCATATAGAATTGCAATAATTATTTTTTCGCTTACTCGCCACATGCCCACTACAAACTAGTCACTAGTCACTAATCACTAAATCTAGCCACCAGCCACTAAAAACTAGCCACTAAACTATTTGTATTCATCCGTGTTTATCCGTGGTTAATAATTCTATTACCATCTAGTGTATTCTTTAAAACAAGCCAAACACACCGGCTTACCATTCTGTAGCCTGCCCCGGGGCTCCATAAAATACTCCCCACATTCCGCACAAGGAATCGAATTAAAGATCCTGGCTTTACTAGGTAACTGAATATCTACAAATTCCACTTTACAGATTTTTTCAAAGGGTAAATGCAAAATGTCCTGTATACGCTGTTGCTGTTGAGATTGAAATAATTCTTTTTCTTCACTGCTGGCTTTGCCGCTGAATACTTTTTCTCTGAGAGCTTTCTGTTCTTCACTGGGTTTACTTCCATAAAAAGCAACTCTTACAGCTTTGTTTCCATCCCTACGGGCAATGGTGTACACCTGTTTACCATAATCTCTGAAAAATAGATTGCCTTTACCCAAGGTACAACCGGCAATGACCTGAACCCCGTCCACTCCACAGGCATCCGTTTCTACAATGGCTACTAATTCTTCATCTTCCGCCCTTTCCACTCCTAATTTTTCTAAAGCGATTAGACTTGCCCGTACTCCTAAAGCCAGGCCGGGGCAAGCATGACCGTGAAATTTAACGGCTTCTTGCCATTTTGTTGTTATATCCATCATTCATTCTCCTTTCGCCATTTTTCAAAGAGTCCCAGACCTTTTGCATTTAAAACCACATCAATTTGGGAATTATACGGTTTTATGTCCAGGACCGGGCTTTTATCTAAAGCGTCCATTCCTTTTACTTTTAGCAGATTTCCTTTTCTCTCCAGTAAATCCACTACATTAAAAGCTATGGGATTAGGCCGGTGAGGTGATCTGGTTGCAAATACACCGTGAAGTTTTGTATCCCAAGGTGTGGTAACCTGGAGCAAATCCCGTTGGGCCCGGTCACACCAGTACAAAACGATTAAATGGGATACCATCTCCAAATCTTTTAATCCGGCAGAATACTTCTCGAATATTTCTATTGTAAAAACATCCATTTTCATTCTTCCTTGAGGTGGCGCATCCTTCGTTTCCCGATAGGGTGAATGAATTATGCCAATCGGTACTAAATTCATAAATATATAGCCTCCTTAAAAATCCGAAAAATTTGCGGTGGCTTGTAATAATTTTCGGGTATAGGGATGTTGAGGTAGGCTGAAAATCTGGGTGCTTAAACCCCTTTCCACCACTTGGCCGTCTTTTAAGACAAAAACCCGATCACTTACCTTACGAGCCAAAGCTAGGTCATGGGTGATGAAAAGAATGCTTAAACCCCTTTTTTCCTGTAAATCCATGATCAACCTCATGATTTTGGCCTGGATACTGGCATCCAGAGCTGAAGTAGGTTCATCGGCAATTAATAGTTTGGGTTCTAAGACTAACGCCCTTGCAATGGCCAGCCGCTGCAGTTCTCCGCCACTTAAATGGTGGGCATACCGGTTTAAAAATTCATCCTCATCGGGTAGCTCCACATCTCGTAAAGCTTTCTTTGCCTTGTGGATTCTTTCCTCAGGAGTGCCTAGCTTTTGAATAACCAGGGGCTCACACACCGTCTCCAAAACATTGAGTCGGTGACTGATACAGTCCTGGGGGTTTTGGAAAATCATCTGGACTTTTTGATAAAATTCCTTATTCCATTTAACTATTTTTTCCCCTTGAAAGTAAATACTGCCCTGATTAGCCTTTTCCAAGCCCATTAAACACAGGGCTAAAGTGGTTTTACCGGAACCGCTCTCCCCCACTACCGCTACCGTTTCCCCTTCCTCAATATCCAAAGAAACTCCTTTTAAAGCCGTTACTCCCGAATAGACCTTAGTAAGGTCTTCCACTTTTAAAAGGTTGACCACTCCTCCCCGCAAACAGGCGATTTCCCTTTCTCCCCTTTTTTCTAGCTTAGGGATTATTTTAGTACAGTCAGCTATCCGCTGGGTACATCTGTTGGCAAAAACGCACCCTTCCTGCTTCTCTATACCGAAACCGGGTATCCCCTGTAAATCCTTGGTGGCATCAAGAGTAGGAAAAGAACGAACTAACCCCCTCGTATAAGGATGGCGGGGATTTTTGAGTATATCCTTAGTTAAACCCAACTCCATAATTCTCCCTTGATAGAGAACAGCTACCCTATTAGCCAGTTGATAAGCGGTGCTTAAATCATGGGTAACTAAAACCACTGTTTTTTCTGAAAAGACCTCCTTTAATAATTCACAAATCTTTGCTTTAGTCAATCCGTCCAGGGCTGCCGTTGGTTCATCCAGGATTAATACTTCCGGGTCATTGGTTAAAGCCATGGCTATCAGGGCCCTTTGTTTTTCTCCCCCACTAAGCTGGTGAGGGTACATCTGTCCCTTTACAGGTGCAAGACCTACTTTGTTTAACAAGTAATAAGCTTTTTTCTGGGCCTCTTTCCTGCTCAAAAGCTCATGTTCCAACATAGGCTCCATTATCTGTTCAAGAACGGTCATTACCGGGTTGAAAGACCTATTTAAATCCTGAAAAACCATACTTACTTTATTCCATCTCAATAATCTCCTTTGGGGCTCAGGTAAAGATAAAAAATCCACCCCTTGGTAGATGATCTGGCCCTCCACATTGCCCGGACATAAGCCCATGAGACTTAAAGCCAGAGTTGTTTTACCTGCACCTGATTCACCGATAACGGCTAATACATCCCCTTTGGGTACGGTAAGATTCAATTCTTTGATAACCGTGTTCCTTCCATAAGTAATTGTTAAGTCTTTAATCTCCAGCATTTTTTCCCACCTTTAGCCGCGGATTTAAGATTTCCTCCAGGGTGTACCCTAAGAAAGAGAAAGCCATTACCGTCAATGATAAACCTAGAGCCGGAGGAAGCAGCCAGTACCAATTATTTAAATAAGAATACTGTAAAGCCCGGTTGATAATCGTACCCCAGCTAATTAAAAGAGGGTCGCTAATACCCAAAAAGGCCAACCCGGCTTCCATAAATACGGCCCTTCGGGCATGAGCAATAAAGGAAGAAGCCAAAATGGGCCCCAAATCGGGAATAATGTGTTTGACCAGAATATAGAAAGTACCGGCCCCAAAGGTTTTGGCGGCCTTAATATGACTTTTCTCTTGTAAAGTAAGGGTCTGGGCCCGAATGATTCGAGCACACCCGGGCCAGTTAAAGATTGAAAGGACAATAACCATCGTCACCGGTCCCGGTCTTAAATAGGCAGCGGTTAACAGCAACAATAAAATATTAGGGATAATCAAAAAAATATCAATCAACCTCAAAACAAACCTTTCGTAAATCCCCCTCAATAAAGCTGCACTGCAACCGATAAAGACAGCTAAAGTCACTGTAAGTATCCCCACCGATAAAGCAGTAATAAAAGAGGTCCTGGCCCCGAAAATCACCCTGCTCCAAATATCCTGGCCCAAATCATTGGTACCCAGCCAGTGTTTTTGGGAAGGGGGTTGAAAAATATTTTCCGATACCTGGCGGGGAGAGTATGCCGTTAAAACAGGTGCCAGAAAGGCAATACTTAAGATTAAAGCTAAAAAGATTATCCCTAACCTGCCCAACCTGTTTTCTTTAAACCCGCGAACATAATTAATATGCATTGTTCTTCACCCTTGGATCAATTCGGGGATAAATTAACTCCACGAAAAAATTAATCAATAAAATTACTACCGCCACTAAGAAAAAAACTCCTTGAATTAAAGGAAAATCCCGACCTAAAATAGCCCGGTAGATCAATAAACCCATCCCCGGATAAGCAAAAATCGTTTCAATAAACAGTGCTCCCGTAAATAACCGGCCCAATCTTACCCCTGTACGGGTAACAATGGGCAAAAGTGAATTCCTTCCCACATGCCGGTATCTGATATTTTTGGGCTTAATCCCTTTAGCCCTCGCCGTAAGAATAAAAGGCTCCTCTAAAAGAGTAACCACCGTTGTTCGTGTTAACAAATAACAGGAAGCAATCTCCGTCAACACTAAAGCCGATAAAGGTAAAAACAAGTGATGGAGAACATCTAATAATAGGCTCACTCCTGTTAATTGACTATAAGGGGTCATTGCCCCTCCTAAAGGAAACAGACCTAAAACCACCCCAAATAATAAGAGGAGAAAAAGGCCAATTACCAGATCCGGGAAACCGTTAAGGAACATAAAACCCGTCAGCAACCCTTGGTCCGCTAACCTGCCTTTACGCCACCCGGACTCTACACCTAGAATAAATCCTATCAGAGTAGAAATAATCAGGGCCAAACCTGTTAACAATAGAGTCCACGGCAAAGCACCTAAAAGGAGGTCAAGAACAGGTCCCTGAAAGTAATAAGAGTAACCCAGGTCACCTTTTACAATTCCACTTAAATAATTAAAAAACTGTTCCCATAGGGGTTTATCTAAGCCCATCCTCCGAGTTAATTCAACTTTCGCCTCCGGAGTCATGGTAATTAAGGCATCCTCACCGTAAATGGATAGCAAAGGGTCACCGGGCAATAGCCGGGGAAGAAAAAAGTTTAAGGATATTACTATTACCAGAGCCATCAGATAATCAATTATTCTTTTTCTTCCCATAACTAAAGCCCCCTCTCTTTTTATTCAATGAAAGACAGTTTATTTAAAGGTACAGGTATGCCGGAAGCTAATCCTCCCAGAGTATAATACAGATTCACCTGATTGTCTCGCACCTGATAAGAATTGGGATAGTATAAAGTTAAAGCAGGTAAATCTTCCGCATATAATTTCTGGATTTGGGCCAGTACTTCCTTTCTCTCTGAAACATCAATGATTGTTAACTGTTTTTCCAAAAGCTCCTTCAATTCCTGGTTTGAATGATAACGGGCACTATGAAAACTATCTCCTAAAACCATATTGTTCACAAACTGAGGGTCCCCTCCTAACCCCCCATGGCCGCTTAAAACCATTTGAAAAGCCCATTCTTGGGTACGGGCATCCACGGTTTTATCATCCAGGACCCTTATTTCCAAGGATATACCTATCTTTTCCAGGTCATTTTTAATAAGTTCCGCATCACTGCTGAATCTGGCGGAAGTAAGCAGCTCCAGTTTAAGGGTTTCTCCACCGTAACCCATTTCCTTTAAAAGCTCCCGAGCTTTCTCAGGATTATATTCATATTGCTCTACTTCAGGATAATACCAGGGACTGTCCGGGGGGATAAAGCCCGGGTTACCCTCTAAACCATGACCCCTTTGGGAGATATTGACCAACTTTTCCCTATCAATTCCGTAAGCAATAGCCTGACGGAACCTTAGGTCACTAAAGGGTTCCTGGCGGAGATTAAACTTAAGCTTGGCGTTCCAGTTGTAATCAGAGATTAAAACGGTATAACCCTTTTCTTTAAAGGTATCTATCATCTCCGGAGGTACGGGACCCGCATTAACCTCACCTCTTAGGATTGCCTGGGGAATCATCTGCTCATTAAGCTTAATGAACCGCAACCTTTCAACTTTAGGTTGACCCAAATAGTAGTTGTCATTTCGCTCATAAAGATAAGTACCCTGCTCTTTATTATAATCCACTAATTTAAAAGGGCCGGTGCCGATAAGGGCATCCTCCTCTGTATATTCCAGAGGATTATCAATGTTTTGGTAAATGTGCTCCGGTAAAATAGGCATTGTTCCTGCCACATTAACTATAAAAGGAGCATAGTCCTTTTCCAAATATACCTTAACCTCTTCATCGTTAAGAGCAACCACTTCTTTTACTACGCCTGTATCCACCCAGGAATAAGGATGCTTTTTTAGATAAGAAAAAGTAAAGACTACATCACTGGCGGTAAAATATTCTCCATCATGCCACTTTACCCCAGGTCTCAGTTGAAAAATAAAAGCCTTTTCCTCCTCTATATACTCCCAATCTTTAGCTAAAGCACCTACCAAATTTCCGGTTTCGTCCTTCCAGAGAAGAGTATCAAAAATTAAACTCATTCGAACATAACCGGGACCCCGGTTATAATGAGTAAAAGGTGCCGGAAATCCCCAATCCCCGGTAGTATCAGCAATTGTGTAGACCTGGGGATTGCTGTTACATGCCGAAAAAATGAATAAAGAAAAAATCAAAATTAACAAAAACGTAGTTAATCTATTTCGCACAAAAGCTCCCCTCCCAATTAAGAAAAATAAAAAAGCCATCAAGACCTACCTCCGTTATTAGGTAGACCTTCATGGCTTCTATGCTTCCTTCTAGGCCAGCATTGACAGAAAATTTAATCCCAAAAATAATCTCAGTAGTACTATTTCATAAGTACAGTTTCGCATGATGAATAAATCTATTATTATTACTTCTACTTCTTGAAACCTTTAAAAATTCCTCCTTAGCCTGATAATATTTTTTTATAGCAAACTTATTAAAATAAAATCAGCAATTGGTTCATCTAGTGCAAAAATTCCTTCTGTGTTAAAATTTATATTATGCGCTCACCAAGGATTTACATTAGGAGGGTTTACTTTGCATCCGTTAATTGCTGATCTACTGCTTTTACTTGTAGCCCTTGTCTGGGGGCTAACCTTCCCAGCCATTAAAGGAGCTTTGGAAGGTATTGGCCCTTATGCTTTTTTAGCTATCAGATTCAGTCTAGCCAGTATCTTTTTAATAATAGTTTATTTAAGGAAAATACGTACTATTAATAAGTATTGCATGCAAGCCGGTTTCTTCATCGGCTTTGTTCTTTTTGGGGCCTATGCTTTGCAAACAATAGGTATCCAATATACCACTGCCTCTAATGCTGCATTTATTTCCGGACTGACGGTGGTTTTAGTACCTTTACTTAATATTCCCTTTTCTAAACAGCTGCCCAATTTTTATGCTTTATTAGGGGCTATATCTGCTACTTTTGGTTTAGGTTTATTATCTTTAAACTCTAGTTTCAGCATTAACTTTGGTGACTTTCTAGTATTATTATGTGCTTTTTGTTTTGCTTTGCAAATTATATTAGTTGGTAGGTTTGCTCCAAATACAGACTCGGAATTACTGACAATAATCCAAATTACAATAGTTGCGTTTTTCAGTGGCCTTTTTACTTTGAACTTAGAAACATTACCGGAAAAATTCACAAGTGAAGTTTGGCTGGGCTTAGCCATAACGGCAATCCCCGCCACATCTTTGGCCTATTTAATTCAAAATAAAGTTCAGCAGTTTACTTCACCGGCTCGAACAGCTATCGCCTTTTCCATGGAGCCGGTCTTTGGAGCAATCTTTTCTTATTTCTGGCTTCAGGAAACTCTGACTACTCAGGGGCTGATAGGCTGTGGTTTTGTTCTTTTAGGAATGTTAATTGCGGAACTTAAAAGTTAAAAAGGAGACTCACAGGAGTCTCCTTTTCAGAGGGCTAGCTTTTAACAAATTTTTCGATCCATTCCTGTACTTCTTCTACACCCTGCCCTGTTTCCGCAGAGAAAATAACCAAAGGTTGAGAAGAAGGGAGCTTCAATTTTTCCTTTATTTGTTTGGTATGTTTCTGCCACTGCCCGCGGGAAATTTTATCCGCTTTAGTGGCTACAATCAGTGTGGGCAACTGATAGAATTGTAACCATTCATACATAGTTAAATCATCATTAGTAGGCTCATGACGGATATCAACAACTTGGATTACTCCCCGAAGTTCTTTTCTCCCTTTAAGATACTCTTCGATAAATTTAGCCCATTGTTCTTTAATCTTTTGAGATACTTTGGCAAAACCATAACCGGGCAAATCCACAAAGAAAAATTCTTCATTGATCCGATAAAAATTTAAGGCTTGAGTTTTACCGGGTCGCCCGCTGGTACGGGCCAGGTTTTTACGGTTAATCACCTTATTTATTAAAGAAGATTTTCCTACATTAGACCTACCCGCTAAGGCTATCTCCGGTAAACCCTCATTAGGATACTGTTTTTTACTTACGGCACTGATCACAAATTGAGAACTTTTAATAATCACTATTCTTCCTCCACTAATGCTTTTTCCAATACCTGATCCATGTTTTCCACCAAGAAAAACTCCAGTTTTCTCTTAATATTAGCAGGTATATCTTCTAAGTCTTTTTTGTTTTCTGCAGGTAATATTATCAACTTACTACCGGCACGGTGAGCTGCTAAAACCTTTTCTTTAATTCCACCTACAGGAAGAACCCTGCCTCTGAGAGTGATTTCACCGGTCATCGCCACGTCTTTTCTAATTTTTCTTTTAGATAAAGCCGAGGCTAAAGCGGTAGCCATTGTTATTCCCGCAGAGGGACCGTCTTTAGGGATAGCCCCTTCCGGCACATGTATATGTATATCATAGTTTTCATAAAAATCCGGTTCTATGTTTAATTCTTTAGCTTTACTCCTCACATAGCTAAAACCGGCTTGAGCTGATTCTTTCATGACTTCACCTAGCTTACCGGTTAAAAGCAGTTTCCCTTTACCAGGCAATAAGGAAACTTCTATCTGTAAGATGTCTCCGCCTGCTTCAGTCCAAGCTAAACCGGTTGCCACCCCAATTTCATTTTCGTTTTCTGTTGTTCCGTACCTGTAACGGGGAATGCCTAAGAATTTATCTAAATTTTGGGTGGTAACTCTTACTTTCTTTCCTGGGTTTTTTACAATTTCCTTAGCTGCTTTACGGCAGATGCCGGCAATTTCCCTTTCCAGATTCCGTACACCGGCTTCCCGGGTATAATGCCTGATAATTTTCAAAACAGTATTCTCTGAAATTTGCAGGTCTTCCTCATTTAAACCGTGTTCTTTGCGCTGTTTGGGCAGTAAGTACCTTAAAGCAATCTGCAGTTTTTCCTCTTCCGTATAACTGGAAATCTCGATAACTTCCATTCTATCTAAAAGAGGCCTAGGGATATTATAAATAACATTAGCTGTAGTTATAAACATTACATTGGAAAGATCAAAAGGAACCTCGAGAAAATGGTCACTGAAACTGTTGTTCTGTTCCGGATCCAAAACCTCCAATAAGGCAGCAGAAGGGTCTCCCCGAAAGTCCATACTCATTTTGTCAATTTCATCAAGGAGAAAAACGGGATTATTAGAACCTGCATTGCGCATTCCCTGAATTATTCTGCCGGGAAGAGCTCCTACATAAGTCCGGCGGTGTCCTCTGATTTCTGCCTCATCTCTAACCCCACCTAAAGAAATCCTAACAAATTTTCTTTCCATTGCCCGTGCAATGGATTTCGCCAAAGAAGTTTTTCCCACTCCCGGTGGGCCAACAAAACAAATAATGGGGCCTTTCATTTTTTTAGTCAACTGCCTAACCGCCAAATACTCTAAAATCCGTTCCTTAGCCTTTTTTAAACCATAATGGTCTGCATCTAATATTTCCCGGGCCACATCTATGTCCAACCGGTCCTCAGTCTGTATACTCCAAGGTAAAGATACTAGCCAGTCTAAATAATTTCTTATCACCGCGGACTCAGCAACCATGGGAGGCATTTTTTCAAAACGTTCTACTTCTTTTAAGGCCTTCTCTTCTACCTCAGGAGGCAAATTAGCTTCAGCGATCCTTTCCCTTAATTCATCCGCTTCCGCTAACCGCTCGTCTTTTTCTCCCAGTTCTTTTTGAATTGCTTTTAACTGTTCCCTTAAATAATATTCTTTTTGAGTTTTTTCCATTTGTTTACGGACACGGGAACTAATTTTGCGTTCTAATTCTAAAATCTCCAACTCCCGGTTTAAAATGGCGTATAACTTTTCTAAACGTTCTTTAATATCTATTGCTTCCAAAATTTGTTGCTTATCAGAGACCTTAAGAGTGAGATGAGAAGCGATTACATCCACTAAACGGCCAGGTTCTTCCAAAGTAACTACAGCAATAACCGTTTCTGAAGGAATTCTTTTACTAATCTTCACATACTGTTCAAATTGAAAAATAACACTTCGCATTAATGCTTCCGTTTCCGCACTTTTTTCCGCCTCTACTGCTTCTTCTTCCTTATATTCTTCTAATTCTACTTCCATATACGGATCAAAAGAAGTAAAACGTAAAGTTTTTGCCCTATGTAATCCCTGTCTCTTATACACATCT
>DGEF01000092.1:0-7953 GCA_002385805.1 Peptococcaceae bacterium UBA3933
TTAGATTCAGCACACCAGTTGCTTTTCCTTGAATTAATTACCCGGTAAAGATAAACCTACTTATTTTTAATTTTCCAAAAATAAAAACATATAAGTATATTTTATTATCTATATATATACAATTTTTCCTGCCTAGCTATACTCAATTTTTTATATTTTTGTATTCTTTGGAAATTTTAGTTTAAACCACATAAGTTCTATAAATTTTTTTTATAAAAAATACTAACTTATTATATAACAGAATTATATTCCTAAATCTGTTGACAACAGAATTAGGTTCATGTTAACCTATTAAGAAAAATCACTCAAAGTTTCATTAAATCAATTTGAAGAAAACCATATTTATGGAGGTAAAAACATGAACCCTTTAGTAAATACTGTCCCAGAAAATTATCTAGCAGATTTAACTAATTTAAAATTTGCGGAAGCTAAAAACCGCCTGGCAAATATTCTTAAAGAAACAAAATTAATCTATAGTGCCGTTTTTAGCGACGAATACAACAATAATGTATATATTAAACCGGAAAATCTCCAGATTACCGGCGCCTTTAAGATTCGCGGTGCCTATAACAAAATCAGTAAACTCTCCTTAAAAGAAAGGCAAAAAGGTTTAATTACTTCATCAGCGGGCAACCATGCCCAGGGAGTGGCCTATGCCGCCCAAAAACTTGGAACTAAAGCAACTATCGTTATGCCCAAGACTACTCCCCTTATCAAGGTAGAAGCAACCAAAAGCTACGGCGCACAGGTAGTGTTAGCCGGCAACTGTTACGATGAGGCCTATGCAGAAGCCTTAAGACTGGAAAAAGAAAACGGCTATGTGTTCATCCACCCCTTTAACGACCTGGACGTTATTGAAGGTCAGGGAACCATCAGCCTGGAAATTTTGGCTGAGCTGCCGACTGTTGATTATATACTTGTCCCTGTAGGTGGCGGCGGGCTTATCAGTGGTATTGCTGTTGCCGCTAAAACCTTAAAACCTGATATTAGAGTAATTGGTGTGGAGCCTGAAGGGGCTAAATCCATGAAGGTATCTATGGAAAACAATAAGCTGGTTTATCTGGAATCTGTTAACACCATTGCCGATGGTGTTGCCGTAAAACAACCGGGTGACTTAAACTTCGCCCTGATCAAAAAATATGTAGATGATATTGTGACGGTTTCGGATTTTGAAATCATGGAAGCCTTCCTGGAACTTTTGGAAAAACATAAACTAATTGGCGAAAACTCAGGAGTATTATCTCTGGCCGGCCTAAAAAAATTAAATGTTACCGGGAAAAATATTGTCTGTGTGGTCAGCGGCGGTAACATAGATGTTTTAACTATTTCCTCCATGATTAACCAAGGTCTCCAATCTAGGGGGCGCATCTTCTGTTTTTCAGTAGATTTGCCGGATAAACCGGGAGAACTTTTAAAAATATCCGAAATTTTAGCCCGACTAAATGCCAACATTATTAAATTGGATCACAACCAGTTTAAAGCCCTAGACCGCTTTACAAACGTCCAACTGGAGGTAACCGTGGAAACTAACGGACATCAACATGTCCAACAAATTATCTCCGAATTGCATAATGCAGGCTATAAACCTACCCGCGTCTACTAAAGTTATTTAAAATAAAAAAGGGAGGTGGCTTTCGCCATCTCCCTTTTTACTCATTAGCCAAAATATCTTTTTAACAGACCTTCAAAGGCTTTGCCGTGACGGGCTTCGTCTTTGCACATTTCATGAACGGTATCATGAATTGCGTCATAGCCCAGTTCTTTAGCCCTTTTTGCTAAATCTAATTTACCTTGGCAAGCACCATGTTCAGCTTCTACCCGCATTTGCAAGTTTGTTTTTGTATCAGCTGCCACTACTTCTCCTAGCAATTCAGCAAATTTGGCGGCATGTTCAGCTTCTTCAAAGGCAATTCTCTTATAAGCTTCGGCAACTTCAGGATAACCTTCCCGGTCTGCCTGCCGGCTCATAGCTAAATACATACCTACTTCAGTGCACTCTCCCATAAAGTTGTCTTTTAATCCTTGCACAACTTCTGGGTCTAAACCTTTAGCTACACCTACTTTGTGTTCATCAGCGAAAACTAATTTGCCATCGTCTTTTTTCTCAATAAACTTCTCGGCAGGAACACCACACTGTGGACATTTTTCCGGAGCTGCCTCCCCTACATGTACATAACCACATACAGTACAAACAAATTTTTTCATTATTCTTCTCCTCCTTAATTATATTTATTTAGATTTAAATTTATATAATTTACAAACATTTTTTACAGATACCTTTAAAATATATGTGGCTTTCTTTTACCTGAAATTCTTCTAAACCTTCTATTTTTAGTTGAGAAAGATTAACTCGAAAATCATAAACTTCCCCACACTTTTCACACTTAAAATGAGCGTGTGTAGTTATGTCTGCATCATATCTAACTTCATTTTCTTCGATTAAAATTGGTTGAACGATTCCCTTCTCTAAAAAGAGCTTTAGAGTGTTATAAACTGTTGTTTTGGATAGAGTGGGTATTTCCTGTACCAGTTCTTGAAAAATTGTTTCCACCTTGGGGTGGTTTTTGTTTTTAATAAGATACTCAAATATTTTTATTCTTTGGTATGAAGGCTTGACGCCATTTTCTTTGAGATATTCTTCAATGTTTTTCATATATCATCATCCTTAATCACTTGGATTTGTTTTGTTTTTGTAATTATTTCTAATTTGTAATCGTTACAATTTTATTCTAATTACAAACCGGATAGTTGTCAATACTATCCGGTCATCTTTTTATTTATTATAACTATAAATATTATTTATATTAGCCCATGCCTTACTACCAATAATAAGTATTCAATTAAGGCCCTTTGTTCTTTTGGTTTAACTCCTGGCATAAAGATTTTAAAGAAAGGAGTTGAACCCATGAAAAATAAACCAAATAAGTACTGTAAGCTTTTACTTCCTGACTATCTCCCCCGGTTTTCTTGCATAACTTCCCAATGTGAGGATATATGCTGTATAGGTTTTACCGTAAATATTGATGAGAAAACTTATAAAAAGTATAAGAAAATAAAGAATCCCCAACTTAAAGCTAAGTTTGAAAAAACCTTTGCCCGCAATCGTTCTAACCCCGGACCCTTAAAATATGCCCGTATTAGAATGGATGAAAATAGAAGTTGTCCCTTTTTAACCGAAGACAAACTATGTGGTCTACAATTACAACTGGGTGAAGATTATTTATCCTATATATGCAAATTTTATCCTCGGACTTTTTATAAGATAAATAATCTCCTGGAAGTATCCTTGACTGTTTCCTGTCCGGAGGCAGCCCGTTTAGTACTTTTCAATGAAGAAAAGATAATTTTTAAAGAAATTTTAGTTGAAAAAGAAAGTTATCTAGCCCAAGGAGAAGTAATGGCCAAAAAGTTTAGATTTTCTCCTGAATTTAATAAATTTTTTAACAGTATCCGTTTCTTTCTCATCGAAATCCTTCAAAATCGCAACTATCGAATTTGGGAACGCTTAATAATTTTGGGCTCTTTCTTTGAGCATCTCCAAACTTATGCAGACCAAAAACTATATCCGGAAGCCCCTAAATTAATTGACTATTTTCGCCAGGTAATGGCTGCAGAAAAAATAAAAGAATCCCTAGCCGACCTTCAACCTCAAACAACTATGCAGATGATTCTCTTAAAACTTTTGGCAGATGTACGTTTTTTCCAAGGAATTTCCAATCCTCGCTACTTTCAATATTATACGGAATTTTTAAAGGGTATTAATTATGAAAGCGTAGAAAAGGAACCGGAAATCGGTGAAAGATACCAGGAATCTTACCAAAGATACTATCAACCTTACATGGAGAATAAAGAGTACATATTGGAAAATTACCTAGTTAATTACGTTTTTCGTAAATTATTGCCCCTGGGCAGTGGCACCCTTTTCGATGAATATATAATTTTAGTCATCCATTACGCCCTTATCAAAATGCATTTAATCGGTTTAGGAGCCTTTTACGGCAACTTAAATGATGAGCTAGTTTTAAGCTTAATTCAGTCTTTTGCTAAATCTGTAGAACACAGCAGCACTTACTTTGTACAGGTAAGAGAACTGATAAAAAAAGCCGAGCTGAATACTCTCGGCCACATGGCTGTCCTCATTAAAAACTAAAAACCTTTGTTCTGTGAAATTTGCCCTAACTGCCTCCTTTTAGGTATAATAATATTTATTATAATCCCAGCAATTATGTATCTAGATGGAGGCATTACCTATGACAGAAAATGAACTAAACAGGCTAAAAAGTTATTTAACTGAAATTTATTCAACTAACATATTGGAAAAATTTTTAGATGTAAAAATAGTGGAAATTAGCGAGGGAAAAGCAGTATATCAGATGAAGATTAAACCGGAGCACAGTAACATGTTTGGTATCGCCCATGGCGGCATTTTAGCCTCTATAGCTGACATTATCATGGGGATACCCTGTTTCACACTGGGAAAAAGTGTTGTTACTATTGATATGAATATTAATTTTATAAAAAGCGTGCCTTTAGGAACTACTATTACCGGTATTGGACAGGTAACCGGCAATGGGAATAAAATCATGCGGACCATAGGAAAAATTTTTAATGAAGAAAACCAGTTAGTTGCTCAATCTCAGGGTTCTTATTATGTAACCGGTGAATTTAACCTGGAAAATTACTTATGATACGGTTCACCGTGCATTACTGAATACATGGCTAAAACTTTTTAATAACAATACTCTGTGAAAGTGTATATATTTTATCAACTCTTATACAAGAATTAACATGCAAATTTCCTTCTTGCATATCCTCATTTGTAATGAGAATACTATATTCCTTTGATGTAATGTTTGAAGTAACCGCTGCCACAATAATATCTTCTGTTTTTGTATTGTAGTCATCATTTGATAAAACAAGAACAGGTCTTTTCTTGTTAGAGGTTAAATCACTAAATGGTATAGGAATCAGTAAAATATCCCCTTGCTTATACATTATTCCATACCTCATCATCAATGTCGTTATTCCAAAAATCCATACTACTTTCACTTGCCAACTCTAAATCTTTAAATACCTGATTCTCTTTTTTTGCCTTTAAAAAACTGATAAAATCAATTACTTCAGGAATCCGGCTTTCTGGAATTTCATCTATAAGTTTTAATAAAATCTTTTTAGCGTTATTCATAATAACACTACCTTTCATACCTAAATCTGTAATTATATTATATCATAGCTAAGGCCTATGTTATGCTATGTTATCAGGATAATACTGTCTTTCTCTCATTTATGGTAGGTCTCTCCTCTAATTATTTTAAAAGCCCGGTAAATTTGCTCCAGAAGTATTAAGCGCATTAACTGATGAGGAAAAGTCATTTTAGAAAAAGAAAGCAAGAAATCAGCTTTGTCTAAAATTCCTTTGCTTAACCCTAAGGAACCGCCGATAACAAAGGTAATATCACTTTTTCCTTCTAAGGCTAAATTCTTTAATTTCTGAGCAAAACCTTCCGAAGACAGTTCCTTTCCTTCTATGGCTAATGCTATTAAAAAGCTCCCTGGCTTAAGGTGTTTCTTTATTCTTTCCTCCTCTTTTTCTTTAACTATCTTTTCTTCAGCAGGGGAGGAATTAGCCGGCTCTTTTTCATCAGCCACTTCAATAATCTCAATTTTGGCCATAGGCTGTAACCTTTTTAAGTATTCTTTAATTCCTTCTTTTAAGTACTTTTCTTTTATTTTCCCTACTCCGATTATTTTTATATTCACTAACCCAAACTCCTTTACTGGCTATTTCTTAGATATTATGGAAAAGGGTCAGATATTTAATCCGACCCTATTTTTATGCACATGTATTAAACTATTCTCTAGGCATTTCTCCTAAAACCAGCGGGAGGTCCAATTTCTTCCCTTCTCTATCTACCGTCACCGTCACTTTATCCCCTGGTTTATGTTTATTTAAAATCGCAGTCAATTCAGCAAAGTCTTTTACTTCTTCCCCATCAACAGCCACGATAATATCCATCTCCTGGATTCCCGCTTTGTGAGCAGGTCCGCGCGGAACTATGCTTCTTACTAAAATCCCTTGAGGTATTTGCCATCTCCTGGCAGAATATTCATCTATTACTGACCCGGTGATACCCAGAAAAGGCCGTGAGACATAACCTTTTTCAATAAGCTCTTCTATTATGGGACGGGCTTCACTAATGGGTATTGCAAAACCCATCCCTTCTACCCCTTCAATAACCAGTTTTGCACTGTTAATTCCGATAACTTCACCCCGGCTATTAACTAATGCTCCTCCACTGTTGCCTGGGTTAATAGCAGCATCGGTCTGGATTAAATTAAACTGTTGGTCACCGATGGTCAGTTTACGTTCGGTAGCACTAACAACACCCATTGTTACAGAACGTGCAAATTCAATGCCTAAGGGGTTACCGATAGCCACTACCAGTTCCCCGGTACGAAGTTTAGTAGAATCTCCTAAAACAGCTACAGGTAGATTGTCTGCTTCAATTTTCAAGACGGCCAGGTCTGTCTGTTGATCAGCCCCTACCAGTTTAGCTTCAACCTTTTCTCCATCGGCTAAAGTTACGATAATTTCACTGGCACCGTCAATAACATGAAAATTTGTAACAATATAGCCCCTGGAATCAATAATGACCCCTGAACCACTACCCCGTTCAGTCACCGTAGTTCTGCCAAAAAAGTCAGAAACCCTTCCCCGATTGCTAACACCGACAACGGTAGGCCCCACCTGTTCCGCTATAGCTACAACCGGAGAAAAATCCACTTCCGTATTTGAAATCTGTGGTGTTTGAGGTTGATTTAAAATTGGGTTATTATCCATTAAATTGCCGCCATAAAAAACGGGTGCCAGATACAAAGAGAGAAGCCCACCGATTATTGCCCCAATTATGGCCACTAAAAAATAACCAACTTTACTGGGTTTCCTGCCATACTCTTCTGTATCAAAATAACTCATAAATCTACCTCCTTTGAATAACTGCCGGATATGTAAATTATATTCTAATACATGAGCTTGCTTGTGAACGTGGAGCCACCTGTAATTCACCGGAATACAGGAATTGATTCTCTCTAAAAATATGCTCAACAGTTTTTAAAGCCAAAGACGGTGTATTATTCTGCTGACTGAGATGAGCCAAGGTTACCGAGCAGGTCTTTTCCCCTATTAAATCCAGTAAAGCCTCTCCCGCTGCCCTATTGGATAAATGACCTTTATTGCTTAAAATTCTCCTTTTAAGATATCCGGGGTAAGTACCGTTAATCAACATTCTTTCATCATGGTTAGCTTCTAAAATTAAATAATCAACATTAAAGAGAATATTTTTCATTCTATTGGTTAGGATGCCCGAATCGGTGGCTATCCCAACCCTCTTATTTTCGTTTTCCATGACAAAGCCGATAGGTTCCAGGGCATCATGGGAGGTGGAAAACCACTCCAGGTGTAAATCACCTATCTCCAAACTGCCTTGAGAATCTAATGTATTGTATAACTCCGGTTCTACCTTGCCGATTTTATCACCAATACCCTGCCAGGTCCCCTGGGTGGCGTACAGGGGAGTTTTAAATTTTCGGGCTAAAACACCTAAACTTTGAATATGGTCATTATGTTCATGGGAAACAAATACTCCATCTAAATCTTTACCGGAAATACCTATTTTATCCTCTAAACTTTGGATAATCCTTTTACAACTTATTCCTGCGTCAACTAATACATGAGTATTATCAGTACCTACGTAATAACAATTACCGCTGCTGCCGCTGGCTAATGAACAAATACGCACACTACACACATCCAAATCCTAATATTCTTAACCCACAAGTAATTAAAAATTTTTCTCTAATTTCTTATTATATATTTTAATTGGAAAGTTGTCGATAGAACGGAATAGCATTACGGCTCTGGGGTTAAGTTATTGGGACGGCATGACGGCTCAC
>DGEF01000092.1:8173-10343 GCA_002385805.1 Peptococcaceae bacterium UBA3933
TCTAGCTTTTGGGGCGGCATGACGTCTACCGGGCAATTATTTTGGGTCAGCATCTTCTTGAGGGATATACTTAAAAATGCATCCGATGAATGTAATTTTCTTCGGATGCATCTAAGGAGAAATGATACAGGATGGTTGCAATTTTAACCGCGGATGTACACGGATTAACACTAATTAACATTAATAAATTCGCCTGACGGCGAAGGTTAAGGTTGAGGTTAAGCCTGGGTTAATTTTCGGGTCTAACCCGGCACTTAACTAAGACTTAACCTTAACCTCAACCTTAATCATACGACTGAAGGGAGTAAAGTCTCGCCCACTCGCTCACCCGCCCACTGACATGCAGATTATCTGTATAGGAAAAACGAAACTAGCCACTCATGCCAGTCATTTGTCACATAGTCACTTATTTAATGATAAGCTACGGTAATATCGTTTACTACCAGGGTTATTCCATCTACCTTCCGGGCTACTTCTTCGGCAGCCTTTTTAGTATCTATACTGAAAACCTGGCCACTTAAAAAAGCAACTCCATCAACCACAAAAGCCTTTACTTGCCCAGGACCTACCCGGCCGTCTTCCCTTAAAGCTCGGCGTAAGGCATTTGTTAAATATTCATCTCCTTGGGTACTGTCCTTTCTGGTTTTTAACCGATTAATCACTTTTTTTACCCCGGGGACCGTTTTGGCTATTACCTCAGCAGCTTCCTTTTGTTCCTTAGTATCAACTGTGCCTTCTAAAGTAATAACCCCGTCTTGACAGCTGGTAACCACATCTTCCGCCTCTACAAGATCAGAAGTGGAAAATGCCACTTCTACCCCATTTACTAAAGAAGCGTCATCTACATCTTTGGCTTCTTCTGTAAATTTTACTAATTCCCTTACTTCCCGTACACCGGGTACCTGGGCAGCTAACTCTCTGGCCAGCTCTATTTCACCTAAAGATGAGGCTTGGCCGCGTAAAATAACTACCCCTTTATCGCATTCAGCACCGATTTTTTTTAAGTCTATTCTTGGTTCCCGGCGCAACTTTTCTTCAACTAAGCGGGTTATTTCTTCGTCAGTCCGGTAACTGTCTAAAGCGATGGCTAAACTATTGTCAATACCTTTTATTTCAGGAAGACCTTGAAGGATCTGGGCTGCCTTTTCTTTTTCTGCTAAAGTATCTACAACGCCCTGTAAAGTTACATATCCTTTTTCCACCTGAACATTTATTCCCCAGGCCGTATTGGCTAAATTCTCGCTTAAAACATCTTTTATCCTGTTTTTAAGCTCCTCATCCCTGGTCAATTTGATTCCCCCTAGTGAGAATTCTCTCCACTAGTTTTCCCCAAGGGCCTTATTCCATGCGTATTTTTTAACTTCTTCTTCAAAATCATGTAAACTCATTCCTAAAACCTCTTCAAAAGCTACCGCCATACTTTTTCCTTTGCCTAATTCATCTAACAGAGAGGTTATAACCGGCTCTTCATATTTTTCTACCAGGTATTCAACGGCAATTAAGGACTGCCAGTAAGCTAAATCCTGATCTTCTTGTCGATCAAAGTCTTTATCCAGTTTATTGAAAGGATATATATTTAACTTGGCTTCTACTGTGGGCTCTTCTAAAGAAAAACCGGTAATTTTCTTTTCAATATACTGAGCAATTCCTTCCGTAAACCACCTTGTGTAATTACCGTTGGTTTTATAATCGACTACATAATGTACATATTCATGAGCCATGGGCCCCATATCTTTAAAAATTCGTGCCCGGGTCTCACTATCTTTCTCACCTAGCCAGGCCTCAGGGGCCAGTACTCTGATTGTTCCCAACCAATAAACACCCATGGGGCTTTTATCCCCTTCCCAACCAAAACTCTCATTTAAAGACTCCATAGAAGGGTAGATAATTACAGGAATTTTCTCCTGAGGCGTAAACTGAAGCAACTCATTGACAGGTGTAATTATATCTTTTCCTGTTTCGGCCACTAAGCGAGCACTTTCCTCCGGTATTTCCTGATACTTAATCTTAAAACTCCCGGTTTGTAATTTTTGAAAGTCATGAGTAGACAAATCCAATTGAATTTGGGCTAGAGCCCGAATTGTTTTGTAAGCGAAAACTTTGGGATTGCCTATAATATTAACTATTAGCATTAATAGAAGAAAGATTAAAAAGATTAAAAAAGCACTAA
>DGEF01000092.1:10471-16467 GCA_002385805.1 Peptococcaceae bacterium UBA3933
AGAGGCAGGATTAGTTGCCTAAGCCCCAGAGGACGCTCATAAAAGAGGGAAGCAAAAGACCGATGCTAATTAAAACAACTAATATTACATAAAATACTTTTCGAGGTCCTTGTTTTTTCTGGCGGGAATGATTAAAAAACACCTATTACCTACCCCCTATCCTCCAAATATTTTTCTAAAGGAACGATTACACTAGCCCCGTCCCCTACTGCCGTTGCCACCTGACGCAATCTTTTCTGCCGCACGTCACCTACAGCAAAAACCCCAGGTAAATTAGTCTTAAGCTCTTCATCAGTTAATACATACCCCTGTTCGTCTTTTTGTAAACTTTCCGGAAGGAAATCCGTATTGGGAATATACCCTACAAAAATGAAGACACCGTTTACCTTTAATATCTTTTGTTCCTGAGTTATTACATTACGCAATACCAACTCTTCCGCTTTTTCCTTGCCCAGGATTTCTTCCACCACACTGTCCCACACAAACTGAATTTTTTCATTCTTAAAGGCTCTTTCCTGGAGAATCCTCGTAGCCCTTAGCCGGTCCCGACGGTGAATAACGGTAACCTGCCGGCAAATCTTGGCTAAGTACATGGCTTCTTCTATGGCTGTGTCGCCACCTCCTACAACGGCTACATCCTGGTCTTTAAAGAAAAACCCGTCACAGGTAGCACAATAGGAGACGCCTTTTCCTCTAAATTTATCTTCCCCGGGAACACCTAACAAGCGAGGACGAGCTCCTGAGGCGATAATTACTGCTTTGGCTTCATAGACCTCATCATCGGTTATCACCTTTTTCACTTTTCCTTCTAATTCCAAAGAAGAAACATGTTTATATTCTACTTGCACCCCAAAATTTACTGCCTGCTCATAAAACTTTATCATTAACTCAGATCCGGAAACTCCCTGGGGAAACCCGGGGTAATTTTCGATTGTTTCAGTAGTCCCGGCTTGTCCTCCCGGCACTCCGGCTTCTAAAATAAGTGTTTTATATCCCGCTCTGGCAGCATAAATCCCAGAGGTAAGTCCTGCCGGCCCAGCCCCAACAATAATCACATCAAACATTTTAATTTACTACCTCCTTTTAAATACTCAACATATACCTTTAGGGGGTATTATATCACAGTATTTGTAAATTTAAAACGGTTTTCAAATTTATATTTAAAAAGCACAGGAGTTATTCCTGTGCTTCTTTACTTCAGATAATTTAAAGGATTTTTGTGATTACCGTTTATTCTTACCTCAAAATGGAGATGAGAACCGGTACTACGGCCTGTACTTCCCACATTACCGATCAAGTCGCCTCTACTTACCTTTTGACCCATACTAACCCTAATTTTGGAAAGATGAGCATAACGGGTAAGCAATCCATCACCGTGGTCAATATCTATACAGTAACCATATGTACCTTTCCAACCGGCGGAGATAACAGTACCACTCTCTGCGGAAAAAACAGGATCCCCTGTTACCCCGTCAATATCTATACCTGTGTGGAATCCGGAGCCACGCCATCCGTAACTGGAAGTAATCTTGCTTCTCAGGGGCCAGGCCAATATTCCATTCCCGCCGCCTCCCCGGGAAGCTGTCATTACCTTAGTTCCCTGATAAACTACTCTTGTTTTCGGTTCTTCCAGTATTTTTTCCTCTAAAACCTGACGCTCCAGCTCATTGCCGTTCTCCGCCACAATCCTATATGTAACAATTTTTTTCCCGTTTTTACCGGGTTCCTTAACACTGGTTTGTCCCCGCCACATATCGGCGTCGCTTATGTACTTTGTGCTATACTTAATAGTCTCTTCCTGAGTAACCTTGCTTTCAGTAACCACATGGAGTAAAGGCTCTGATTGAACTAATTTTAATTCCTGTCCAATTGATAACAAGTCATTTTTTAGCTGAGGGTTTGCCTCTCTTAACTGATTAACCGTTAACCCATTTTTATGGGCGATAGTCCATAGAGAGTCCCCAGCTTCCACCGTATAGGTCTCAACCTTGTCTGTTCCGTTCATAATAAAAGTCAGAGCTTGTTCAACATCCATTACTTGTGATAAATTAGCCTGAGTTTCAGCTAAAGTCACTTCCTCAGTAAAATCTACTGAAAGCACTTCAGTTTCCTCATCCTTGGCAACGTATTCTTCTTTTAATTTGGTCAGTACTTCATTGCCTTCCTTTTCGCTAAATACGTAAACCTTATCTTCACCGTTTATTTTTATAGCGGTGGCCTGTACTAACCATTCCAGGCGTGAATCTAACAATGTAGTTAAATCATCCAAGGATAAAGGATCTCCATCATAATCCTCTACTTTAACTATTTCTATTTGATTAGCTATATCTTCAACCTTTAAACCTAGTAATTGTGTTTTTTCTTCTTTTAATTGTTGTAAGGCTTGGTCATAGATTTCCTGGGTTTCAATAATACCGATTTCCCGGCCGTCAACCTTAACCAGAAAACCTGTATTGGAACCGGTAAAAATCATAAACCCGACTACTACTAAAATTAAACCCAGCAAACCAATAAGGATTTTTGACCAACTCCCACTCTTCTCCCACCAGTCAGCCAACTGTGACATCTTAACTGCAGATCAGCCTTTCCTTATCTGCAGCCTTACTCACCTGCCTTTCTTACTTGTCCTGCCGGACAAGCGTAAGTAGCAAAAACATTATACCATAATTTTTCCATTATGAAAATATCCTTAATTTAACAGGTATAATTATTTATTCCCTCGTTTATATATTATATGCATTTTTATCCAATTGGGAACAGAGCACGACGCACCTGTAAATAAATGGCGCACTCCAATCTTTTCCGCTGCAACTCACAACCTAGCTTATAAACCTTTACCAGAGAGCCGCCATAGGCTAAATTGTTGGCATGACAACCTCCACTGCAGTAAAATCTTGCCCAACAGTTTTTACATTCTTCTTTGTGTAAAACATGGCTGTTTTGAAATGCCCGGCAAAGTTCTTTATTTTTAATCCCTTCAGACACATGACCAATTTTATATTCTTCTTTCCCCATAAATTGGTGACAAGGATACAAATCCCCCTCCGGACTTACCGCCAAATACTCATGGCCTGCACCACAGCCGGATAACCTTTTGGGTAAACAGGGCCCTTGGGTCAAGTCCACATTGAAGTGAAAGAAATTAAAAGGCCTGCCTTCCTGGTGACACTGCCAGTAATAGTCGGTCAAAACTTCATATTGTTCTTTTAAATAAGGCAGTTGTTCTTCCCGTAAAGCATAAGCTTCCGTCGGTTCCGTTACTACCGGCTCTACGGAAATTTCTTTAAACCCTAAATCAGCTAAATGTTTTACATCTTGGGCAAAATCAGGATTAAAACCTGTATAAGTACCCCGGACATAATAATCTTCATGATTACGGCTTTCTACAAAGTTCAGTAGCTTATCTTTAATCAAAGCATAAGAACCTTGCCCGCCGGGAAAAGGACGCATCCGGTCATTAACCTCCGGTCGGCCGTCCAAACTTAAAACAGCACTCATCTTGTTTTCATTAAGAAACTCCATAATTTCATCGTTTAATAACACACCATTAGTGGTTAAGGTAAACTTAATCACTTTGTCTAATTTCTGCGCTTGTTCTTGTCCATATTTCACCAATTCTTTTACTACAGCAAAATTAAGAAGGGGTTCTCCCCCAAAAAAATCAATTTCCACATGACGTCGATTTTGGGAGGCTTTTAAAAGGAAATCAATAGACTTTTTGCCTATACTTTCGGTCATTAAGGAACGACTGCCACCAAAAGCACCGGTACCGGCAAAACAGTAGCCACATCTTAAGTTACAGTCATGGGCCACATGCAGGCAAAGGGCTTTCACTACCGGGTTTTTCGCCGGCTGATAGATGGCAAAATCAGATTCCGGTGTGAACAACAAATTACTGTTAATAAGTTCCTCTAATTCTTGGCGTACAGTATTAATTTCTTCCTGGGTATATTTTAGAGCTAATTGTTTCTCTGCCTGTCCCCAATCACCCCGGACTGATTCCAAAACATCTAAAAAGTCCCAAGTAATCTCATCAATAACATGGATAGAACCACTGTTTATATCTAAAAGTATATTTAAACCATTTTGAGAAAATTTGTGAATATTGTTAAAATCTAACGACCGCATCTGCTCAACTCCTTTTTCGGAAAACAACCGTTGTATAAGAAAAGTAGACCCGAAATTTACGGGTCTATTTTTTTAAACTAATTATTTTTGCAAACTTGGTTTCCTACAGTACAGGAAGTTTTACAAGCTGATTGGCAGGAAGTCTGGCATTCGCCACAACCGCCGGTTTTCAAAGTAGCTTGTAGATTTTGACTGACAATTGTTTTAATATGTACTTGCTTTTTCATTATTTAACCTCCTCCAAATTCCCGTTGCCATAGAAATTATATCACTTTACCCTTAACCTCACAATAGCAGAAAAATCCTCTCTACTATTCTTCCACCTCTTTAACTTCCTCGACTTCCAAATTGAACCAGTGAATATATCCGCATTTAGTGCAGGTTAAAGTTACTGCTCCCTGGTCCAACCAGTCTAAATTAAAAAAGGTCATTCCACGTGAATTTAATAAAGCCCGGCTATGTAAAAAAGTTTCATTCTGACAATGGTTACACTTAATCGGTAAACCGGCTAAAGACCGGTATTTGCTACCCTTGGACTTTTTCTCCCTCTCTTCAGACCACTTTTCCCCTTCTTTTCGCATTCTTTCTAACTGTTCTTTGGAATAATACATAACCCTCTCCTGACGAAAGATATTTTTATATTAATAATAGTCGCCTAATTGATTGTATGCAACTAATTTCTATGATATTAGCGGAATTTGCTTTATATAAAAAGTAATAACAACTTATTAAACTTTACAAAGTTAGCAGAAATAAATAAAATATAAGGGAACAAAGGAGGGATATTTATTAAACCGCTAAAAATATTAATAATTTCTGTGTTACTCTTTGTGCTACTGCCGCAAGTAGGACAGGCTGCAGAAACTCTGGCCGAAGTAGAAGACTTTAGTATGAAAATTGCTAATCAAAATTATAAATTTGTCCAACCGATACTTAAAGCCCGAGAAACCGGGGCAATCTATGTACCGGCACGATCTTTTCTTAAGGTTTTGGGTGTAGAGCTGGAGTGGAATGACAAAGATAAAAGCGTGACCCTGTTAGCCGATGAAAAAGAGTATTTAGTAGATTTGGATTGGCCAAATCAACAAGTGAACCTTTCTGAAAAAACATATCCGATAAAAGTAATCAATTCCCATACTTACATACCTTTAAGTTTAGTCCTTGAAATACTTAATTTTCAATTTGTCTGGGACGATACAAACACAACTTTATATGCCACGAAAATAGGGAATACCGAAGAAATCATTAAAAACTTACCGCAAGCTCCTGAATATAAAGTTGTGGATACCTTTACCGGAATTGCCTCCTGGTATGGAGGAAAATTTCACGGCAGAAAAACCAACAGTGGGGAAATTTTCGATGAAAACGCCCTAACTGCTGCCCATAGAACACTGCCTTTTAACACTCTTGTTCGCGTAACCTTTTTACATACTAATAAAAGTACCATAGTTAGAATCAATGACCGGGGACCACATGTACCCGGCAGGATTTTAGATTTATCTAAAGCCGCCGCAGAAGAAATAGGTCTCAAAGCCCACGGTTTAGGAAAAGTAAAAGTAGAAGTACTGGAAAAAAGATAAGAAAAAGCCTCCCACACTCAGGGAGGCTTTTAGATTACTGTAAAATTTGGAGCGGATGACGGGTCTCGAACCCGCAACCCTCGGCTTGGGAAGCCGATACTCTACCAATTGAGCTACATCCGCATTTAACTTAATTATAAACATTTTTTAATTTATTGTAAACATGTTTGGTCCTAATCTAAAATGATTTATAAAAAAAGAAAAAACCTTACAAAATGAAGGTTTTCCGTGGTGCCTCGAGGCGGAATCGAACCACCGACACGAGGATTTTCAGTCCTCTGCTCTACC
>DGEF01000088.1:0-227 GCA_002385805.1 Peptococcaceae bacterium UBA3933
AAAAATAATTAAGGATAAGACTTCTAAAAGAATCTTAAAAAAGAAAAACACCTCTCCTGTTTTTCTTGATTTACAAGAACAGCTGCAGAATAAATTTGGCACAAAAGTATTAATAAAGGACTCTGGCAAAAGGGGAAAAATAGAAATAGAGTATTATAATTATGATGATTTACAGAGAATTATTGATATGATTGTTGGACAACAAATATAAATAAAAAAACAATGTT
>DGEF01000088.1:485-8705 GCA_002385805.1 Peptococcaceae bacterium UBA3933
TTGTTTCACGTGAAACATTACAATAGTAATTTTCATTAGATGCTAAATATTAATAATTAAAATAAAATTTCATTATGAATAGGTAATCAGAACCTTGTGTTATAAAAAAAACCATGGTATAATAATAGAAAAATTCAATAGAATATTTTTCATTTTTAAATTTGTGAATGTGCTCACAATTTTTCACATTATTCTGGAAAGGAGAGAAAAAAAGTCATGTCTTGTCATTGTGCTCAAACAAAAAATGAGAGTGCGGACCCTTTATATCAGCAACTGGATGAAGTGATTAAAAAGTATAAGGGTCAGGCCGGGGCTTTGATACCTGTTTTACACGAAGCGCAGGAGATTTTTGGGTACTTGCCGGAAAATGTACAAATGTACATAGCCGAGGCATTGGAGGTTCCGGTAAGTGAAATTTACGGAGTGGTCAGTTTTTATTCTTTATTTACAACTGAACCAAGAGGAAAATATGTCATTAATATTTGTTTAGGTACTGCCTGTTATGTAAAAGGATCCGGAAGAATAATGGAAAAAGCGAAAGAAGAACTGGGTATAGAAGTTGGCGGCACAACAAAAGACGGCTTGTTTACTTTAAAAGGATGTCGTTGCCTGGGGGCTTGTGGTTTAGCACCGGTACTGACCGTAAACGATAAGGTTCATGGAAGATTAACAGAGGATGATATTCCTGAGTTAATCCGCTACTATAAAATGAAGGCTGAACAGGCTGTTTAAACAATTGGCACTTATAGTAGTTTTATAAAATAGGAGGGGAAAATAGTGAAGTCATTAGAAGAATTAATGGAATTAAAAGCAAAGGCCAAAGCAGAAATGGCAGCCAGAGAAGATGAGTATTCAGCGAAAATTGAGGTAGCAATGTCCACTTGTGGAATAACTGCAGGTGCTCGTGAAGTTATGAATGCAGTGTTGGAGGAATTAAAAGTAAGAAATTTGACAGATGTAAAAGTTTCCCAAGTTGGATGCCCGGGTCTTTGCTATCATGAACCTTTAGTTACAGTTACTAAACCGGGACAAAAGCCTTTTCTGTACGGTAAAGTTACTCCCGAACGAGTAAAAAAAATAATTCATTCCCACATAATAAATGATCAACCAATCAAAGAATGGATTGTAAATTTAGAGTAGGGAGGCAATAAAAATGGAATTATATCGTTCACATGTGCTAGTTTGTGCGGGAACCAGCTGTACTTCGTCTGATAGTCAAAAAGTTAGAGAAAAGCTGCGGGAAGAAATCAAACGATTAAATCTGGAAAAAGAAGTGCAAGTTGTGCAGACAGGATGTTTTGGATTTTGTAATTTAGGACCCATCATGGTTGTCTATCCGGAAGGAACTTTTTACTGTCAGGTAAAACCGGAAGATGTGCAAGAAATAGCGGAAGAACATTTACTTAAAGGAAGAATAGTTTCCCGGTTACTTTATAAAGAACCTGATACGGAAGTAAAAGTAACGGATTTTGATAAGATTGAATTTTTCCACCACCAAAAACGAGTGGCTCTTCGCAACTGTGGTTTAATTAACCCGGAAAAAATTGAAGAGTATATTGCGCAAGACGGATATTTTGCCCTAGGTAAGGTTTTAAATGAAATGACCAGGGCAGAGGTTATTGAAACCATTAAAAAATCCGGTTTAAGAGGTCGTGGCGGTGGAGGTTTCCCAACCGGTTTGAAGTGGGAATTTGCTTATAAAGCACCCGGAAATGTTAAATACGTGGTTTGTAACGCAGACGAAGGTGACCCGGGGGCATTTATGGACCGCAGTATCTTAGAAGGTGACCCCCATAGTGTAATTGAGGCTATGGCTATCGCAGGTTATGCGATTGGTTCGGAACAAGGTTATATTTACGTAAGGGCTGAATACCCAATAGCTGTTAAAAGGTTGCAAATAGCCATCAAACAAGCTCGCGAATTAGGTGTATTAGGTAAAAATATTTTTGGGACAGGATTTAATTTTGATATAGATATCCGTTTAGGTGCAGGAGCTTTCGTTTGTGGGGAAGAAACTGCCCTTTTGGCTTCTATAGAAGGTCATCGCGGAGAGCCCAGGCCCAGACCTCCTTTCCCGGCAAATGAAGGACTCTGGGGAAAACCGACCATAATTAATAATGTAGAAACTTTTGCTAATATACCGATAATTATTTTAAAAGGTCCGGAATGGTTTAGCAGTATCGGAACGGAAAAAAGTAAAGGAACTAAAGTTTTTGCTTTAGCCGGTAAAATAAATAATACCGGTCTCATTGAAGTGCCCATGGGTACTACATTGCGAACAATAATTTATGATATTGGTGGCGGTATTCCTCATGGCAGAAAATTTAAAGCAGCTCAGACAGGTGGACCCTCCGGCGGCTGCATTCCTGCGGAATTAATTGATACGGAAATAGACTATGATAATTTAACAGCCATTGGTTCCATGATGGGTTCAGGCGGTTTAATTGTTATGGATGAAACTGATTGTATGGTAGATATCGCCAAATTCTTTTTAGAGTTTACCCAAGAGGAATCTTGCGGTAAGTGTCCTCCTTGTCGCATTGGTACAAAGAGAATGTTAGAAATATTAGAAAGAATCACCCAAGGAAAAGGGGAACCGGAAGATTTGGAACGATTGGAAGTTCTGGCCCAAACCATTAAAAACGCCTCTTTATGTGGTCTGGGACAGACTGCTCCTAACCCGGTATTGAGCACTTTAAGATATTTCCGTTCGGAGTATGAGGCTCACATTTTTGACAAAAAGTGTCCTGCAGGTGTTTGTCAAGCCCTCTTAAGCTTCATCATTTTAGCAGAAAAATGTCGGGGCTGTGGACTGTGTGCTCGGGTTTGTCCCGTAGGGGCTATTTCCGGTAAACCCAAAGAGACCTATGTTATTGATATAGAAAAATGTATTAAATGCGGTACCTGTATAGAGAAATGTAAATTCGGCGCAATTGTAAAAATGTAACAAGGAGTGGTAAACATGGAAATGGTAAATTTGACCATAGATGGTTTCCAGGTACAAGTACCTAGCGGGACCACAGTTTTGGAAGCTGCCCGGAAAGTGGGCATAGACATACCAACCCTATGTTATTTAAAGGATATTAATAAGATTGGGGCTTGTCGTGTTTGTCTGGTAGAGATAAAGGGAGCAAGGGCTTTACAACCTTCCTGTACTTATCCGGTAAGTGAAGGATTAGAGGTTTATACTAATACAGCTAAAGTCCGGGAAGCCAGGAAAGCAGTAGTTGAATTATTAATCTCCAATCATCCCCAGGATTGTTTGAAATGTTCACGTAGTCAAAAGTGTGAATTACAGGAATTAGCAAAGCAATTAGGAATTACCGAAGTTCGCTTTAAAGGTGAAATTAGTTCTTGGCCTAAAGATGAATCATCTCCTGCAATTGTAAGAAACCCGGATAAATGTGTATTATGCCGCCGTTGTGTTGCTGTTTGCAGTAAAGTTCAAGATGTAAACGTCCTCAACGCTATAGAGCGGGGATTTAAGGCTATTGTAGCTCCTGCTTTTAGCCATCCACTGGAATCCGTAAACTGTACTTTTTGTGGCCAGTGTATTAATGTTTGTCCTGTAGAAGCAATAAAAGAAAAAGACCATATAGAAAGAGTATGGGATGCTTTAGCCGATAAAGAAAAACATGTGGTAGTGCAAACAGCTCCTGCAGTTAGAGTTGTATTAGGGGAAGAATTTGGACTTCCCATCGGCACAAGTGTTACCGGTAAAATGGTGGCAGCCCTGAGAAGATTAGGATTTGATAAAGTATTTGATACAGATTTCTCAGCAGATTTAACCATTATGGAAGAAGGTCATGAATTATTAGATAGGTTGAACAATAACGGGAAACTTCCTCTAATTACGTCTTGTAGTCCAGGCTGGATTAAATTCTGTGAGCATAATTTCCCTGATTTACTCGATAATCTGTCCACCTGTAAATCACCACAGCAGATGTTTGGAACTTTAGCCAAAACATATTATGCAGAACTTGAAGGAATTGACCCGGCCAAGATCTTCTCAGTTTCAGTAATGCCTTGTACAGCTAAGAAATTTGAAGCAGATCGTCCGGAAATGAGAGACAGCGGGTATCAAGATGTTGACGCCGTGTTGACCGTTAGAGAATTAGCCCGCATGATAAAACAGGCAGGTATTGACTTTGTTAACCTGCCTGAGGAAGAATTTGATTTACCTATGGGCATGTCTACCGGCGCGGGACTAATCTTTGGTGCTACCGGCGGGGTTATGGAAGCAGCCTTGCGTACAGTTTATGAAGTAGTTACAGGTGAAAATTTACCTAAACTGGACTTTGAAGAAGTTAGAGGGCTAAAAGGCATTAAAGAAGCCACCGTTGATTTAAAAGGAACAGAAGTTAGAGTGGCAGTAGCCCACGGTTTAGGCAATGCCAGAAGATTAATGGAAAAAGTAAGAGACGGTTCAGCCAATTATCATTTTATTGAAATCATGGCCTGTCCCGGCGGTTGTATTGGAGGAGGGGGTACTCCCATTGTAAATTCTCTGACCCGTAGTAAGCTAGAAGAAGATTACCGTCAATTGAGGATCAAGGCTATCTACGGAGAAGACGCTCAGTTGCCTTTAAGGAAATCCCATGAAAATCCAGCGGTAATCAAACTTTACGAACAGTATCTTGGAAAACCCCTTAGTGAGAAAGCCCATCACTTATTGCATACACATTATACTAAACGGGGTAAATTCACTAACTGTGAATCAGTTTCTTAAACCAAATAGTTTTTGGTAATAATAGATTTTATTTCCCGGGGAATATCGACAATATTTCCCGGGAAATTTTTTTTGTTAACAGAAATATACAATATTTTGCAAAAAAGTATTTGAATTTGAAATTATTGTAACGAACAGAAATTTGGACTATAATAAGAAAAGTAATTTTAAATTTTAGTAGGTGCAGTTAAATGTTAGGAACTGTGGTTAATGTAATTGCAATTGTTGGAGGAGTTTTAATAGGTATTTTTTTTAAGAAAGGAATTCCGGAAAAATTTAAAGAGACCATCCTGCAAGGGATGGGATTAGCTACTATTCTTATTGGGTTAAAAATGGGTTTTAGCGCAAATAACGAGCTGCTGGTGATAATTAGCTTGGTGGTCGGCGGCATAATCGGTGAGTTAATAGATATTGACTATTATTTAGATGTTTTCGGTAAAAAATTGCAGGAAAAGGTTGGAGCAGAAGACAGTAATTTTGTGCAAGGGTTTGTTACCGCAACTTTAATTTTTTGTGTAGGAGCCATGGCGATCATGGGTTCTATTGAAAGTGGTTTAAATGGAAACCATAAAATACTTTTTGCTAAATCAATGCTAGATTTTACAATGGCTACAATTTTAGCTTCTTCCCTTGGTTTAGGTGTTGCTTTTTCCGCAGTACCCGTTTTTCTCTACCAAGGAGGGATTACAGTAGCCGCAGCAGCTATCAAAGGGTTTTTAACTGAGGCCGTGGTGGCCTATTTAACAGCCACCGGGGGAATGTTAATCGTAGGTATAGGGATAAATATTCTGGATATTAAAAAAATCAAGGTGGCCAACCTTTTACCTTCAGTTGTAATAGTTGTTTTTGTAACTCTAATTGCAGCAAGGTATTTCCCTAATTTTATCTAGGTTTGTTATTGATATTGAGACAAAAATGGAGGGGATAATTTGCAAGAAATTATAAATTTAATGAATACATATGAAGATTATATTATTTTGGCCGTAATTGTTTCTTACTTCTTAGCCATGTTATTATTTATTTTAATAATCTATAGGCTGAATAAAACCAAAAAACGCTATGAAACATTATTACGGGGGATAAAAAATAAAAACCTGGAAGACATTATTTTGAATACGGCCGATAAAGTAAATTATTTAGAAGGGTTTATTAAAACTCTCCATGAAAAAATAGAAGAAGTAGCCGCCAACCTCGGGGATTCTCTTAAAAATGTATATTTAGAAAGATATAATGCCTTTCCGGGTATTGGCGGAGAACAGAGTTTTTCCTTAGCCCTTCTGGACGATGAGGGAACAGGAGTCGTCATTACGTGCATTCATACCCGTGATGAATCAAGAACTTATGCTAAATTCCTTAGAAAAGGTCATTGTAAACAATTATTATCAGAGGAAGAAAAAGGTGTAATTGAAAAAGCATTAAACAAAAACCTTTCCCAAAACGGTAAATAATAATTAATAATTGGTTAAAAATCGCTTTTAAAAGCGATTTTTTATTTTTTCGGCAGGATTTTTCAAGGACTAGCTCGAATAAAAATTACTCGTAACCAATTAAAGGCAGGTGAGGTAATGAAAAATAAAAGTTGGAAAAAATTAAATAGAAAATTTACTTTATTAGTCGTACCTCATTCTGATTCTACTATTCGTAGTTTAAAAATTCCTCTATGGCTAATCAACGGACTGGCTTTTATTGGTTTAATGACTTTAGCCATAGTTATATACTTGGCTTTTTCTTATTCAGACTGGCAAATTACTAAAAAGGAAAACCAGGAATTAAAAGCGGTTACTGAAAACCAAGCTAAAGAAATCAAAGAATTGCAAAAAATAACTCAAGAAACTCTCCTTAGACTGGAGGGCATCACAGAAACGGAAAATAAAATCAAAGAATTAGTAGGCTTAGAAGACGATAAGCAAAATATTCCTTCCCGTGGTCAGGGAGGAGTAGGTTTAAGTGCAGCATCGGTTCGGGTTATGACACTGAATAATGAAGAATTTTTGGCTTATGACTCTGCTGAAATCAGCCCCATGCCTTTATCATATTTTTCTTTAGAAAATCTCAGCCCTCTTAATAAAATAAGAAATGACTTAGCCCTAATCAATGAAACCATTGCGGAGAAGAAAGAGACTTTAGCCCAATTGGAAGTGGATGTTAAAGCTCGCTTGGAATACTTAGAAGCCATTCCCAGTGGATGGCCTTTACGGGGAAGGATAACTTCAGAATTTGGTTGGAGGCCCAATCCTTTTAACAAAGCGAGATGGGAGTATCATGAGGGATTGGATATAGCTGCTTCTTATGGCACTCCTGTTAAAGCAGCCGGAGCCGGAAAGGTTGTTTTTGCAGGTTGGAAACCGGCTTATGGACGTACGGTAGTAATTAATCACGGCTATGGATATACTTCCCAGTATGCTCATAACTCAAGTATCGCAGTACGGGTGGGAGAGGTCGTAAAACGTGGCCAAGTAATTGCCCGGGTAGGAAACACAGGCCGGAGTACAGGTCCTCATCTGGATTTCCGGATAACCTACAATGGTCGGTTTGTGGACCCCAGAAAAATACTTAAATAAATTTAGTAATGACAATAAAGGAGAGAGTAAGGATGGTATTTAAGAAAAAGGAAGAAGTAGCCTATGACAAAGTAGAAACATTAATAGGTGCCGGAACCAGTTTTCAGGGTGTCATTACAGCTCAAGGTACCATAAGGATTGATGGTACATTTTCTGGTGAAGTGGAGACACAGGCCGATTTGGTAGTAGGAGAAAACGGAGTAGTAGAGGCCAAGGTTAAAGCCAGGAATGTTTTAGTCGCCGGTAATTTTACAGGTGATTTGGAAGCTAAGGGAAAAATGGAATTAACCCAAACCGGCCGGGTCCTTGGTGATATTAAAGTGAAAAATCTTATTATAGAAGAAGGTGCTTTATTTAGAGGCAACTGCCAGATGGAAACCCTTCAGGAAAAAAAAGCACAGGTTAACACTAATGAAGCTGCTAAATAAAAAAAGGCAAAACCTTAATATAAAAGGTTTTGCCCTTTTTTTATTTAAGCTGGATATTCTTTCACTATTGCAATTTTTCCACCTGGCTCACGATTTCCTGAGCACTTAATCCCCGGGCATTAATTACAGGAGCTTTAGTTTGAGTAGTTTGTATCCCCAGCATATTTTCGCTACTGCCTGAGACAACTATACACTGAACATTGTTTAGGGCAGCATTTTCTAAGCTTACAACTTGGTAACCTGCAGATTGTAAGGCCTGTTGTACATTGGTTAAGCCTTGTTCAACAGCTACAACTTTCGGCATAATTTACACCTCCTCAAAAAATTTAGGAATGGGTTATCGTTTTTGGTAAACCTTATACAATACACTAGCTATTTTTTCGGCCATCTGCATCACCAAACTTAGCCGGGTATTTTGCAGTACATAGTATTCCATAAAACCGCCTACATTAACAATTCCGGAGATGGATAAATCTCCAATGGCCGGTAAATTTTTGTTGAC
>DGEF01000122.1 GCA_002385805.1 Peptococcaceae bacterium UBA3933
GCCATAGTTAATTGATTTTTTGTTTGGAATACGTAACGCAGTAATTCCATGGTTTCATTCATTATTTCCAGATAGTCCGGGTCTAAATGGCCCAATATGGGTTTAGCCATACTTGCAAGGACCCTTGGATCCACATTACTGGGTCCCGGCCCCATGAGGATTTTTTCTGCAGGCTTAAGTTCACCATATTGTTTCATTTAAATCTCCTCCTTTACTTTTTATAAAAATATTTCAATCAAAATTCTAAAAATCCTTTAATTTTTGTAAGTTTAGAAAAAAGGTTTTTTTATTTTTTATAAGTTCAATTGAAATTAGTTAGTTGCTGTGATAAATTATTTTTGGTCTAATTTATAAAATTCGGGAGGAAAAAAATGAAAATAGGTTTAGTAGGTTTACCTGGAGTTGGAAAAACAACTATATTTAATTTATTAACAAGTACTAAAGCACTAACAGGTACATATGGTGCCAAGGAAGCAAATGTGGGTATGGCTAAAGTACCTGACAAAAGAATTGATTTTTTAAGCCAATTATATAAACCTAAAAAAACTACTTATGCCCAAATTGAATTTGTTGATATTGCCGGGGTTGTTCCGGAAAGTGGAGCCGGTAAATTCTTGGAACAAGTACGGGACTGTGATGCAATTGTTCATGTGGTGAGAGCCTTTAATAACCCTGATGTACCTCATGTAAATAACCAAATAAATCCGGTTAAGGATTTGGAAACAGTTGATACTGAATTGTTATTTGCTGATTTAGAACTAATTGATAAAAGGATTGAAAGAATTAAAACAGGTAAAAAAGTTAAAAAAGAACAATTAGAAGAACTGGGCATCTTGGAAAAACTTTATCAACACTTAGAAAATGGTGGAGATATAAGACAGGTAGATTTAACGGAAGAAGAACAGAAGACATTAAAGACTTATAGTTTCCTTACGGAAAAACCCAAATTAGTAGTAATTAATGTTGATGAAGAGCAGATGAAAAACAACGATTATCCTACTAAACAGGAAGTGGTTGATTTCTGTAAGAATAAAGAAATGGCTTTAATTGAAATCTGTGGACAGTTGGAAGTGGAAATCCAGGAATTAAGTGAAGAAGATAAACAAATTTTTATGGAAGACTTAAACATTAAAGAGACCGGAATCGAAAGACTAGCCAAAAAAGTATATGAACATTTAGGCTTAATATCCTTTTTTACGGTAGGTGAAGATGAGGTTAAAGCCTGGACTATTAAGAAAGACACTGTGGCGAAAAAAGCTGCAGGTAAAATACACTCTGATATTGAAAGAGGTTTTATTCGGGCTGAAGTTGTAAAGTTTAAAGACATATACGAACTTGGTTCTATGGCCAAAGTCAGAGAACAAGGTTTATTTCGCTTAGAGGGAAAAGAATATATTGTTGAGGATGGGGATATTATCAATTTTAGATTTAATGTTTAGGAAAAAACCTGCTTTGCAGGTTTTTTATTATGCATGTATAATTTTGGATTTGGAAAGACTATAATAAAAGTCTTTCCGAGGAGTGGAGAAATGCCCTATAACTATCAAAAAATAGCTAATAGTTGTCCAAAATTTGAGTCTATTCAATTGGCCAACGGCTTTGGATTAAGTTTAGCTAATACCAGCAGGCCTGGAGGTCCCCGTTGTGATCAGTGTATACATTGGCAAGGTGGAACCTGTGAACTTTTTTTAGCTAAAGGAAATCAACAGTGACAAAATAAGGAAAGAAAGCATAAAATAGTTAAAAACTTTAACTTTATTTCCAGCAGGAGAATTATATGTATGTATAGAATATATCATACACAACTTTGTTTTCTAAAAAAATAAATATTAGGGAGGGTCTATTATGCTGGTGAGGCAATGTGCAGGTGGTGTTGTGTTCCACGGTGATAAGGTGTTTCTCTTGCAAAACGAAAAGGGGGAATGGGTCTTACCCAAAGGGGTAATTAGAGGTGGAAAAATTGCAAATGAAGTGGCATTGACTCGGGTTAGATACGAGGGTGGAGTAAATGCTCAGATAATTTCTTCAGCCGGGGAAACAAGCTATGAGTTTTACTCTTATTCTCGTCGACGTCCTGTGTGCAACCGGATAAACTGGTTTGTCATGGAGGCGTCTAAACCCGAGTTTTCTATTAACCGGATGGAAGGCTTTAAAGATGGCGGCTTTTATCCTATAAATGAAGCTTTGGAAAAAATAACTTACAGCCAAGACCAGGCCCTAGTTAGATATGCGTATAAAAAATATCGTGAATATTTAGATGAAGTTGCGTCAGAAGAAGTGGTGGGCTAAAAGCCATTGTAGGGGGAAGAAACGGGTAAATAACAGGCCTTTAATAATGAGTTAGAGGCCTGTTTTTTTATGCTATTGAGAGAATTTGACGGTTTAATTTTTATTTGTACTGAAAAATTTTGCTAATTAAGTTATAATAATGGCTGGGTGAGGGCTAGTTGATAATTTATGGTCATTGTTAATTAATTAGGTAAAATTATTAGGGTATGTTTTTGTAAATAACATATAAAATACTATTGTCATTACAATTTAATTAAGGGGTGGTTTATTTGAAAGGGTTATGGTTTACAGAACTACAAACAAATCAAATGGCAATTTCTTTGCAAATTAAAGAAACATTACACCTTGAAAAAAGTGAGTATCAAGAAATAAGCGTAGTGGATACTTATGAATTCGGTAGGATGCTTTTATTGGATGGGATTATTATGACCACAATTAAAGACGAGTTTGTTTATCATGAGATGATTTCCTTACCTGCTTTAAATACCCATCCTAATCCCAAGAATGTTTTAGTAATAGGTGGGGGTGATGGTGGAGCCATTAGAGAAATCGTCAAACATCCTAAAGTGGAGAAAGCAATATTATGTGAAATAGATGGACAAGTTATCGAAGTAAGCAAAAAGTAT
>DGEF01000114.1:0-519 GCA_002385805.1 Peptococcaceae bacterium UBA3933
GTTGTAAACTGTAATATGGTAAATGAAGGCAAAGCGGAAATTGCCTTTACCATGAGTGATGTTGCTTATTTAGGATATAAAGGGGAAGAAATGTTCAAAGAAAGTTTGGATAACATGTACGGTCTTATTTCACTCCACAACAACTATGTTCAGCTTATAACTAAAAAAGGTAGCGGAATAAAAAGTGTATATGACTTAAAGGGCAAACGGGTTGGAGTAGGTGCACCGGGTAGTGGAACAGAATTTAATGCTAGGTGTATTTTAGAAGCTGCCGGTATGAGTTATAAAGATCTGGCGAAAGCTGACTATTTAAGTTATGCGGAGACCTGTGACCAGCTAGCCAATGACAATATCGATGCAGGATTTTTAACAGGAGGACTTCCTATTGCAGCCATAAGCGAACTTTCAACGACTCATGATATTGAAATTATTCCTATAGATTCAGAAATCATTGAAAAACTGAATGATATTTATCCAATTTATTTTGAAGATAATATTCCCGGTGATCTTTATAGAGGG
>DGEF01000114.1:653-3398 GCA_002385805.1 Peptococcaceae bacterium UBA3933
TGGGATTTAATTCAACAGAGCCATTCTGGAATGAAAAATATCACTCCGGAAATGGGTTTAGAGAGAATGGAGATTCCTATTCATCCTGGTGCCGAAAAATTCTTTAAAGAGATGGGAATATTAGAATAAATAAAAGAGCGAAGTTATTTTCGCTCTTTTATCTAAATTTAACATGAAAAAAAGAAAAGTATTTTTCACCGTTCTGGCAATTATCATTGTATTATTCGGGGTATATTATTTTATCAATAAAGACAAAACCTTTATAGTAATAGAAGATAGAAGGGGAAATGTCTTAACAGTAATCCAGGCGCACCAGGAGTTTTCTACAATATACATTCATTCCAGTGAAAAACAACCTTGGGAGAATGTTTACAAAATTAATAACGACAATACTTTTACCTTAATGACTATGAAGGTTAGATCTCTAGGGCCGGGTGTGCCCTATAACATTGAGGATGGATGGCAATTCTATATAAAAGACGGTTTTTTTATATACGATAATATCAATAAAAAGTTTAACTTCATTGATATTAAACTCTCCAGCATATCGCCTCATTTTATCAAAGTAAATAAAAGAATGTTTAATTTAGTGGATATTTGTGGGGATAATGCAGATATAAAAATACTTATCGCAAAAGGAATTCTGGTAGATATAAGGAGGTTTTTTACTTGGATGATACTCGAATCCAAGAAACTATAAAAAAATACGACAGGTCTGAAAGGACTAAAGAGCTGACAGGATTGCTTAAAAGAATAGCATCAATAGTTGCCATTACTATGGCTCTTTATCATCTTTACACAGCCTGGCAAGGTACGCCTGTAGCTATAGTACATCGATCACTGCATGTGAGTTTTACATTATTTTTGATCTTTCTGTTATATCCTTTAACAAAAGAGGAAAAGCCTTGGCACAAGTTTATAAACATAGTTTTTCTTATTTTAAGTTTAGTGCCTTTTCTCTACCTTTGGACCAACTTCGATGAAATTATTATGCGTCCGGGAATGCCTATTTTAACGGATATTATAGTTGCCGCAATATTAATCATAACTGTAATGGAAGCTACTAGAAGAGTATCTGGGATGGTATTACCAATTCTTGCCTCTATATTTTTATTGTACGCATTTTTTGGGAACTTTATTAGTGGGTACTTTTCCCATAAAGGTTTTGACCTTTATGAGGTACTGGAGTATATGTATCTCACAACTGAAGGGATTTATGGCGTTCCCACCGGTGTTTCTGCCCAGTATTTGATACTGTTTATCATCTTTGGAGCTTTTTTATTAAAATCCGGTGTGGGTGATTTTATTACAGAACTTGCCATTTCCATAGCCGGGGCAAAGAGAGGGGGACCGGCTCAAGTAGCTGTATTATCAAGTGCTTTAATGGGTTCAATTAACGGTTCAGCCGTAGCAAATGTGGCTACTACCGGAGCCTTTACTATACCCTTAATGAAAAGAGTAGGATATACTCCCGAATTTGCGGGTGCTGTTGAAGCGTCCGCATCCTGCGGAGGTCAAATATTACCTCCTATCATGGGCGCATCTGCATTTATCATGGCTGAGATTTTAGGTGTTAAATATGTAACTATCATGTATGCGGCGATCATACCGGCATTATTGTATTACTTAGGCATATTCATCACAGTTTATTTAAGAGCTGTGCGGAGAAATTTAAAGAGCTTAGACAAATCGGAAATCCCTAAATTTGTTCAAGTAGTAAAGAAAAAATTTTATCTTTTTATACCCTTAATTGCTTTAGTTTACCTTATGATTAAGGGTTATACTCCTACTTTTGCAGCCTTTTTTGCTATTGTTTTAACAGTACCAGTAAGTTGGGTGAATAAAGAAACCAGGATGGGCTTGCGAAAGATATTAGAAGCACTTGAAGCAGGAGCTAAAGGTGCTATCAGTGTAGCGGTAACTTGTGCTATAGTGGGTATAATTGTGGGTGTATCTACTCAAACAGGATTTGGTACGAAAGTGGCCGGTGGGATAATAAGTCTTTCCGGTGGTAATTTAATTTTAACTTTAATTTTAACAATGTTAGCGTGTATCATTTTAGGAATGGGAGTTCCCTCTATACCAGCTTATATCCTAACTGCAAATATGGCGGCACCTGCCTTACTAAAATTAGGCGTTCCACCAATGGTATCTCACTTTTTCGTATTTTACTTTGCCATAATGGCTAATATTACTCCACCTGTTGCTTTAGCTTCATTTGCTGCTGCAGGAATCTCTGGTGGGAATTTGAATAAAACCGGTATTGAAGGGTTTAAGCTGGCATTGGCAGGCTTTATAATCCCCTATATGTTTGTATTTAATCCGGTCTTGTTAGGCTTAGTCGATAATTATATGCAAATTTTTACGACTGTAATAACTGCTTCACTTGGAGTCGCCTGTCTCAGTACTGCCGTAGAAGGTTACTTTATTACTAATTATAATTATATTGCTCGCATCTTAGCTTTAGCTGCATCACTATCATTAATAAAACCAGGTTTAATGACAGATGTGCTTGGCTTAGGTATTATGGCTTTTCTATTTATAAATCAAATGAGAAAAAGAAAATTAAACAATGCCAGTGGTCATGTTGCAGGATAAAATTGGGAAGGTTTCCTTCCCAATTTTTTTAATTAGGTTAACTAATAGTGTTTATTGACAAAGTGTTTTGTTCATGTTAAACTAATGTTTGTCAAAAAAATATGCCGAAGTGGCGGAATTGGCAGACGCACCGGACTCAAAATCCGG
>DGEF01000117.1:0-2500 GCA_002385805.1 Peptococcaceae bacterium UBA3933
AGGGAAGAAAAAGGATTAATTGCTTTAGCCAAAGAATTGGGAGTATCTTTAGAATTTTTTACGGCTGAAGAATTAAAGGAATGTTTGAAAGAAAATAAGCATTTAGGCTTTAGTTATTCAAAATTTGTAGAAAAAACAGTAGGAGTTGGTGCTGTATGCGAACCGGCAGCCTTAAAGGGGAGCCGACAGGGAAGGTTATTGATAGGAAAGAGGTCCAGGGAGGGAATGACCCTGGCAGTTGTAGAGGAAAAATTGCCGTGGTGGGTTTAGGCCCTGGAGACCCTAAGTATTTAACCATTCGAGCTCAAGAGGTTATTGAGGAAGCAGATGTTATTGTAGGTTATAAAACATACATGGATTTAATTAAACCTTTGCTTAAACAGCAAGTGATTGAGGAATCCGGGATGCGGAAAGAAATCCAGCGGGGAAAACGGGCTATTGAGTTAGCCCTTTCCGGAAAAAAAGTGGCTGTAATAAGCAGTGGAGACCCGGGGATTTATGGTATGGCCGGGGTTATTTTAGGTTTACTGGAACAGGATGTGGAAAAAGAAAGAATTGAAGTAGAGGTAGTTCCCGGTGTTTCTGCTGCTAATGCAGCCGCGGCAGTAGTAGGGGCACCTTTAATGCATGATAATGCTTATATCAGTTTGAGTAATCTCTTAACACCTTGGTCTGTAATTGAGAAAAGGTTGGATCTAGCCAGTGCGGGGGATTTTGTGATTACTTTGTATAATCCCAAAAGTAAAGGTAGGCCTGACTTAATCAATAAGGCCCAGGAAATAATTTTAAAACATCGTAATCCGGAAACACCGGTGGCCGTGGTTCGAAATGCCAGGCGTGAAGGAGAAAGCTTTGTTTTGACTACACTTAAAGATTTTACCCAGGAAGAAATAGATATGTTTACTGTAGTCATTATCGGTAATTCGCAGAGTTATATTGCCGACGGTCGTCTGATCACTCCCCGGGGGTATAACATATGATCCTGGTTTTAGGGGGAACAACTGAAGGAAAAAAACTGGCGAAAAATATTCAGGATACAGGGCGAAAAGTCTTATTAACAACCGTTTCCCCCTATGGAGGATTATTAGGACAGGAGGAAGGGGTAAGAGACGTAAGAAGTAAGGCCTTAACTTCCATGGAGTTGGAACAGGTATTGCTCCAAGAGAAAGTGGAAAAAGTGGTGGATGCCACTCATCCTTATGCGGTGCAAATTTCTATAACTGCTATGGAGGTTTGTGAAAAATTACAAGTTCCGTACGGACGCTTTGAAAGAGAAACTGTGATGTTGCCAAAACATCCATTACTGATAAAGGTTTCCGGTTATGAAGAAGCTGTAGAGAGATTGGCTACTCTAGGGGAGAATATTTTTCTTACTATCGGGAGCCGTAACTTGGCCATATTTTGTAAAGCACCTGTATTAAAAGGAAAAAGGATAATCGCCAGGGTTCTTCCGGAACCGGAAGTTTTAAAAAATTGCCGGGAATTGGGGCTGATGCCTGACCAGGTGGTGGCATTACAAGGTCCTTTTTCTAAAGAAGCCAATCTTTGGATGTTTAGACATTTTCAGGCACAAGTAGTTGTCACGAAAGAAAGCGGTAACGTAGGAGGATTTCTCAGTAAATGGGAAGCCTGCTTAGAGTTAGGTTTACCACTGGTTGTGGTAGCAAGGCCAAAACTTAATTATCCGCGACTTTTTACTAATTGGGAAGAAGTTTTACATTTTATAAATGAGGTGGAAAATTAATGGGAAGAGGAATAGTAATCTTAGGGCATGGAAGCAGAGCCCGGGTCTGGGAGGCTAATCAGTTATTACTCCAGATTGTAGAGAAATTTAAACAGAAAACCGGTGAGCAAAATGTTAAACCGGCATATATGAATGTTAAATCAGGCGGGCCTACTTTAGAGCAAGCCATTGAGGAATTAATCAGGGAAGGTTTTACGGAAATTGTGGTGGCACCTTGGTTTCTAACAGATGGTTTACATATCCGGGAAGATATTCCGGAAATAATAGACTCCATTAAAGAAAAATATCCGGAAGTTCAGATTGCTTTAGCTAAGCCTTTAGGGGCAGATAATAGATTAGTTGATATATTGATTGAACGGATTGGGGAGGTTAGTTGATGAATATGGATATAATAACCAATCCCCAAGCTATTGAACGGAAAAGTATGGATATTATTGAGAGTCTGGCAGATTTAAGTAAGTTTACTTCTCAAGAGAAAAGTATCGTGAAAAGGATTATCCATACTACCGGTGACCCACAGTATTCTACCCAGGTTAAGTTTCATCCTGAGGCTATCCAGTTAGGATTGCAGGCTTTGAAAAGGGGAGCTTCTATTTTTACAGATGTAAAAATGGTTCAGGCAGGAATTAATAAAAAAGTATTAGCCGGTTTGGGAGGTAAAGTGTATTGTGAGATTGATGCTCCTGAAATCAGAGAACAGGCCAAGAAAACCGGTTTAACCAGGGCTTTAACGGCTTTTCGTACCTGGGGGGAAAA
>DGEF01000117.1:2713-4933 GCA_002385805.1 Peptococcaceae bacterium UBA3933
ATTCCCGTAGGTTTTGTGGGCGCAGCCGAATCGAAAGACGCTTTAATGGTTTCTGGGCTGCCATACATTACAATTCCGGGTACCAAAGGCGGCAGCACTATAACTGTAGCTACACTTAATGCTTTATTATATCTAGTCTCAGAAGCAAGGTGATTTTAATGAAAAAAAAATTCCCTCGCGTAGTAATTGCCGGAACTCATAGTGGAGTAGGTAAAAGCATTATCTCTGTTGGTATAATGCAGGTTTTAACGGAACGGGGTTTAACGGTACAGGGTTTTAAAGTAGGGCCTGATTATATAGATCCCAGTTACCATACTTATGTAACCGGTCGTTTCTCACGGAACCTGGATACTTTTCTTTTGGGTGAAAAAGGAATTAAAGAAATATACCGGCGTCAGGGGAAAACTGCGGATATTTCGGTTATTGAAGGAGTAATGGGGCTCTTTGACGGTAAAGACGGTAAAAGCGGGGTAGGAAGTACGGCTGAAGCGGCGAAAATTCTCAAAGCTCCGGTAATTTTGGTGGTAGATTGCAGTTCCCAAGGGCGAAGTGTGGCGGCTGTGGTGCAGGGTTTTGCTCAGTTTGACCCACATGTAAAACTCAAAGGGGTAATATTAAATCGGGTAGGTAGTATTAATCATGAGCAGATTTTAAGAGATGCTTTAAGTGATTTAAAAATACCTGTTTTGGGAGCCATACCCCGGGAGGCTCTTCCGCAACTTTCTTCCCGTCACTTAGGGTTAGTACCCATGAACGAAAAAGGAGCAAATCAGGAAGTTTTTACTAGGTTAGGTAAGGTCCTTCCCAAATACTTGGATTTTGAGGCACTATTAGAGGTTGCTCAGGATGTAGAGGAGGAAGAAAAAGATTTTGCTCCTCAAATTTTCTCTCGTGAAACTGAAAATTTAGTAGCCAATGTGAAGGTTGGGTATGCCTGGGATGAGGCATTTTCTTTTTATTACCAAGATGCTTTAGATTATCTAAAACACCTGGGGGCCACCCTGGTACCTTTCAGTCCTCTTCATGATTGCAGATTACCGGAGGGACTGGACGGTCTTATTCTGGGGGGAGGGTTTCCGGAAATCTATGCCCAAGAACTCAGTGCTAACATCGGTTTATTACAGGAAATTCGCCAATTTGGTTTAGCCGGTAAACCTATCTATGCGGAATGTGGGGGACTCATGTACTTAACCCAGGAGATTATTGATTTTCAAGGTAATTCTTATCCTCAGGTAGGTCTTATTCCTGCCAGGGCGGTTATGCAAAAGAAATTACAGGCTTTAGGCTACTATCAGGGTGAAACCTTAGAGAGAAGTATCTTAGGGCCTAAAGGGACTAAAGTAAAAGGACATGAGTTTCATTATTCAGTTTTAGAACCTCTAGGGAATTTCTCACCGATAGTTACTTTACATAAAGGAAAAGGTAGAGAAAAAACAGAAGGTTTTATTAAAGGAAATATTTATGCCTCTTATCTGCACCAACACTGGGCTGGAGAAAGGCATTTGGCACAGGTATTTTTGAGAAGCTGTTTGGAGAATAGATGATTTGGAGTGGCGTCTGTTTTTTTTAACCACGGGTGAACACGGATAAACACTGATAATATTAATAATTCGCCTGACGGCGAAGGTTAAGGTTTAGGTTAAGTCTTGGTTAATTATTGTTCTAAAATCTTGATTGCGTTACCTTTTTAACCTTAACCTCAACCTTATCCATACGATCGAAGGTCGGAATACTAGCCACTTGGGAGGTGGAGACGATGTTGGAGAGAGGTTTGATTCAAGTATATACAGGTGATGGAAAAGGAAAAACTACGGCTGCTTTAGGCCTTGCTTTACGGGCGGTGGGGCATGGATTACAGGTGAAGATAATTCAGTTTAGTAAAGGAAGCGGGTATACAGGGGAATTATTCGCCGCACCAAGGCTTTGTCCGAATTTAGAGATTTATCAGTTTGGCTGGGGGTGTCCTCTGAGCGGGCTGATTAGAAGCGGACAAATGAAATGCAATAAATGTGGTGAGTGTTTCCGAAAGAATCGTGATCCGGAACTGAATTTTGCTTCTAAAGCACTAGATTTTGCGTGGCAGTGTATCCAGAAGGGCGGCGTGGACCTGTTGATTTTAGATGAAATCAGTCATCCTTTAAGGCGCAAACTTATATCAATGAAGGAAGTAGAAGAATTTTTACAGGCAAAACCGGAAAAATTAGAACTGGTCCTGACCGG
>DGEF01000117.1:5155-8205 GCA_002385805.1 Peptococcaceae bacterium UBA3933
CTTTTTAAAAGATGCACCTCTGGGCATAGTAGTTTTAGCTGATGAAACGAAAAGCGATGTATGGGTGGAAGATACCTCAATTGCTTCGATTATTATCCAATTAATGGCCCAATCTTTAGGACTGGGTTCTTGCTGGATTCAGGTGCGTAATCGTATGCATAACGAAACAGTAACAGCTGAGGACTATATTAAGGAATTGCTAAACATTCCGGCTAACTACAAAGTTGAGTGCATAATTGCCGTTGGTTATCCGGACCAAGAAAGACGCCCGCGTACTGAGGAAAGTCTAAAATATGATGTGGTATATGAGAATCAGTATGGACAAAAATATACAATTAATTAAAAGAGTATCATTTTAGTTTTTTTAAAAATAGGGAAGAAAATAGGGAAGGGTTTATCCCTTCCCCTTTACTTTCTATGCGCATTAAATTTTTCCACTAATTCCTTTTCTTCTTCCGTTTCCGGTTCTTCAATAACGATGTTGTGGGGAATTTTTTGTTTATTGCCGTCTATAGAGACAAAAGTTACAAAACCTTCCGCGATTTTTTCTTCGGTATTGTTTTTTAAGGCTTTAGTATAAACTGTAAGGCTTGTCTTACCTGCTTTAATCCCTGTAACAATAAACCTGACAATATCACCGTTTTTAGCGGAAGATAAATACTTTAGCGAATGGGTTTCCACAGAAACTAAGTGCTCGGTTTCTCCATATTTACCGTATAAATGAGAGGCACCGATAAAGGAAGCTTCCGTAAACCATTCGGCCAAGCGGCCGGCAAATAAAGTGTCGTGATGATTTAAATCTTCTGTTGTTACCAATTTGGATGTTTCAAAACTTTGCATCTTTTGACATCTCCTTTAACTTATGAAATTATGGCACAAATACTATTATACTAAACTTTCACTTTAAATTTCCTCTAATATTTAATACAATGTAAATTGTAACTTTAAAAATGACGAGGTGAATAAGAGTGGAGTATGATTTTCCTTTGTATCGACCACCCAGTGAGGCTGACAGTTTGATTTTACAGATTACTTTGGGGTGTTCTCATAATAAATGTACCTTCTGCAGCATGTATAAAACTAAAAAATACCGGGTGAGAACTCCACTGGAAATTGAAAAACATTTAAGCTGGGCAAAGGAATATTATCCATTTGCTTCAAGAATATTTCTCGCTGACGGTAATGTCTTGGCTATGGAAACTGAACAATTAAAAAGCATTGTGGAAAGGTTATATAAGGAATTTCCCGCTTTAGAGCGGGTTACTGCTTATGCCGGACCTAAGGACATTTTAGGGAAAAGCGAAAAAGAATTGCAGGCATTAAGAGAAGCAGGTCTCACCATGCTTTACATGGGTGTAGAAAGCGGCAGTGGCCGGGTTTTAGAAAATGTAAAGAAGGGGGTTACCCCTGCTCAAATGATTGAAGCCGGTCAAAAGGCTAAACAAGCCGGCTTTAAACTCTCCTGCATGATTATCTCTGGTTTAGGAGGAAGGGAACTTTGGGAGGAACATGCTGTAGAGAGTGCCCGGGTGATTAGTGCCATTGACCCGGAGTATTTTGCTTTATTGACTTTACTGGTGGAAGAAGGAACCGCTCTTTATGCACAAGTCAAAAGAGGAGAATTTCTGCTTCTTAGACCGGATGAAGTGATTAATGAAACCAAGTTAATGCTGGAAAACATAGAGTTAAGCCGGTGCGTTTTTCGTAGCAATCACCCTTCAAATTATCTAAGTTTAAAAGGTATCTTAAATCAAGACAAAGACCAACTTTTAGAGGTTCTCACTAAAGCACAACAATCCCAAATAAGACTACGGCCGGAAGGTTGGCGTTTGTTATAATGAAAAAGATCTACTCTGTTTATATAGAGTAGGTCTTTTTATAATATAACTTGCAAAAATTGATTTTTCTTGGAGAATATTATATGCTATTATTAAATAAAGAAGAAAAGCATTCTGAGAATGAGAATATAATTGTGGATGGAGGTTGAGAAGTGAAAAAATTGAAGACGGAACATACTCCAAGATATCCGGTACAGACATTAGAAAAAGCCTTGGATATTATCGAAATATTATTTAAGGAGGGAGTTAACGAAGGACTGGGTATCAGTGATTTAAGCCGAAAATTAGGCATAGGGAAAAGTACTATCCATCGAATTTTAGATACTCTGGTTGCATATGGTTATGTTGAAAAAACGCAAGAATCACCAAAGTATCGTTTGGGCTGGCGAATTTTTGAAATAGGAAACATTGTTCCCAGACAACGGAATTTATATAATTTTGATATAAATATTTTGCAAGAATTATGTGATAAATATAAAGAAACTGTAAATTTAGGGGTTAGGGTAGATGGAGATGTAGTAACTATTTCCAAAGTTGAACCAACAACTACCTTGATGGCTAATCTAAAAGTGGGCGGTCGCGAACCAGCACATGCCACGGCTATGGGAAAGGTATTGATTTCCGAATTGTCAAAAGGTGAATTAATTGAAATATTGGGGGATCCCCCCCTTAAAAGCTACACACCTAACACTATTACTGATATTGATAAACTTGTGGAAGAATTAGAAAGAGTAAGAAATCAAGGCTACAGTATAGATGATGAAGAATTTTGTTTAGGATTATTTTGTGTAGCAATGCCTGTAAGAAACTATAATAACGAAATTGTGGCTGCGGTAAGTGTTAGTGGGCCATCTGTTAGGCTAAATTTTAGCAAAGTTATGGATATTTTAGAGGGGTTAGAAGAAGCCACCAAAAAACTTTCTGCTTATTTAGGTTATAAACTTAAGTAATATTATTTAATAAGTATTAGGAGGAAAAAATGATTGGGGAAAAGGTTATTCTACGAGTGCGAATGAGTGCCGCTGATGCTCATTATGCGGGAGATATAGTGGCGGGAGCAACCATGTTAAAATATTTCGGTGATGTTAATACTGAATTAGCCATCCGCCACGATGGAGATGAAGGGCTTTTCAGAGCTTATGATTCTGTTGAATTTTTAGCACCTGTATATGTAGGTGATTACATTGAGTATCACGGTTGGATTGAATCAAA
>DGEF01000117.1:8428-8775 GCA_002385805.1 Peptococcaceae bacterium UBA3933
GCCCGCGATCCTAATCTAGCAAGTTCCGCGGCAAACGTATTAAAAGAACCTATATTAGTAGGTAGAGCAAGTGGGACCATTATTATTCCTAAAGATTTTCAAAGAGGTGCACAAGATCCAAAGTTTAATAGTTAAGAATTTGTTTTAACACTGTATAGAAAAAATTCTATACAGTTTTTTGTTGTCATTTTTCCATATATGAAAATAATTTTTTAAAAAATAGAATTTTTTTTAATTTTTAAGAAGGAAAATTAAAATGACTGTAGAATGTAAAAAAATAAATAAGATTTTCATAATAAATTTCCTAAAATAGAACTACGTTCCTATCTACTATTTCCTAAAAAATA
>DGEF01000117.1:8909-9070 GCA_002385805.1 Peptococcaceae bacterium UBA3933
TACTATTTCCTAAAAAATATTTGGTTATGTGGGGGGATAAGGTGAGATATATTTCGACAAATTCATCAAAATTTAGAAAAAAATTTGTAAGGTTATTCTCTGCAATAATGATGTAAATAATTTAAAATGAGAAAAAATGGAGGCGAAAAGCATGGAATTAT
>DGEF01000084.1:0-4708 GCA_002385805.1 Peptococcaceae bacterium UBA3933
GTAACAACACCTTCACCGGGTGCTTCAACTTTGTCCATACCAAAGTTAACACAACGGTGTTTAACAAACTTATCTAATTCAACAAAGGAACCTTCGTCAAATAACATAGCCAGTCTTTCTCTAGCTGTGTATTTACCGCGTTCATGCTGTTTCTGAATGGCTTTTTCTCCGCCACCTAGCTCAATTTGTTGGCTTTTTTTCCTGAGATCTTCTAATTTTGATCTAGTACTCATGCTTATAAACTCCCCTCGCTTATTTAAGAATTTATACTACTTACTATTCGCGTTCAGATAATTCTAATAAAACACCATTAGTTGCTTTGGGATGTAGAAAAGCAATTCTGGCTCCCCCTGCACCATAACGAGGTTTTTCATCAATTAAGCGAACACCTTTTTCTTTCAAATAGGCAAGAGCTTCTTCAATGTTATCTACTCTTAAAGCAATGTGTTGAATACCTTCTCTGTTTTTTTCGATGAATTTAGCGATAGGTCCGTCAGGAGTAGTGGATTCTAATAACTCTAATTCACTATCCCCGCAAGGCAAAAAGGCTACCTTTACCTGTTGCTCTTCAACAACTTCAATTCCTTCATTTTTCAAGCCTAAAACCTCTGTATAAAAGTTTAAGCTTTCTTCTAAATTTTTAACAGCGATACCAATATGGTCTACCTTTAAAACTTTCATCTAATCACAACCTCCTTTAAAGCTTTTTAATTATTATAAAATAAGGGAAAACCCTAATTTTATCAAGCTAAAATTTCTTTTATAACCCGTTGGACGATATCGTAAGGATTTTTTTCTTTGGCTAAAATTTGATCTAATTCCTGTTCCCAGAAATTTTCTTCTTTCAGTTTTGAGGTTATCCTAAAAGAAACTTGTCTTAAAATTAAATCAAAAATCTCATTACTCAGTCTTTCCTTACGACGTTGCATCAATTCTCCGGATTCTTGTAAGAAGTCTGCGTGTTTGTTAATATTTTCTACTATTTCTTCAATTCCTTTATTTTGGCTGGCTATCGCCTTTAATACGGGTGGGTACCAAGCCCCCATATTAGGATTAAGTTCTAACATCTGGTTAAGCTCAATTACAACCCTCTCCGCACCTTCTCTATCAGCCTTATTTACCACAAACAAATCGCCAATTTCCAAGATTCCTGCTTTAATCGCCTGAATATCATCACCCAAACCAGGTACTGATACGACTATGACAGTATCCGCGGTCTTTACAATATCTACTTCTGACTGTCCGACTCCAACTGTTTCAATAAATATATAATCAAACCCAGCTGCATCTAGTATTTTAATAGCAGCACTCGTAGCTTTAGATAAGCCTCCAAGACTGCCCCGAGTTCCCATACTTCTAATAAAAACTCCATCATCTAAAGCCAGGTCCGACATGCGGATTCTATCTCCTAAAATAGCTCCCCCAGTAAAAGGGCTGGTAGGATCAATAGCAATTATTCCTACAGTTTTACCCCTTTTCCTTAATTCTTTAACTAATTTATCGGTAAGGGTGCTTTTCCCGGCACCGGGAGGGCCGGTAATTCCAACAATATAGGCCCTCCCAGTACTAGGATAAAGTTGACGTAATGCTTGTGTGGCTTCGGGAGCTTCATTCTCGGCCAAGGTAATCATTCGAGCTATTGCAGGACGTTGGCCTTCGATTACTTTCTGTACTAAATCCATCTCCTTAACCACCTTATTTAATATTTATAATTAATTATTTTTTAACGTTTTCTTTAACAAAGTCTATACATACTTGGGTAGGAGTACCTGGGGTGAAAATTGCGGCAACACCTGCTTCTTTTAAGAAAGGAATGTCATCATCAGGTATAACACCGCCGCCGATTATTAATTTATCTCCAGCACCCTTTTCTCTTAAGAGATTAACAACTTTGGGCATTAAAGTGTTATGAGCACCGGATAATAAACTCATAGCAACAACATCAACGTCTTCCTGAATTGCAGCGGCTACAATTTGTTCAGGAGTTTGTCTTAAACCTGTATAAATTACCTCAAATCCGGCATCCCGGAAAGCTCTGGCAATTACTTTTGCTCCCCGATCATGACCATCAAGACCGGGTTTAGCTACTAATACTCTTATTTTATTTTCTGCCATCGTAGTGACCTCCTTATATCTTATCTAATCAAAAATTAAAAATCAAAGTACTTGTACTGGTGTATATTCACCAAATACATCTCTTAATACGTCACAAATTTCACCTTCAGTTGCGTAAACACGAGCAGCTTTTAAGATAACCGGCATCAAGTTAGCATCACCTTTTGCTGCTTCTCTTAATTCATCTAAAGCAGCTTGAACAGCGTTACCATCTCTCTTAGCCTTCATTTCTGCCAGTTTCTTCGCTTGTTGAATACCTACACTTGGATCAACTTTCAGAAGACCTTTAGGTGGTTCTTCTTCGATCTGGAATTTATTTACACCTACTACAATACGTTTACCGGACTCAATTTCTTTTTGATATTCATAAGCAGAATCTTGAATTTCTTTTTGAATATATCCTTGTTCAATGGCTTTAACAGCTCCACCTAATTCATCTATTTTCTTAATGTAAGTCCAAGCTTCTTCTTCGATGCGTTTGGTCATTGCTTCTACATAATAAGAACCAGCCAAGGGATCAACGGTTTCAGCTACACCGCTTTCATAGGCAACAATTTGTTGTGTTCTTAAAGCAATACGTACAGATTCTTCTGTTGGTAAAGCTAAAGCCTCATCTCTAGAGTTAGTGTGTAAGGATTGAGTTCCGCCTAAAACAGCAGCCAGAGTTTGGATAGTTACACGTACAATGTTATTATCAGGCTGTTGCGCTGTTAATGTAGAACCACCAGTTTGAGTATGGAACCTTAACATCATTGAACGTTCTTTTTTAGCACCGAAACGTTCTTTCATTATTTTAGCCCAGATGCGGCGAGCTGCACGGAATTTAGCAACTTCTTCTAATAAGTCATTGTGAGCATTAAAGAAGAAGGATAAACGACCGGCAAAAGTATCTACGTCTAATCCGGCTTTGATTGCAGCCTCAACATAAGCAATACCGTCAGCCAGTGTAAACGCAACTTCTTGAGCAGCAGTAGAACCTGCTTCTCTAATGTGATAACCGGAAATACTGATAGTATTCCAGTTAGGAACATTTTGAGAACAGAATTCGAAGATATCAGTGATTAAACGCATTGAAGGAGCAGGTGGGAAAATATATGTTCCTCTGGCTGCGTATTCTTTCAAAATATCGTTTTGAATTGTACCTCTTAATTTATCAGGAGTTACACCTTGTTTTTCAGCTACAGCAATGTAAAATGCTAATAATACAGAAGCTGGAGCATTAATAGTCATAGAGGTACTTACTTTATCTAAAGGAATACCGTCAAATAGAATTTCCATATCAGCTAAGGAGTCGATAGCAACCCCAACCTTACCTACTTCACCTTCAGCCATGGGATGATCAGAGTCATAACCAATTTGAGTAGGTAAGTCAAAGGCAACGGAAAGACCTGTTTGTCCTTGTTCTAATAAGTATTTATAACGGGCATTTGATTCTTCTGCAGTAGAAAAACCAGCATATTGCCGCATTGTCCAGAATCTTCCTCTGTACATGTTAGGTTGTACCCCTCTGGTAAATGGATATTGACCGGGGAAACCAATATCAGTAACGTAGTCAATATTTTCCACATCAAGGGGAGTATAAAGTTGTTTTACTTCTGCACCAGAACCGGTTACAAATTTTTCTTTTCTTTCCGGTTTTGCGCCTTTTGCTGTTAATTTTTCAACATTTTTTTGCCAAGCTTCATTATAACTGGCAAGACCTTGTTCTAGCTTTTCTCTGTCATACATAAATGTGTACTCTCCTTTCTTTTTAAGAAAATTTATTTTTAAATTATTAATTAGCTTAAGTCAGAAGTAATCGAAAACTCTTTTAACATAATAATTATTTTCTTTTCATAGTACCTGTTTCTAAGAAGCGTTTATGGAAGTCATGACACTTACCAATGATATGAGGTGTATGAGCACCTTTAGTTTCTTTTAATGCCTCTTGATAGTATTCCATTAATAAATCTTTAAAATCAGGATGAGCGCAATTATTGATAATTTCTAACGCTCTTTCCCGCGGGGATTTATTTCTCAAGTCAGCAACACCAATCTCAGTAACAATAACATTTACATCATGTTCTGTATGGTCGACATGAGAAACCATTGGTACGATACTGGAGATTTCCCCACCTTTAGCAGTAGAAGGTGTAGTGAAGATGGAAAGATAAGCATTTCTTGTAAAATCTCCGGAACCGCCAATCCCGTTCATCATTTTTGTTCCCATAATATGAGTGGAATTAACATGACCATAGATATCTACTTCAATGGCTGTATTTATACTAATAAGACCTAATCTGCGAATTACTTCCGGATTATTACTGATTTCCTGAGGTCTTAGTAATAACCGTTTACTATAAAAATCAATTTTTTCATTAAAGCGTTTTAGACCTTCTTCTGATGGAGTCAGGGAAGTTCCAGAGCACACTTTAAATTTGCCTGCATCCACTAAGTCCATAGCAGAATCTTGGATTACCTCAGAATAGAATTCCAGGTCTTCAAAATCGGATTCCAGTAGACCTGCCAAAACAGCGTTTGCTACAGAACCAACACCTGATTGTAAAGGTAGTAAATTCTTAGGTAAACGACCTGCTTCAACTTCACTTTTCAA
>DGEF01000084.1:4979-5769 GCA_002385805.1 Peptococcaceae bacterium UBA3933
TCATGCATTCCTTCTAATTCTTTAGGTTGGCTGGTATTAATCTCTACAATAACAATATCTGCTTCTTGAACAAAAGTAGGACTGTTGCCTACGGAAGTAGTAGGAACAATGTGTCCTTCTTCTGTTATAGCACAAGCTTCAATAATAGCTACATCTAAGTTACCGTAGAAACCATAGCGCACTTCTTGGGGAGTATGACTTAAATGATGATCTTGGTACTCCACAACACCGGATTCCAGTTGAGAATTTAAAGCTTTCCGCATTTCATTGCTGGTTTGGTAGGGAAGTCTTTTATTTATGACACCTGCCAAAGATAAAGCACCATCTAGTTCATCCCCAACGGAAGCTCCTGTCCATAAGTTAATTTTTACTTTTCTTCCTTCCTTAGCTTGTTTAGCTAAAGCCAAGGGGACAGCTTTAGGATAACCGGAAGGCGTAAATCCACTGGTGGCTACATTCATGCCGTCTTTAATCAATAGTGCTGCTTCATCGGCAGATACCACCTTGTCTAATAACTCTTTACACCTTATCCTTCCTTCATACATATGTAACACCCTCCTTACATTAATAAATTAATATTTTATAAATTTTTACTCCTATTATTGTTTTTGGAGTAATTGGTAATCATGATAAATATTTTTCAAAGCAGCTCCTAAAGCGCGATCAACATCTCCATAATAGCGTTGTTTAAGTTTTTCCAGTAAAGGATCTATACCATTTTTTAAGGAATAACCATTAACTAATCTTTTAAAAAAATTTTTTGCTACATCGGTACTTAAAGTACAATCAG
>DGEF01000084.1:6027-7887 GCA_002385805.1 Peptococcaceae bacterium UBA3933
TTTTTCAGCGGTAATACCTTCACTTAATCTGGCCTTACCAGATAGGAATACAGTATTTCCCGTAAAAACACCTCCTCCAAAAAAAAACCTAGTCAAAAATACAATACCCATCTTACAGGTATTATATTCCGACCAGGTTCACCTACTTAATTATTAAGAAGTGTTTGACTTCTTAACCGGCAGGTAAATGGTTAATACAGTATGAATACCTTCACCATTACTTATTATAATATTTTTAAAAAATTTGTAAACAATTTTAATAAAATATTTTTAATTAATATTTTTACTCAACACAAGTTTCCCATTTCTGATACATAATTTTCAAAGCTGTAACGATAGCTTTACGTGCACTCCCGTAATAACGAGTCTCAAAACGCAAAATTAAGGGTTCAATTCCATCAAAAAGACAATACCCTTTAGTTATTTTTTGAAAAAATTTTCTACTCACTTCAGTAGCTAAGGTACAGTCAGCATCCACTATTATGCCTGTTGTAGGATCAACTTCTACTCCAATGGCAACTACTTCATACAACTTTTCTGCAGTTATAGCAGAGGGAAGCTTAGCATAACCGGTTATAAAAACGGTGTTCTCCGATGATAAGTTTGTAGGTTGAGTATCTGCCATTCTATACTTCCCCCCCCTCCCCTTTACCTCTCCCTAAATGATGATTCAAATATTATTATTCTCTATCAAATCAAAAAATCCTTCTTTAAAAATTTTTTTATTTTTTTTGTGAAATTCATTACATTTGAATCTTAGAAAACAGCGTATCATAAAGATACGCTGTTTTCTAATTATGTGGCTTATAAAGGCCAAACTATTGGAATTATTATAATACATACTATATAAGATATTATTATCAAAGGTACACCTACTTTAATATAGTCAACAAATTTGAAACCACCAGGACCTAAAACTAAAGTATTCGGTGGTGTACCTACAGGTGTAGCAAAAGCACAAGAGGCGGCAATACCTATCATCATCAAAATAGCATGGGGACTGGCGCCTAGACCGTTAGCAATAGCTAGTCCAATGGGAGCTAAAAGAGCTGTACAAGCCGTATTGGACATAAATTGACTTAAACCGGCTGATAAGAAAAACATCGCTGTCATAATTACATAAGGACTGGCATCTTCACCGATAACACCAATAACAAAATCTGCAACTAATTTTCCGGCACCGGTTTTCTCCATAGCAGAAGCTAGTCCTAACATCCCGGCAAAAAGGAAAATAGTAGTCCAGTCAATAGAACGATAGGCCTGCTTTTCAGATAAAGTACCGGTGATAACAAGTAATAATGCACCCAAAGTGGAAGCTACGTGTAGAGGCATTAAATCCAGGGTCATTATCACTACTACACCCAGTAAAATAGCTATAGAAATAAACTGTTTAGTTGGACTGACTTCTTTTACATCAGCATCCTCACTTTTACTAAATTCGTCTTGAGGATTAGGACGATCAGGTATTAACTTACGGCCAATTGTTAAAAGATAGATAATACCCGCAACTGTTATAGGAATACCAATATAGGCAAATTCAAAAAAGCCAAATTGACGTAATCCTGCAGTACCTAAAACACCGTTAACAAGAAGGTTAGGAGGTGTTCCTACTAAAGTAATCATCCCACCTAAACCGGCAGCTAAAGCTAAAGGCATTAACACTTTGCCCCGGCTCCAGCCGGCAGAACTGGCAATACCAATGGCCACCGGTAATAAAACAGCAGTTGTCCCTGTATTACTTAACACAGAAGATAAAACTGCAGCTATGAACATAACTCCAAAAGCCAGCTTAATTTCACTGGTACCGGCGATTCTTACCACGGTGTCACCGATTTTCTTTGCAACACCTGTTTCAAAAAG
>DGEF01000082.1:0-2664 GCA_002385805.1 Peptococcaceae bacterium UBA3933
AGTCTAAAAATCCTTTTTATATTTATTTATACTTTTTAGATAACGAAGCAAACGTCGATAATTCCTACTTATTTCTGAAGGCAATTCAATCAAATTAAGCCCACGAGTTTGGCACAAATATTTTAGTTTTGCATAATTTTTGTTTTTATTTTTTTCAACAATGGCTAATTTAAACTCAGGAATATAAGCATCCACTTTTTCACCGCGAAGATTAAAATCATACAGTATTTCTACATTGGGAAATACCTTTTTTATGGAGTTTTGAAAATCATTGAGACTATCATCTATAGTTTCTTCCTCAAGGTCAGGATTTTTTACTTCCTGACTTAAAGCGTTATTTGCTGATTCTTTAACAACCTTTGCCGGATTTTGAAAAAAGGTTTCTACAACTTCTTTAATAAAGCTATGTAGATTTTCTTCAAAACTACCAAAACTAGAGATTATTCTCGGTTCCGGTAATCTTTGCATTACTAATTGTTGGAACATGGCTTCTACATGTTCCACATTTCCTTCTAAAAAATGTAAAATTAAGGGGATTATTTCTATCCCTTTTTGGAGAGCTTGTTCTCTAATATAAGAGTTATCATCTTTTGCGCTACTTAATTCAATTACAATATTAATGAATTCATCTATTTTTTTTAAAATCGATTTTTCAAAAAAATTATCAGCCATATTTCCCCTCCTCACTCTAGTTCACATTACATAACTATTCTGAGGGTGGAAAAATATTCCTGAATAATTGTTAGTAAATTGTCTTTTCTGAAGCTAAGGTCTGCAGTTTTTTCCTTGTTGAAACTTCCTCAGTTTCATCAGTCAATACAATCAAATAATCCCCTGCAAAAATTTTAGTATCACCCTTAGGAATAATTTCCTGTCCTCCCCTTTCTATACCTACTAAGAGACAAGAAGGTGGCCACTGAATATCTTTAATACATTTATTTTCCAGGTTAGAACCTAAACATACGGGAACCTCTATAATTATTTTTTCCTTATTTTCATCAGATAGACTTTTGTTTTTGTTTTTTAGAATTCTGTTTAACAACACATCATAAATTGGCTTTGAATTCATTAGTTCACTAATTATATAAGCCGACATAGAAACGGTGATCATTGCCAATAGATGACTAAAAGAACCGGTAAGTTCCGTTATTAGAATACTTCCGGTTATAGGTGCTTTAACTATAGCGGTAAAATAAGCTGCCATAGCTAAAATAATAAAATTATTAATAAATTGTGGTTCAAGGTTAAAATATTTACAGACTAAAAACCCATAGATATTCCCCGCTAAAGCACCAATTACCAGTAAAGGTAGAAAGATCCCCCCAGGAACTCCAGAACCATAACTAACCATGGTGAAAATAAATTTTAATATTAGCAGGGTTAGTAAAAACAATAGGGGCAAGTTTGTGGTACTTAATAAGTTTACTATATGATGTCCTCCGCCCAAAACCTCCGGCATAAGAAAACCTAGTAAACCTGCAATAATTAATGGTAAAACAGGTCTTAAATGGACAGGTAACGGGATTTTTTGGTAAATATTTAAGGATTTAATTAATATTATATTAAAAACAATCCCGAAGATACCAATTATTAAACCTAGAATAATTAAGTAAGGATAGTTTCTTAAAGGAAATGTTGATAAAGTAGGAAAACTGAATAAAGGTTCTTGTCCAAAAAAACTTTGTGAAAGAAAATCAGCAGTTAAAGATGCAGCCATAGCCGAAGTCAATACATGGTGAGAAAAATTCTTATGCATTTCTTCTAAAGAAAAAATTACCCCGGCTAAAGGAGCATTAAAAGCAGCGGCAAGACCTGCACTGGCCCCGCTGGTTATCAAAAATTTTTCTTCAATCCTTAGCCTACCTAAAAATCTGCTAAAACCTTGGCCCATAGTAGCTCCTAACTGAACAGAAGGACCTGCTAAGCCTAAGGAGAGCCCCCCAAAAATGGCTAAAACACCGCCAAAAAATTTACTATAAAGTATTCGAAACCAATTTACTTTAAGATAACCGTGTAAAATACCTTTTACCTGAGAAACTCCACTGCCACTAATGTCTGGTTCTTTTTTAACTAAGTAACCTAATAAGACACCGATAGCTATTAAAAAACAAAACCACAGTAAGGTTAAACTCCACTCTCCGTTCTTTAATATTAAATAAACAGCATTTCGCAAATTTTCCGATTTATCCAATAAGATGCGATAAGAAATTACCGCACCTCCGGCTAAAAGACCAGTTATAATTCCTTCAAAAAATAGTTGTAAGCGAAAATCTAACCATTTATTTAAAGTTTGCGATGTATTGCTTCTGCTTGTATTATTAGTATGTAACTTTTTTTCACCTCTTTTAAAATTAATGAACAACCTTCACCCATCTCCATTCATTTTCCTGATAAAAACATACTAAATTGATTTAATTTACTAAATATATAATTATCAATTTAATTATAGCATATTTATTAAAAACTGGTTGCCATCAACATCTCTTGACATCCTTGACAAAATTGGTTATTATATATGTTGTCCCTAAAATAAATACAGCTTCGCCATAATTTGCCGACGTAGCTCAATTGGTAGAGCAGCTGACTTGTAATCAGCAGGTTGCGGGTTCGAGTCCCATCGTCGGCTCCATATGGGCCATTAGCTCAGTTGGTAGAGCACCTGAC
>DGEF01000082.1:2858-9665 GCA_002385805.1 Peptococcaceae bacterium UBA3933
GGTAGAGCACCTGACTCTTAATCAGGGTGTCCCGGGTTCGAGTCCCTGATGGCCCACCAAAAATACTCGTTGTACTGCAACGAGTATTTTTTTTTACTTAAGAGTTTGTGGTATTTTTCATAAGCTTTTTAGTAGCATTTACATTTAGTAGAATACCTAAAGTCGCCAAACTATCCTCATAGAGGAGGTATTCTGCCAAATACATTAAATCTGCTTTATCTAGAAAACATATTTGTGGACAACTGGTAATATAATACCTAAATCATAGCCTTCGAACCACCAGCCATGAGGTGGAAAACCACTAAATATTCCTATCATTAGTTAAAAAATTTTTTTATAGAATAAACGAAGAAGGATATTTTAAAGAAATGGAATATAGTTTTAATAAATTGTTCGAAAACAAAAGGCTTAAGATTTCTAGGATTTGTGTCCACAAAAATTGCGAAAGGGTTGATTTTAAATGGCCAAGGTTGTTATCAAGGAATGCAATAGCTATGAGTTAAATCAATTAATATCTAAGATTAATAATGGGATAGAAATTCTGGGAGGTTGGAACAAATATTTACGGCCCGGCTTTAAGGTTCTCCTTAAGGTCAATATGATTGGTCCCAAATCTTCGGATTCGGCCGGGGTTACCCACTGTGAGTTTGTTCGGGCTTTGGTGAGGATTTTAAAGGAACAAGGTTGTATCGTATGGATAGGAGACAGTTCCGGCGGAGCCATAGGAGGTATGGCGCCAACAGCCAGAAGTTTTAAGGTAACAGGTTATGAAAAGATTGCTCTAGAAGAAGGGGCTGTTATCAAAAACTTCGATAAGGAGGGTGTTGTAGAAGTAAAGGCCGAAAGTAATTCCCAGGAAAAAATGTATCTGGCCAAACCGTTATTCGATGCAGATGTAGTCATAAATGTTCCGAAGTTTAAAACCCATTCCGCAGCAATTTATACAGGTGCTGTTAAGAATGTCTTTGGATGTGTACCGGGGTTAAGAAAAGCCAAATATCATAAAATGGCACCCAGTCCGGAAGATTTTGGCCAGGTGATTGTTGATATTCATCGAGGAGCTAAGTTTCACCTGCATATTATGGATGGAGTTACAGCAATGCAAGGAGAGGGCCCAACCGCCGGTGAAGTTTATCAGGCGAATAAGATTTTAATAAGTGAAGATCCTTTAGCTCTTGATACGGTGGCGATTCATATGTTGGGTATGGAGATAGCCGACGTTCCCATATTGAAAACAGCTCAGAAAAGAAAATTAGGGGAAAGCAAACTTGAGAATATTATTTTAAAAGGTGATTATGAGTCCGTTCCCAGGCTGGAAAAATTTAAGCTACCTAAGCGTTTTCGAAGTTCAAAGAAAAGAAATCATAAATTTTTAATTAAAGTAATTGATTTCTTTCAGGCCAGACCTAAGGTCAATAGAAACAAATGCCGAAACTGCAATGTTTGTGTAGAGAGTTGCCCGGTAAAAGCTATTAATATTGAAACCAAAGAAATTGATTATCAAAAATGTATAGAATGCATGTGCTGCCATGAGTTATGCATGCATAAGGCGGTAGATTTAAAAAATGATAAAATTTTGGCTAGAGTTGCTACATTCTTTTATAATTTAGTACAGCGTTAAATACTCTTTTCCATAAATCCGATCATATCTGATGGTCAAAACACAAAATAAGAAGAGAGTGTCGCCTAACTACCTTATATAGTTACCGGCACTCTCTTTTTCTTTTGAGTGGAAAATTTTTTTACTTTTGTCCAGACTTCTTTATCTTCCTGAAAAATTAAGCGATACGTTAAAAAGTAAAAATTTACCAAAGAGCCAGCCCTCTGGAGTCAAATATCTCCTGATTATTTTACACAATGCCTACATCATTGTAACGATCCCTTTGGGGTGTGTCCGCCGATTTAGTGTTTTTCATTTTTACCCTATTTTCTAACCTTAGTTTTTCCTCTCCGAATAAATAAATCATAATGGAAGCAGCTATAGCTCCAAGGAAAATACCCCACTCTGTTAATGTGCTGGTGTATGTTCCCAGAGGGATATTAAAAGGTTGATTAAATTGACCGCTAATTACAAAAATGTGTTTGTCTACATACATACCGATTAGAACCATAAGTCCGGCTATTGACAAGTGATTCGCTTTTTTTATGGTTTTTTCTTTATCATAGGCTTTTAATAAAATAATAAAAGGAATTATTAATCCAACTACAAGGTAAAGTACCCAAAATTGAAATCCATAAGGACTTCCGGTAACAAATGATGCATCAGGTACCCGTGCATAAGAAACTGTAATCAGCCTCCAAACGGTAAAGACCAAGGCTATTCCCAAAAATACAGTTAATATAACAGAAAGCTCTTTAATCGCCTGTTGAAGTTCCTGGCTCATAGACTGATTGCTTAACCTGTAAGTTAAAATTGTTCCGGCAATCATGGCTGCAAGACCGGAAACTACTGCAGAAAAGACAAAAAATACAGGAGTTCCACTGCCAAACCATAAGGTTTTATCCAAAATTACCCCAAAGATACTACCTAATATACTTGTTGCAGCTACCGCAAATATTAAAGTAATAATAGAAGTTGCTCTCATAATCTTCTTATAGTTATTGTGAATTGCCCAAAATTCAAAAAATAACAGCCCTAGATATACTGCGTAGATACTGCCCATCCACCACATGGGAGAACTGAAATTAGGTGAAAGTATAAAATAGATAACTCTGTCAAATCTTCCTAGTTCCATGGAAAGCATACCTAATGCAGGTACTAGCAAGGAAATTGCAAGGAAGTGGGCTCTTTTCTGCAAAAGTTGAAATCTATGAATTTCCAAAACTTCGAAAAAGTTTGCGGTTAGACACAACCCACTTGCTGTAAGGGCCATGAAAGTATAAGCTGCTATCAGCATATTCCAACCTACCAGGTCTGTGGACCCATAAACAGTCTGACCTTGAATAATAACTCTGCCTGCAGAATAAACTGCTACACCTAAAAAAACTATTAATACAAACAGGCCCAATAATAACTTGGAACTATAATTTTTACGGGTCATTGTTCCTACCCCCTTTACCCATTATCGTCCGATAAGCCCATAATAAACCTGTGGTTCCGTTAGCTTCTCCTTTTGTAATTGAACTCCGTTTCTCTGCCGGATCAGTTTTGATATTTTACTTTCCGGGTCATTTAAATCACCAAAAACCCTGGCTCCTGTAGGACACCAATCACAACAAGCTGTGGAAATATTACCTGCATCGATCCGATGCTTGCAGAAGGTACATTTAATAACCGTACCTCCCACATGTACTCCTCCTGGATGTTTCTTTTTATAAGAAAAAGGTGGTTTTTTATTAAACATTCTTACCCTATAAGGACAAGCCTGCATACAATATTTACAACCAATGCATTTCGTGTTATCTTGAACAACTATTCCATCTTCCCGTTTATAGGTAGCCTTTACCGGACAAACATTGGCGCAAACAGGATTTTCACAATGCATACATAATATCGGCTGATAATATTCCCGAACATTATCCCCTTCACCGATTTTCATTTTTAATACCCTATTAGGAGTTATGCCCTCCGGCAACTGATTTTCTTTAATACAAGCCATAGTACAAGCATTACAACCAATACATTTTTCCAAATCGATAAACATACCGTATCTAACCTTTGCATTAGAAGGATTTACTTGGGTTTCTCCGGCTTCTAAAGTATCTGCCAGTCCGACTAAACTAACTCCTTTACCTGAAAGAATTAACAGACCTGTTAGTCCGGAATATCTGAGAAACTCTCTTCTGGTCATTTTCTTCATAAAATCACCTCCACCTATTACCCATAATTACAAATCTTCTCCTGTTAAATAATTATAGGACTTTTCTAAAAGTGATTTTGCATACAAGGGATTGTGTACACCAAAGCTACCATCTTCAGCTACCAGTCTCCAATTGTAAGTTGCCACATAAGCCTCATGAGGAATATCAGTTATTACATTGCCTTGGGCATCATAATAAGTGAAAGCTCCACCACCGGTTTCAATTTTTACCGCTCCGGTAGCATCCAAAATCGCTTTTTCCAATTTATTCAGTTTCTCTTTAATTTCATCTTGTAAACCGCCAATATTAAAGGTCTTTTCCGTTTGATCAACATGGCAACTACCACAGGTCTGATCAAAGTATTTTAGATCAGCCTTAAAAGTATGACTTTTGTAGCCCTCCTCGGTTACCGGCATATGACAAGTAACACAACTGTCTTCAATAGTAGAATGAGCTATTGATACCAGATATTCCTCTCCCGGAATTTCCATTCCACCTTGCCCCGTTAATAAGGCTGAATTCATTCCATAATGTGGGTAAGAATATCTTGTTAGTTCACCAGCTTCCGATTGGGTAAATAAAGTATCCGGATTATTATTGCCGTTGTGGCAAGAAGCACAGACAGCCCCACTACCCCCTTGAAAAGGCTCACTCATAAAAGGCAATTCAGCTAACCCTGTATCAATTCGCTCCTTACCGAAGCCTGTATGACATGCTTGACAATCAATCCCAGCTTGATGTTCCGGTAAAAAATCAACATCAGCATAAGCCAGTTGCTCCGCATACCCTACTCCGTCATGGCATCTTGCACAATTGATGCCTCTTCCGGCGGTAACAGTTACAGCATATTGGTGTCCGGATGACTTCCACTCTTCTGATATTGCTTCAATCAAATCCAGGGAAAGTCCATCTTCCTCCTGCTCATTATTGCTTATTTCCTTTTCACTACAACCGGTAATTAAAAATAAAAGGGATAACAAAAACATTATAAGTGCAATATATTTTTTCACTTAAAAACCACCCTCTCTTTTTATAATTTTTTTATTTTTTCATTAAATATACCTAATTAATTGTATATTATCAATAATATTAGACAATTGGAAAATTTTAATATTTTTATAAAACTGCTTTTTCATAAGTTTTACCACTTTCCTTATATTTAAAGCCTAGAGTTGTCTCTAGGCTTTTTAAAACTATTTTGCAGCAAATGATTCAGCAAATGGCATATAAAATCCTTGGGGATGTTGACATACATAACAAACCTTTGGCGGTTCTTTACCCACATGAATATTGCCGCATACAGTGCACATCCAGGCAATTTCTTCATCCCTCTTGAATATTGTTCCGTTTTCTATTTCATCAGCCAGTCTCCCAAATCTATCCGCGTGAGTTTTTTCAATTTTTGCTATACTTTCAAAAACATTTCCAATTTCCGTAAAGCCTTCTTCTTTGGCTATTTTGGCAAAATTCTTATATACTTCATCCCATTCTTCTAACTCATTATGCTGGGCTGCTCTCAAAGCTTTAACCGTATCCTCATAAACATCAACGGGATAAGCCCCGGAAATGCTAATATTATCACCGGCATAATCTTTTAGTTTTTGATAAAAGACTTTAGCATGAGACCTCTCCTGGTCCGCAGTATAGTCAAATACGGCTCCTATTACATGATATCCTTCCTTTTTTGCAGCCGCAGAAGCAATATTATAACGGTTTCTGGCCTGACTTTCTCCCGCAAATGCCCTCATTAAATTTTCATAAGTTTTACTTCCTTTTAAATTCATATTTATCTCCCCTTTTTTAAATTAGTTTTAATTAAGGTGCTTTAGTTTTAAATGTTAGGGTATAACCTCGTTCAAATAAATTTTTAGTACTAGTTTTACCAATATACAACTAAAATATAAAAATCCGGGTTAGATTTTTGTACTTTTTCCTTTCCTTCCATGTTAGGGATAAGTATAATCCTGGAAGATACTATTTCATCACTAAGCCTTTTATTTAGATTTTTAATTTTTATCACTTAGTTTTGCCTTTCAAATAAGAAAACCCGGAGTTTACCTTTACCCCGGGTTAAACTTATTTAATTCTGGATTCCGGCCACATTGGGGCCAAAAGGTTGTGTAAAACCCTCTTCATTCCCGATTAATATCCATTTAACGGCTAATTTTGCACTTTCACCGATTATGTTATGGCAATTTTTCCTACGTTCCTTGCTCTGCCAATCATAAGGTTCTACTATTTTTCCGCAATTAACATCTCCAAATTGTTCTTTAAATTCCCGGGGCAAATTATTAAACAGTCTATAAACCCCCCGTTCACCATCCAGTTCTAAGATCCTTTCTTTGGGATTTTCTTTAGCAAGAGGGTTTTTTCTTCCATGAATACAGCTAACAGCCAGAACGGCCCCTGATAAGGCACCACAGAGATTCCCTGATAAGCCTATGCCCCCTCCGAAACCTGTGGCTAAAGCCACAATATCCTTAGGAAAATCTTTTATTAATCCCACATCAATAATTGCTTGTAGAACACACTCTGCGCAATTTAAACCTTCTTTAAAATAGTTCATTGCTATTCTTTTAGCCTCATCAGCCAAAAATTCTTTATCTACCATATATTTCATCTCCAAAAAGTTACTAACTGTAGAGAATCAAAGCAATAAATTCTAAATCAGTATCACCTATATTTTCAATAGAATGACTTTCCCCATCTCCGGTATAAGTTACATCACCGGCTTTTACCGTTATCATATTTCCGTTATCATTATAAGCCCCTTCTCCTTTAAGTATAAAATAAATCTCGAAATCACCTTCATGTTTATGTAATCCTATTGATGTTCCTGGTTTTAGGGTGTTTTTGGCGAAAAGTCTGCCCTTTCCGTTAAATTCATTTTTCTCCGGGTCTAAAAGATGAAGCATTTCTACTTGACCTTTACCGCCTCTGAAATTTTCTGCTAATACTTTTTTTAATTCATCAGCCCTTTTAATCATTTTTTTCACCTCTTTTTTA